>DCUN01000143.1 GCA_002327225.1 Desulfobulbaceae bacterium UBA2213
CGGAGGCAGCCTCAACACCACCTTCAAGCCCCTTCTGATCTTTCCGTTTTTTCCGCTGGATCTCCTTTAACTGCAGAGACAGGACATCAAAGGCCTCCACTAGAAGAGCGCCCATGTTTTCACCCTTTCTGGAAACCACAACCGTATCATTCGGCACGGTGGCTACCAGTTTCAGAGCAAATCCGCCCTCCTTGTGGTGTTTCGTACCCTCAATGGAAACACGCAGATGCAGGACAAAGTTCGCATAATGACGAACTATCTTTTCTTTTTCTTCCTCTATCCTCTCCTGCCAACCTTTTCGCAACTCTACGTTCCTGGTTTCGACCTTCAGTTCCATACAGTTCCTCCATTTATCCTCTAATGACGATTTAGAAGCGTCATTATCAATATGCACCCGAAGGCACATTCCCTGGCAAGCTTTTTCCTCAAACTCTGGAACAAAAACTTACCTTCAATTTCATTATATGCTTCCAGCCATGATAATCAAGTCTCTCTCCATTCTTTTGCTGTAAAAAAAAGAAGATATATTATTCCCCCTTGCTCACCAGAATTCATCACACATCACAATCTTCAAGGGTGGAGTCGGTTTGAAAACGACGCATACGAACATTCATCAATATCCCCATGCCAAACAAAGTGGTCAACAGAGAAGAGCCGCCGTAACTGAAGAGAGGCAAAGGGATTCCAACCACCGGCAGAAATCCCATAATCATCAACAAATTGATCACCGCCTGCCAGAAGATGAGCGCCACCACACCAAAGGCAAGAAACAGACCGAAACGATCCCTTGCTGACATAGCCACATGCAAGCCCCAGAAGAGCATAAAAAAATAAATAGCTAAAAAAAAGAGACTGCCAATAAAACCCCACTCTTCGCACCAGACAGAGAAGGCAAAATCAGTATGCCTCTCCGGCAGGAAATGAAGGTGCCCCTGAGTTCCCTCCATATAGCCCTTGCCAAACAGACCACCACTTCCTACGGCAATCTTTGACTGCAGGATCTGATACCCCTCACCCAGGGAGTCCTTCGCTGGATTCAACAAGGTTTCTATCCTTTGCTTCTGATAAGGGTGCAGCACCTTAAACCAGCCAACCACAGCCAAGACGATACCAGTCAGCCCCAGAATGACATAACTCGACCAGCGGAGCCTGGCAAAGACCGTCATGGAGATAAAGATGATGACAAACATGAGAGCCGTCCCCAGATCAGGCTGGATCAGGATCAAGGTAAAAGGGATAGCCATAAGGATGATAGGCGTGATCAGGTCCTTTATAGAATAGCCGTTCACCACCTCTTTTCTGGCATAATAACTGGCCAGCGTTATCACCATCATCAACTTGGCAGGTTCTGAGGGTTGCAGCTGAAAAAAACCCAGGTTAATCCAACGCTGGGCCCCTCCGGCGCTGTTACCGACAAATATTACAAGCACAAGCAGCAAGATGACCAGAAGATAGACGGGATAATTCCAGAAATGGAGCTCTTTATAATCAAAGCTTATCAAAAAAATAATCCCGGCTGCACCCATCAATAAAAGATAGGCCTGCTTCAGATAAGGCGCCATTCCCCCGAGCGGGGGATACGAGGCGCTGTACAGATTAATAAACGCCATCGCGCAGACCAGCAATAACAACGTCAGGAGCACCCAGTCAAAATTCATGAAAAAACGTCTATCCACACGAAACATTTCCTACCCTTCCAATAAAGAATGTATTTCTGTTTTTCCCTTCTCAGGCCCTGAAATCTCACGCAGTCGCATACCATTGCAGCTTTTTTTTAAAAGAAGGTTACCCCACCCATTCATTGCGTAATCCCCTTCCTGATTGTATCCACTGCTATCCTGTCGGCAAAATATTTTTCCATAACGGCCTTGGCCACCGGCGCCGCTCCCGAACCCCCATGCAAGCCGTGTTCTACAAGGACAGTCACTGCGATTTCAGGGTCTTCAGCCGGGGCATACGAAGTAAACCAGGCATGATCCCGGTATTTATAAGGGATATCTTCTTCCTTGAGATGCTTGTACTGTTCCAGGCGTACCACCTGCGCCGTACCGGTCTTGCCCCCGACATTAATGCCTTGAAGACGAGCCACTCGTGCCGTCCCCCTGGCACCTTGAATAACCTCGGCCATCCCCTCTCTGATCAGCTCCACATATTTTTTTTCCTCTTCCAGAAGTTCACCTGTCTGTTGAGGAGTAAACGACTCCAGAATCTTGCCGTCCGCATCAGTAACACTTTCTATGAGTTGCGGCAGATAACGCTTCCCACCATTGGCAAGTGTCGCCGTCATCTGACAGAGCTGGATCGGAGTGAGCAGATTAAACCCCTGCCCGATCGCCAGTGACAAGGTCTCCCCATCCTGCCATTTCTCTCCATATTTCTTTTTCTTCCACTCTTTTGTAGGAATAAGGCCACTCTTTTCATATTCAAGCGCAACCTGAGTCTTGAACCCGAGTCCAAGCTTATTGGCATATTCAGCCAGGACGTCTACCCCCACCCGCATNNCGCTTCCAGCAGTTATAACGCCGATTCCCGTAGGAGATATGCCCAGGACAGAAGAATGTTGTATCCTTGTTGACCACCCCCTTGGCCAATCCCGCCAGCGCGGTCACCATTTTATAGGTGGAGCCCGGTGGATACATGGCCTGCAAGGTCTTATTGATCAATGGATGTTTGGGGTTTTCCAGGAGGGCGTTCCAATTTTTCGTCGAAATACCGCCTTCAAAATCCTCAAGATGCAAACGCGGTGTCGAGGCAAAAACAAGAATTCGCCCTGTTTTCACCTCCATGGCTACCACGGCCCCGGCTCTTCCCTCTGCATCCATGGTCTCTTCCGCCACCTTCTGCAGGTCTATATCAAGGGTCAAACGCACCTCATTGCCAGGGACAGGTTCAACGTGGGTCAGTAACTGCTGCTCAAAACCGCGGGCATTCACCTCAGACGAACTACTTCCCTTTTCTCCCCGCAATTCTTTTTCTCTGAGTTTTTCGAGACCCATCTTACCAACCAGATCTCCTCCCCGGTAATAATCAGTGCCTGCCTCCTCGAGATCGTTCTTGCTGATCTCACCCAGATACCCGACGATATGAGCGGCCATGTCACCATAGTGATAAAATCGCCGGGGAAAGACCTCAATGCGAATCCCGGGAAACTCCATATTGTGCGTTTCCAGATAGGCCAGAGTATCCCAACTCAAATTTTCCTTCAACCGGATAGGAATATGCCGCTGTTTACTCTCCGCCTCCCTGATCCTTTCCCAGAGCACCGAGACATCATCCTGCAACACCACAGAGAGTCGTTTCAACAGATCATCTATATCGTTCGAATCTTCACGCACCAGCACGACATTAAAAGAAGGCCGATTGGTCACAAGCTCTTTGCCGTTCCGGTCAAGAATATCACCACGAGGGGCTGCCACCTCTCGAATTCGCACACGATTATTCTCAGCCCTGTTTTTATACTCCTCTCCTTTGTGAATCTGCAGAAACCATATACGCAGGAGAATAATGGCGACAAAAAATACTATCACCAGCCCCGCACCCAAGACTCGTTTCCGCAGAGCATCCAGGGCAGCCTGATCGTGTTCGGAGATCTCTCCAAGTTCTTTCAGAAACGTCCATTTAATCATTTTTTGAAGTCCACAAAGGTAAGCCGAAGCCCGGCACCTGATATTGACATGGTATAATCGACTTAAAGCGATGTAACAAAGGATCCAAGGGAATCATGGTTATTTCGTAACGATTTAAAATATTCTCAACGAAAATAATTCCCTGAACGCTTACGGAGAATACGAGGCGGGACGAAACGACGTTGAGACATGTGTTCAAACAAGCTGTTATAGAGAAGGAAGCAGGGAATCGTGGCCACAATCAGAACAAACGTTTCCTGCAGGATGGTGACCCATGACCACTCAGGCAGGACATCCGGCACGGCCAGAGAATAAAAAGAATACAAACAGGAATGGCCGATAAAAAAAACAATCCCTACCAATGGAATCTGGTAGGCGACCTCTTTAACCGGACTATTTTCCTTAAAAACCTTGAGAAAAACAAAAAGAAAGAGGTAAAGCAGAGGATAGGTCCCCAGATAAAGACCTGAAACGACATCCATAATCCAACTAAAAATAACAACCAGGAGCAAGCCGTGCAACCAGTCAAAACGATACGCAG
>DCUN01000134.1 GCA_002327225.1 Desulfobulbaceae bacterium UBA2213
AAGCGACGCTTTTTCCATCCACAACGAATTCAAGAAAGGCCTCATCAATGAGGAACAGGGTGGCCGGATGTCCCTTGGCCAGTTGGATGATCTGCTCCGGATCAACCAGCGCCCCGGTCGGATTATTGGGGGAGCCGATCCCCACCAGCTCGCCGCCCGTGAGCAGAGTGGCGAGTTCTTGGGGATGGAGCGTGAATCCGCGCTCGGCTGAGAGCAGGAAGGGACGTACCGTCATCCCGGCCAGCTCCATCACCTTGGTATAATCGATATAGGAGGGAGAGGGGATCAGGGCCTGGGTGCAGCCAAGGAGTTTCGGCAACTGATAGAGGAGCTCGGTGGTTCCGTTGGCCACAACCACCGACTCCTCGGGCACCTGATAGCGCTCGGCAATGGCGGAAACGAGCTTGCCGGCATAGGGATCAGGATAATGAACCAGCGAGGCCACCTCGGAACTGATGAGCGGACGCAGCCACTCCGGCGGCCCGAGGGGATTGATATTGGCGCTGAAATCCAGCAGAGTGGTCACATCTATGCCCATCTCCCTGGCCAGGCCATGGACATTGCCGCCGTGGCCGGTGACGCCAGATTGTGAAGAAGACATTTTGTTTTTCATAAGGTATTGACTCCGAAGGTCATGGCAATGGCAACCATCATCTCGGTGAGTTCACAGACCGCGCCCAGGGTGTCTCCGGTGGCCCCGCCGATTCGGGCGCGGCACCAGAGGGAAAACAAAAGCACGGTGGTAAGGACTGCGACGAGAACGGCCAGAGACATCCGCCATCCGCTACAGGAAAGGACTCCTGCCAGCAAGGCGAGAGCCCAGAGCGCGGCCCAGCGGCTGGAGGGCGAATAAAATAGGCGTCCCAGACCCTCACCCTCTCTGGCGTAGGGCAGGCAGGCCATGGTCAGGACGATGGCGCAGCGACCGGCCAGGGGCATAACGATAAGGGTGGTAAGCAAGGTCGGAGCGCCAAGAGAGGAGAGGGCCGCATATTTACCCAGGAGCACCACGATAAGGGCGATCACACCCATTGCCCCGGTGTGGCTGTCGCGCATGATCTCCAGGATGCGTTCCCGCGGACGGGCGCTGAGCAGGCCGTCGCCGCTGTCAGCCAAACCATCGAGATGCAGACAGCCGGAGACCGCGGCCAGCAGGACAAGGGCGGCCATGGCCAGTACCGGCGACGGAAAAAACGGGAGGAGGCCGGAGATAAGCGTAGCGCAGACCAGCCCAATCAACAGCCCGATCACCGGGAACCAGGCCAGGCTCGCAACAAAAAAGCGCCCATCCTGTTCACAGCGCCAGGACAAGGGCACAATGGTCAGGAAACGCAGGGCCGCCAGAAAGCTTGCCAACGGAAACTTAAGCGCATCCGGGGCCCACGCCTGCCTGTTCTTCTCCTGTTCGCTCACGTCTTACTTGTCAGCCCCGGCAACCGCGGCCTCTTCAAAGGTCGCCACCTCGGTGAGCACCGCCCGTGCGGCCTCCACCAGATTCATGGCCAGAGCCGCGCCGGTGCCCTCGCCCAGACGCATGTTCAGGTCGAGCAGCGGTTTGCGTCCCAGTTTTTCATGCATGGCGGCGTGGCCCGGCTCCATGGAGCGATGGGCGCAGATGATATAATCACGGACAAAGGGCTCGATGGCATAGGCAACCAGTGCACCCGCCGTGGAGATAAAGCCGTCGACCACGATCGGCTTCTGGTTGGCAGCCGCGCCCAGGATCAGTCCGGCAATGCCGCCGATCTCAAAACCGCCCACCTTGGCCAGAACATCGAGGCCATTTGTGGCATCGGGCATATTCACAGCCAGCGCCTTGATGATCACCTCGGCCTTATGGCTCAACTGGGCGTCATCCAAACCGGTGCCCCGGCCGGTCAGTTCCTCAACCGATTTACCGGTGAACACTGCGGCAATAGCCGTGGAAGGCGTAGTATTGCCGATGCCCATGTCGCCGGTACCGAAGACATCAATGCGTCCAGCCAGCTCATTGGCGATATCAATCCCAGCCTCCACCGACATCTGGGCCATGGTCCGGCTCATGGCCGGACCGACGGCGATGTTGTCGGTGCCCATGCCTATCTTTTTGTTGATGATCTTACCGGCTGCGGCCAGTTCCCGCAGGTCAGCCGCCACACCCATGTCCACAACAATCACCTCGGCACCGGCTTGTCTGGCCAGGGCATTGATCCCCGCCCCGCCACCGACGAAATTATAGACCATCTGCGGAGTCACCTCGGAGGGAAACTTGCTCACCCCTTCCGCCACCACCCCGTGATCCCCGGCCATCACCACCACCGCCTTTCGCTTGACCGCAGGGGTCATGCAGCGGGTCATCCCGGCCAGATCAAGGGCCAGATCCATGAGATCACCCAGGGCCCAATGGGGCAGAGCCAGCTGATCCAGGCGCTCCTTGGCACGCTCTCGGGAAATAGTGTCTTGCGGATATATTCTTTGCAGGGTTTTCTCTAAAAGGCTCATGATAATGAATTACGAATTAGAAATTAAGAATTAAGAATTATCTGGTTTCCATGCGCCGCAAGGGAACCAAATCTAGATCATTTGTACGAAACTCACATTATTTCAGGCGCAGGGGGATGCCGCAACTGACGAGATAGACCTCAGACGCAGCTGCGGCTATGATCCGGTTGCAGCGGCCCACCAGATCACGGTAAGCCCTGGCTGCTGCATTGTCCGGGACAATCCCCAAGCCCACCTCGTTGGTGACACAGATCACCGTTCCCTGATAGATGGAGGCAGCCTTAGTTAGGATGTCACTCTGACGGCGCATCTCGGTATCTGTAAACAATTTTCCTGACTGTTCGCCATGATACATGAGATTGTTCACCCAGAGGGTGAGGCAATCAATCAGGCAGACGGAATAGTCCACGTGCGCACGAAGAATGGCTGCGATATCCGTCTGCTCCTCAATGGTCTGCCACTCGGTTCCTTCCCGCTCCTCGCGATGACGGGAAATGCGCTCATCCATCTCGGAATCAACAACCGGGCAGGTGGCAATAAAACAGCGTGGTGCGGGCAGCGACTGCGCCAGTTTCAAGGCATAATCACTCTTGCCGCTTCTGGCCCCACCCGTCACCAGGATCAGTCTGCCCATCACCCACTTCCCCTTAAGCCGCTGTAAAAAAATAACATGGCCATTTAATTGTCCAAAACGGCATAAGAAGCCGTAACGAAATAGATATAAATGGCCATGTTATTTCGTAACGGCTCCTAAGTTAAATCCGGTCATCACCCCGCCGCCATCATACAGGTCAATGGTGCTATAATGACCCTTGGCCACCTGAAAGAGGAGATATTTGCTCTGGGACAGGCCAAGCAGTCCACAGATCAGGGAGCGGATCACCCCGCCATGGGCCACAAGAAGCATAGTTCTAACATCCAAGGCCAGCAGCCGATTTTTGACAGCATTCACCCGGCTGACAAATTCGGCTGTCGCTTCGCCATCGGGAAAGCAGAAATCATCAGTGCCGGAGGCCCAGTGCTGGACCAGTGCAGGATCCTGCGCCTCGATCTCGGCAAAGCTCTTCCCTTCCCAGCGTCCGAAATCGATCTCCCGCAGATCAGGGTCAAGCTGCACCGGCAGACCCAGATCCAGCAAGCTGGCGGACTGTGTGCAGCGCAGCATGGGGCTTGCCAGCAGACCATCGATCTGCATGGAGCCAAGGTCTGACCGCAGATCAAGGATCTGCTTTCTACCCTCCTCGGAGAGGGGTACATCGCTTGAGCCGACATAGCGGCCGGAAAGCCCGGTCCGACCATGACGCAGCAGGATCAGCCGTGATGCCATTACCGGCCCTTCTCCTCATCCAGTTGATACTTACCGGCATAGCCCCGGGGAGTGATCATGTGCCCGTTCCAGACAAAGGTGCTGGCATTGCCGATGATGACCGTAGACTGCATGCCGATATTGGCATCGAGCATGGCGCCAAGAGTGGTAAGGGTAATGACCTCATCGTCGCGGGTGGCGGCGGTGACAATGCCCACCGGCGTAGTACTCGGACGATGGCTCAGGAGAATCTCCCTGGCCCGCACGATGTTTTCGGTCCGCTTCTTCGATTTCGGATTATAGAGGGCAATGACAAAATCAGCCATGCCAGCGGCCTCCAAACGCTTTTCAATCAGTGCCCAGGGGGTGAGCAGATCAGAGAGGCTGATGGCCGCAAAATCATGCATCAGCGGCGCCCCAAGCCTGGACGCGCAGCCATTGACTGCTGCAATGCCGGGGATCACCTCGATGGCCAGTTTGCTTTCCCGTTGCGCCGCCATCTCAAAGACCAGCCCGGCCATGGCATAGATACCCGGATCACCTCCTGAGACCAGGGCCACTCGCTTTCCCGACTGGGCCAGATCCAGGGCCTTGGCGCAGCGATCCACCTCCTGCATCATGGTTGAGGAAAGGACCTCCTTGCCAACAAGCAGTTCAGGGATCAGATCAAGATAGGTGCGATAGCCGACAACCACATCGGCGGCCGTAATCGACTTGCTGGCCGCAGGCGTCAGATGGTCAAGCCCACCCGGACCTGTGCCGACCACGCTGATCATGCCCTGCCGAGCTGCGTTTACGCCATGTCCGTCAACTTCTGTTCGGCCACCGCCGCAGTTACATTCTTCCATTTTATCTTCCTTACTATAAGTTGTCCCAAGGTCGTTCCATCGCCTGCCGCCAGCATGGCCGCAGGCTCGGCGACACTTCTGGCACCGGTGGCGGCCATCACCGCAGACGAATATGATGCTCCCTCCACCCGGTTGAGTTCATCCTTGCTATAAAAACGAATGGGCAGATTAGTATCGTTTGCAAATTGCAGCATCCCGGCCTCATCCGCCTTCAGATCAATGCTGGCAATCCCGGCAATGGCGCGACGATCCAGGCAGTATTGCCCACACAGCTCCGTTATTGCCCGCTCAAAATCCGCAGCGGTGGCCCCTCGATTGCACCCCAGCCCCAGATAGAGATTGCAGGGGCAGAGCATAAGGGCGTCAGGATATTCAAGGGGATCAATGGCCCCATAGGAAAGGATGATATCTGCCAGAGCCGGTTCCGTCACCACCTTGAAATCAACGGGCAGGCTACCGCACTCCAGAGTTGAAAAAATGCTCAGCTCACCCTCATTGACCAGTTTCGCAGACACTCCGCTCAGACGCTGAGGATTCTGCACCCGCAGATTATTTTCCGCAGCCCATAGATCAAGGGCTGTGTGGCCCGTCACATCGGAGGCAGTGGTGATCACCGGTGTGCCGCCGGTGATGGCTGCCACCTTGCGAGCCAGCACGTTACCACCGCCCAGATGGCCGGAAAGCAGACTGATCACGAACTGCCCATTTTCATCAAGAACCAGCACGCAGGGATCTCTCTTTTTATCCCGGCACAGGGGGGCAATGGCACGAACCACGATTCCGGCAGCCATGACACAGATCAAGCCGTCGAAACGCGCCCAGAGGCTCGGCAGGGCAAACATGACACCACCGGCAAGCCCACAGAGTTCGCAATTCTCAAGTCCACCAGCTATCCTTTCGGCCAACTCCCTGCCCCCTCGCGTCAGGGCAACAACCGCTGTCTTCACATTTTTTTCCTGATTATTTTCTGGTTCATCCCACTGTCGAATCAAGATCAAGACAAAAGGCCGCTATTTTCAAAGCAAGCATTTAAGACGGTAAAATGGCATAAATCAACACTAAAGAGATAAAGTGACGACAAATAGCTGTGTCTACAACAAAACAAAATTATTCATTTAAATAAAAATACAATAATATTAAGATAGTAGAACATTATCAGTCAAAAAAAATGACTTGAAGTTTGACTTCAAAAAGCATTGATGATATATAGATAAACTTATTTAAAATTTTACAAGTGGGTTTCTTTAAAGTTTTTTTCAATCAGGATACATACATTATGAACATACAAATTCGCCTATCACATATCCTCTCCCGATGCCTCTTTACCTGCAGCGCACTTATACTGATCAGCACATCCACTCTTTACGCTGAAACAGTCAGTGTCATGAAAGATGGCACCAATATCCGCACCGGACCCAGCACTGATGATCAGGTGGCCATGGAACTCTTTCAGGGGTACCCGCTGAAAGTTGCTGAAAAGAAGGGCGATTGGATAAAAATCTCTGACTTTGAAAACGACACAGGCTGGATTCACAAAACGCTGGTAGGTCCGGGGAACACTGTTATCGTCAACACCCAGAAAGCAATCAATATGCGCTCTGAACCTTCGACCGGCAGCGCAATCGTTGCCAACATCGAACGCGGCGTTGTCTTGACAAAAATTTCCACAAAAGGTGACTGGGTCAAAGTCAAACACACCAAAGGTACTGAAGGATGGATCCACAAAACACTCCTCTGGCCTTGATTTTTTTCATCCACCCCGCATGATCTGGTGGCAAGAAACATCGTTTTTTTGCCACCAGGTTCCCATCCTGCGCTTTTCTTTTTCTAAGCAACGAGTCCGATATTCAGATCTTAAAAACTTGCCTTACCTGCTGAGAGTGTTTATTCTGCAGGAATATTTTTTCTATTTCTGGAGCCGCAATAAAAGAATCCAGGAGCGATCACTACAAGATCTCGTTCCCCCCTCAAAGGACACGTTTATTGTATAACCACGGCTTAACACTTTGAACACTTCTATCCAGTAGAATCAACCATGATCAGCATTGCCACTCTCGGTCCCGATGGATCAGACGGCTGTCAGGCCGCTCGGAAATACGCACCTGACGCCACTCTTCGCTTGTATAACCGAATCCCGGACATTATTAACGCCTTCATCAATGAAGAGACCGACCTGGCCATTATCCCTATCTACAATACCCGGGAAGGCGAGATCAAAGAGTATTTTCGTCTCATGGAACAGCTTGAAGAAGGATACTGGATCGACAATATTGTCCTCCCCATTCACCTCTCCCTTGGCGCCCTGCCGCAAGATGACAACAGAAGGCAGATAAAGACCATCGTTGGGCGCGGTTCTGTTTTCAGACAGTGCGATGAGTATATCGCAGAAAACTATCCCGAGGCCACCTTGATGACGGTCATTGATATCGACATGGCCCTTGTCGATATCAATGACCGAATGCTTCAAGATCATGCGGTCATTGAATCCGAAGAACTGCTGCGCAGGCATGGCCTGGAAATTTTGGCCAGGGAGGTTGTCCCGCATAATCGCACCCGCTTTGCCGTCCTTGGTACAAACCTGGCCAGCCAGACAGGATATGACGCCACAGCCATTATTACCCGACCACTCAAAGACCGGGTGGGGGTGCTTGTTGATATCCTCGGCGAATTCACTCGTCGCGGTATCAATATCCTCGATCTTCGTTCGGAAAACGACATCAAGACCCAGAAGCTGCAGATTTATCTCGAGGCGGAAGGACACGTCGGCGATGAGCTTCTCAGCCGCGCTCTGGAGAGTATAGAAAAAAATATTATCCAGGAAGAGGATTCTCTGAAACTTCTTGGTTCCTTCCCCCGTGTTGACATGCGGGTCAAGAAAATTAAAACATTTGGCTTCATCGGCACCGGTGATATGAGCAGCTGGTTTGCCGACCGCCTGGAAAATGAAGGCTACCGCACCCTGATGACCGGACGTTCCACCACCATGCGACCCGAGGAGATGATTCCCGAAGTTGATGTGGTCATTGTCTGCGTTCCCATTTCAGTTACGGTTGACACCATCTGCCAATATGGGGGGCTGTTACGCGACGGCCAGGCCCTGATTCTGTTAGCCGGTGAATCTGAAAATACCTTGAGGGCTGCCATGGAGTCGACCAGTCAAGGCGTGGAAGTCATGCTGGTCCACAATCTCTGGGGCCCCCAGGCCGTGACCATGAAAGACAAAAACGCTGCTGTGGTCAGGACGACCCGCAGCGGCGGATTCTGCGGTGAGTTTGAGGCCTTTCTCTACAAACACGGGGCTGACATCTTCCAGGACACCCCTGACAAGCATGATCTTCTCATGGGGGTCGGCCAGAAACTGCCGACTATCATCTCCGTGGCCATGGCAAGCGTCCTGAGACAATACGGAATCAACTGCAAGGATATTGGCAGCCATTCCACCCTCACCTCCCTTTACGGCATTCTGGCCATGGCACGAGTGCATAACCAGAACCCTCGCACCTATGCCGAGATCATGGCCACCAGTGGTGACGGCAGGAAAATTGTACGCAGTTTTGCCGAAAATCTGCTGCAGATCATAAATATAGCGGAAGATGGAAAAATTTCGGAGCTCTGCGACCTGATGGATCAGAATCGCGCCTACCTCACGCCCTCTTTCCTGGACGCCAGAATGAAGCAGGCCCGTGCCGTTGATGAGGTCTTGACCAGAGGCGGGATGAAGGGAGATTCGTAAGAGTGAAGCTACCTGAAAAAATCAAAAAATCAGGAAATATCGTGCTGATGACAATTCTGGCCTGCTGGCTCTTCCTTCTCTATTTTTCAGGAGCGGTCAAAGGCCCTGGCTGAAGCCCCTCATTCCTTCGGTCGGAAGGAACACAATGCGAGCTTCCTGCATCTTTTCAGCAAACCAACCAGGACGTACAATAGTTTTCAACTTTATTAAACCAGGGAAGTTACCCCCCACTAAAACTTTCATAAATCGCGCCGTCTCATTCAGGAGAAATACATATGTTTACCAGTAATTTCAGTTATCTTGACGAAGTCCATATCTGCCCCAGCTGCCAGTCCGAAATGTCCTGCTGTGAAGCCCCCCCTGTCCATGTCGGCGATGGCCTTGGCTGGGGATCGGAAGTCCTCTTTATCTGCCTGAACAATGAATGCCCCGTTTTTAAAAATGGCTGGCAGCACGTAGAGCTCCAGTACGGTCACAAGGGATCGTATCGCCGCATGCAATTACCTGGAAGTAATGAACAGAACGTAATGATGGTTGCCAGTGAATACGCCTTTACCGGCAGCGTGATTAACATCGAGGCAGTAAAAATGCAAAACGCTCGTTACGTCAAAGAACTGAAAGCAGCCGAAGCCCTCGACACGTGTGTCGAGAACCACAATCTCGAGCCGGTCATGACTCTGATCCTTGACGAGTCAGCAAAACTTGCCAGCAGAGAGAAGGCTGTCGGCTGCCTGAAGGAGCTCAACGATCTTTCCTGCATTGACCCCATCAGAAATCACACCTTCAACGACACATCGCTGACCCAGAAATGCGGCATGATTATCAGTGAAATACTCAAGGCCCACTTCAAAAAGGAATGTCCATACTGCGCCGAGCTCATCAAGGCCCAGGCTCAGAAATGCCTGCACTGCAAGGCAGACCTGTAGACCCTTTCATCAAGGGCCGGCAAGAAACAAAGACGGCTCAGAGGCCTGTTAAGGAATCAAACAAAAAGCCGTTTTACTCCTTAACTGCCCCATGTATTTTTACACTTGCCAAAAGCAGCTGCAGCGGGTATAAAGTTGTCATAATTTATGTGGTGAATGTAGCTCAGTTGGTGGCAGCACTTGGTTGTGGTCCAGGCGGTCGTGGGTTCGAGTCCCATCATTCACCCCACCCCAATGAAAAGGAGTTTCAGGCGTCTGCCGGAAGCTCCTTTTTTATATTGTAACCAACTGGATATATTCTTCTTTTCACGCTGCATCCTCATCGGAATATTCCTGAAACAATTCCTGCCAATATATCCTTTCACGCTTCGCCCAAGAAGAGCGATCGACTTCAGCTTGATCAATTCCGGCGGCAAAGTCACCCCGGAAGATCAGCCTTCTGCAATCTGCTGCTATCTGCTGCAATTCACTCCCACCATATTCAAGTGTTGACTCTTGACAGGTGCATTAATATTCGCTAGTCTAAAATATGATTATCAACAGTTTCATCATAAAAACTTTCGTTGTGATGTGATATGATTTGTTTTTTCGTCACTTCATTTCTCTGCAACTTCGTCAATAAAATCCCTTTATTTTCATGCTCTTATAATTTTCATGTCAGATTCCAACACATCTCAGGACATAGCTTCTCTGTATCGTTTTCTGGCCCAATGCATGCAGTACCCTGATCCGGAATGGATGAATGATGACTTCTTTAATGTCTTCTATAATCTTCTGGGAACCTTTGGTGCTATCCCAGAAGGTAAAGAAATAAAGATTGTTCTAGAACAATCTTCAGACTATATCGAAGAGCTGCAGATAGAATACACCAGGCTGTTCATCAACGGATTTCCCCATGTGGTAGCCCCACCCTATGCCTCAGTTTACATGGACAAGTCTGTCCAGGGAGCCTTTGCCCTTAAAACCCTGAATTTTTACAGGGAAAAAGGCTTTACGATGGAAGAGTCCGCCGACCTCCCTGACAATCTTATCCATGAGCTGGAATTCCTTTCACTCCTGGTTGAAGAAGAAGATTTTGAAGGAGAAGAAGAATTCCTGAACAAGCTGTTCCGACCCTGGTACAAATGTTTTTGTCCCCGTGTCACGGAAGAAACCCGCCATCCCTTTTACAGGATGGTTGTTACCTTAATTGATTCTTTTACAAAGGAGGAAGAGGAAGATGGCTTTCAACTTAACGAGGCGTAAATTCCTGCAGACGGCATCCCTGGCAGCAGCCGCGGTACCGCTGTCCAAGGTCGTCTCCGCAGAGACAGGTGTTGCCAAGGCGTCCCTGGAACCAAAGGGCACCATGGACGACACAACTGTGGTCGGCGGACTGTGCGAGATGTGCTTCTGGCGCTGTCAGCTGGTAGGCAAGGTGCGCGATGGTCAATTGATGAAACTTGAGGGCAACCCCAAGTCCATCGACAACGGTGTATCCCTCTGCGCCCGCGGCAACGCCGGTGTCAAACTGCTCTACGATGTGGACCGTCTGAAATACCCCCTGAAAAACGTGGGAAAACGCGGCGAGCCTGTGTGGAAGCGTATCTCCTGGAAAGAGGCCCTCGACGAATGCGGCTCCAAGCTCAAGGCCGTTGTTGACCAGCATGGCCCTCAGGGAATCTGCGTATTCCCCCATGGCGCTTCAGCCAAATATCCCATGCACTATTTTGAGCGTACAGTAGGCACCCACAATGTGAGCGAGGCATCTTTCTTCCAGTGCCGCGGCATTCGGGACGCCGCCTATGTAAATACCACCGGCAAGGCGCCAGGTGAATTCGTTGACATGGCCAACACCAAGGTTATCTTCCTTGTTGGCAGTCACCTCGGCGAAAACATCCATGTCTCCCACATCAAGGCCTATATCAAGGGCCTGCAGAACGGCGCGAAACTGGTTGTGGCCGACCCACGCTACTCCGCTGCCGCCGCCAAGTCCGACATCTGGGTTCAGATCAAACCGGGTACCGATACCGCTTACCTGCTGGCAATCATGAACTATCTGGTCAAAAACAACAAGTATGACAAGGACTTTGTGGCCAAGCACACTTCCGGCTTTGACAAGTTTTCCGAGGCTATTTCCGAATGGACCCTGGACAAGGCGGCCAAAGAATGCGACATCCCAGCCGCCCAGATCAAGGAAGTGGCCGAACTGCTGGCTGCCAATGCCCCGAATGTGGCCATCCATCCTGGTCGCTTTTCATCCTGGTACGGCAACGACTTTCAGCGTGAACGCTCACTGGCCTGCTTGACCGCGCTCCTTGGCGCCTACTATGTGAAAGGCGGCTGGGCTGAGCCCAAGAACCCTAAACTGGGTAAGACCAGCTGGGCCGCGCAGGAGCATGGGGACAAGCATAATCTCAACGTCAGCAACGGCAAAAAGGTTCATCCTTACAGCCCTCCCGGCACCCCAACCGAATTGATCCGTGACTGCGCGATCAGCGGTAAACCTTATGCGATCAAGGGTTGTGTAATCTGGGGCCAGAATCCCATGCAGACTGTTCCCAATCAGGAAAAGATGAAACAGGTCTTCAAGGCCATGGATTTTATCATGTGCGTCGATGTCATGCCTACCGATGCGACCATGTGGGCCGACATCCTTCTGCCTGAGTCATCCTATCTTGAGCGTCACGACGAGATCAAGGTCGGGACTGGCAGGATAAAGGCCGATGACAAGTTGCCAACCCAGTTCATCGCTCCTCGTATGCCCATGGTAAAAGCGATGTTCGAGCGCAAGGATCAGGTGTATATCACCAATGAAATCGCCAAACGTATGGGCCACGAGAAAGACATTCCAGCCCAGACCCTGGAAGATCTGGTTGACAAGACCCTGGAAGCTGCCAATATCACCCTTGCTTCAGTCAAGGCCGAGGGCGGCATCCACCTCCAGCCTGGCCAGTCCCCTTATGGCGTGCCCGATGATTTTATGGTTCAATTGTTCAATGAAGAGATTGCCGCTGCCGGCTTTCCCGGTGCCCCAACCTATAAATCAGTTGAAGGTGTTCCAGCCGGATATGCAAGACTGCTTTTTGGCCGCGCCCCGGTACACACCTTCAACCGTACTCAGAACAACGTCTGGCTGAACCACGAAATGCCGGACAATCCAGTGTGGCTTAATGATGAAGTTGCCGCCAAGCTTGGTGTTAAAGAGGGTGACATCGTTGGTTTTATCAACAGTGAAGGGGTTAAATCCCGCACCACCACCTCGGTCAAGGTGACACCGGGCATCAGAAAGGATGCTGTCTATATGTACCATGGCTTCGGTTCTGCCAACCCACTGCTGACCGAAGGTGTCGGCAAAGGCGTTGACGATCAGAGCCTGATCACCAAAATTGCCATTGACCCGGAAACCGGCTGTAGTGGTATGCGTAACAACTTTGTTAAACTGACCAAGGATGGCAAAACCCTGGATATTCCAGCGTAACTATTCCAGAGTAACCATAACCTTGAGCCCTTTTCAGGAGGATATTTTCGATGCAATATGGAATGATCATTGACCTAGAACGCTGTGTGGGCTGTCATGCCTGCACCATAGCCTGCAAGGCGGAGTGGGAGGTCCCAGTTGAGTTTGGCAGGAACTGGGTCAAACGTCTCGGACCGAGCAAGGTAGGAAAAGAGCTTGCCTCTACCTACTATCCCGGCCTATGCAATCACTGCGCAAAACCACCCTGCGTGGATGCATGCCCTGCCGATCCGGTAGAGATGACCTTTAAAGATGCAAAAACTGGCAAGACTACCACCAAATCTGTGGCGGCAACCTGGAAAGATCCTCTTAACGGAACTGTTCAGATTGACAAGAGCCGCTGTCTCGGTTGTGGAGCCTGCGCTGAGGCTTGTCCATATGGCGCCCGTTATGTCAACCCTGCGCTCATTGATGATATCTCATCAGACGGCAAGGCTGATAAATGTACCTACTGTATGCCACGCGTAGAAGCCGGGCTTACCCCTGCCTGTGTGCAGACTTGTATCACCAATGCCCGTATATTCGGCGACCTTGATGATGCAAATTCTGATGTGGCAAAATATGTGGCTAAAGGCGCCAAAGGGCTGGAGCCAAAGGGTGATACCATTGGGCCTAATTCCCGTTACTATGGCAAGAAGAAGGACATTACTCTTCTCTTCCAGGATTCCACTCCTGAGCTTGCCGACCTGAGCAGTGTCAAACGCCGGGCAATGATGGCCTCCATGGTGAAACCAGCTATGCGTCAAGCCAGAGATCTTGGTCTGCTCGGGCTGGCCGGTGCCCTGCTCGTTAAGGGACTGACTGAAGAGAAAGATGACAAATAAGTTCTTTGTCTGATTGACATTCATCAGCTTCCTGAACCTTAAAAAGGGTTGTTAACCATTCATTGGCTAACAACCCTTTTTTTATTGCCCGGCATGGCGGGTTACCCCAGCCTGCGTTTCGCAGGCGTCACCAAATAAGGCGGCAAATCAAACGCAATCCGAGAAAGAAACCCCTATTTTTTGTGCAGCCAAAGTAATAATCAACAGCACCTGTTAAATCAGCTATATAGAAGACAATTACACCCGTTACGCTCTTGACACGAAGCAATCAACACATTACAATAATTTCAACATATTGGCATGGTGTAAAAAATGCTGTCATTCATTTTAATATTAACGATTCCTGCCCATTTTAATTCTTTTTGTACTGAAAAAAGGGCAAGTATCTAACTTGTTTCACAAACACCTTGGAGGCTGTATGCAAAAAACGTTGATTAAATTTATTCCTTTCCTGATCATGGCATCCTTTTTAACAACAGGATGTGCCCAGACAGGAACGACTGTTCCTCAATTGATCCCCCAGCATGGCACATCCGGCGGTTCAAGAATTCAGGACCGCCCCTACCCAATCTTCGTAGGAAATGTTTCCAATGTGTCAAACAAAGCAAAAGTCATTGCAATCGATGTTGGTAAAGGCGCAGATGCCAAGACACATCTCGTTAAATTTGATGACAAGACCAAGGGGATTGAATATGCGGTCGTTGGCCATGCATCCATCATCAACTATGAGATGCGAGGCGGCGAACCCTGGGCCACCGTTATTAAAGCAAAACTGGCACAACTGCCTTCTGGTGTAACCGAGATCAAAACCACTGAACTCAAGTCCCTGCTGGACCAAGGAACAAAGTTTACCCTGGTTGATGCCCGCCCAGCAAAACGATCCATTGAAGGCAGCCTACCTGGCGCTGTCAATATTCCATCTGATGATTTCAAGGCCCAGGCCAACAAACTTCCCGAGAGCAAAGATGAGCTCGTGGTAGCTTTCTGCGGAGGTCCCACGTGAGGCATGTCCACTGATATCGCCGGTCAGGCGAAAAAAATGGGCTACAAGAATATTAAAGTCTATCTGGAAGGTGAACCTGCCTGGTCAAAAGCCGGGTATCCACTCTACGCATCCAACGACTTTATCAGCAAGGGCAATATTGTCCTCATTGATCTGCGTTCCGTTGAAAAATCAGAGGCTGGGCGTATTGCCAGGTCTGTGACCATCCCTTCCGCCACACTTAAGGACAAGGCTGACAGCATCCCCAAAAAGGCCCCTGTTGTCATTTACAGTGACAGCGAAGATGAGGCTGTAAGCGCCATGAAGGTCCTCAAAGAGAAGGGATTAAAAAAAGTTGCTCTGGTCCCGGGGAATATTGCTGGCTGGGTCAAATCGGGCGGCGAGACAACAAGTGGCCCAGTAGTCACCACCATCGTGTGGAAACGGCAGATGGAAAAAGGTGAGGTCTCCATAACCGACTTCCTGAAGGTTGCTGAGGGCAGTGCGACTGATACCGTGATCCTTGATGTCCGTAACCAGGATGAAACCACAGCAGGTATGTTCAAAAATGCCATCTCCATTCCCCTTGATCAGGTTGGAAACCGCAAGGGGGAATTACCCAAAGACAAAAAAATCTATGTCCACTGCACCACCGGGGCACGGGCTGGTATGGCTGCAAAAGATCTCATCAATGCCGGCTATAATGCCTTCTTCCTCAATGAGGATATCAGCTGCAAGGATAACACCTGCTCTGTCACTGAGTAGGCTCTAAAAATATTCTTCCCTGTTCAGTAAAAGGAAGAGGCATGCCGCAATGCATGCCTCTTCCTTTTTTTTTTATTCCAGAGTATTCTGCACAGACTTAAATATTTCTTTCTCTTATTTTTTCATATTTTCCGTACAGGTATTTTCATGAGCACTGATGATAAGAAGATTATCTATTCGATGATCAAGGTAAGCAAATACTACGACAATAAACCCATTCTCAAGGATATCTCCCTCTCTTATTTTTATGGCGCCAAGATCGGGGTACTGGGGCTGAACGGTTCAGGTAAAAGTACCCTGCTTCGCATCCTGGCGGGTATTGACACCGATTTTAACGGTGAGACCATTCTCTCACCCGGGCTCACCATCGACTATCTGGACCAGGAGCCCCAACTTGACCCCGAAAAAACGGTCCGACAGATCGTCGAAGAAGGGGTTCAGTCCACCGTTGACCTGCTGCATGAATTTAACGTCATCAATGAAAAATTCGCTGAGCCCATGAGTGATGATGAAATGCAGGCGCTCATTGACCGGCAAGGCGAGGTGCAGGACAAACTTGACACCCTCAACGCCTGGGATCTGGACAGCAAACTAGAAATGGCCATGGACGCCCTGCGCTGCCCGGCCCCGGATACCCTGTGCGCTATCCTCTCTGGTGGTGAAAAGAGGAGGGTCGCCCTCTGTCGCATCCTCTTAAAACAGCCGGATATCCTCCTGCTCGACGAGCCAACCAATCATCTTGACGCCGAGTCTGTCTCCTGGCTGGAGCAGCACCTGCAACAATATGCCGGAACCATTATTGCCGTCACCCATGATCGCTACTTCCTTGACAATGTCGCCGGCTGGATTCTGGAGCTTGACCGGGGAGTTGGTATTCCCTGGAAGGGAAACTATTCCTCCTGGCTGGAACAGAAAGAAAAACGACTGGCCACAGAAGAAAAATCAGAGAGCGAGCGGCGGCGGACCCTGCAACGAGAACTTGAGTGGATCCAGATGTCAGCCAAGGGCAGACGAACAAAGTCCAGAGCAAGGATCAACTCGTATGAGCAATTACTGAATCAGGAGACAGAAAAACTTGCCCAGGACCTGCAGATCTTTATTCCACCCGGACCACGTCTTGGCAAGGTAGTCATTGAGGCAGACCATGTGCGTAAATCATTAGGCGATAAACTTCTCGTTGAAGATCTGAATTTCAGCCTCCCTGCAGGCGGCATTGTCGGTATAATCGGCCCGAACGGCGCTGGCAAGTCCACACTCTTCAAGATGATAACCAGACAGGACACGCCGGACGCAGGTGACATCCGCCTTGGAGAAACCGTCAAGCTTGCCTATGTTGACCAGAGCCGTGACATCCTTGACCCCGAACAGACCATCTGGGAGGCAGTCTCCGAGGGCCAGGAAACGGTCTGGCTCGGCACTAAAGAGATTAATTCCAGGGCCTACGTGGCCAAATTCAACTTTTCAGGCTCGGCCCAGCAGAAAAAAGTGGGGCTACTTTCCGGGGGGCAGCGCAACCGAGTCCATCTGGCACGAATGCTCAAAGAAGGTGGAAACGTCCTGCTCCTTGATGAGCCCACCAACGACCTGGATGTCAACACCATGCGGGCACTGGAAGAGGCCCTGATCAATTTCGGTGGTTGTGCGGTTGTCATCAGTCATGACCGCTGGTTTCTCGACCGGATAGCCACCCACATCCTGGCCTTTGAGGGAGATTCACAAGTAGTCTGGTTTGAGGGAAATTACTCGGATTACGAGAAAGACCGCAAGGCGCGCCTGGGGGCAGCGGCTGACCAGCCGCACCGCATTAAATATCGGCAACTGACCAGGCAATAAAAGAAAGAAAAGAGCCAGGGCAAGAAAAACCCATTTTTATTTTATAACGGCTTCTAACCCCAATAAACGGGATAAGTGCCTTTCGCAGATTATTTTCTTTAAAAAAAACAAGAAAATAATCTGTAAGGCACTAAAGTCGCCGCAGCAGTGCCAATAAGGTTGCAAGCTGCGGCAGCTTTTCCCTGGCAACGGTCAGTGACCCCTCACGACAGTCTTTCTCGATGAGCACAGCTATATCCCTGATCGCCTCCAGCCCAAGACTTGCAGCCGCGCCTTGTATGGAGTGAGACGCACTACCGGCCTCAACCGGATCCTCTTTTCCCACTGCCTGAGTCAGAACAGCCATATCCGAGGCCGAGGAATCCTGAAAGATAGCGATCAACTCCTGAAGCAGTTCATCATCGTTGTCCACCTGCCCCATGGCAAATTCTTTGTTCCAACACAAGTCATTGATCACCTGTGTCTCCTTATGTTCACTTGATGTTAAAAGGAATCAGTCAGCCAATATCTCGACTTCCCATGAACAACCATGAAAAAATGTTTTCAGCCCTTCCCTTCAACCTTTATCATGAGCTTCCTTAATCAGGGAAGAAAAATCAATACCCCCTGCCCTGATCAGCTGCAACTTCCCTTGAGCAAGTCCAATGACCGTTGAACTCATCCCTCCCGGCGTCTGACCACCATCAAGGATACAGGAAATCCCATCACCAAAAAACTGCCGCACTTCATCGGCGGTACGGGCAGCGGGCATTCCTGACAGATTGGCACTGGTCGCAGTCAACGGCCCGCCCCATAAGTGGCCGAATCTCCTGGCAACCGGATGCGGTGAGATCCTGACCCCAATGCCGGCTCGGTCGGCCCCGGTAAGCGCTGGCGAAAGCGTGGAGAGAGCCGGAAAAACGAGGGTCAAGGGACCAGGCCAAAAGGTTTTCATGAGCGGTCTGTACACAGGAGGAATCGAGCGTGCCAGCGAGGACAGCTGACTTTCATCCTGGATAAGAACCAGAAATGGTTTTTGCAGAGGACGCCCTTTCAACCTGAACAGATCCGCCAGGGCCTTCTCATTAAAGGGATCAACGGCCAGACCGTAAAAGGTCTCTGTGGGAAAGGCAACAATCCCACCCTGTTCAAGGACAGAAACGGCCCGTTTGTATTCCTCATCCGACGGGACAGGCATCATCTCAGGGCCTTGCAATTTACCCTTCAATATTTCTGGCCTTCTCCTCGACCTCTAAAATCATCTCCAGTTTGTACGCCTGCAACCTGGCAGTAATGTCCTTATCCTCAAGGGCAAGGATACGCACGGCAAGAAGTGCGCCGTTTTTGGCTCCAGCCTTACCTATCGCCATGGTGGCAACCGGCATTCCTGGTGGCGCCTGTACCATACCAAGCAGGGCATCCATTCCACGCAGAGGGGAATCATCACAGGGAACACCTATAACCGGTAATTCAGTCTGGGAAGAAAGAACTCCAGCCAGATGGGCAGCCATCCCTGCACCTGCTATAATAACTTTTAATCCTCGCTGTTGTGCCGTACTGGCCCAACGAATTGCCCGCTCAGGACTTATATGTACCGATGCCAACATCATCTCATACGGTATCAGCATCTTTTTTAGAAAATCAGCTGCCACCTGCATGACCGGCAGATCGGAATCACTGCCCATCACTATACCCACCACGGGTGCTGCCCCCTTCCCTGATTCTCGCGACATCAGAGCAGCCCTGCCCGTCGCCTGTTTCTCAGAGCGCCGCAAGGCTTTAGCACCGATATCACGCCGACAATAACAACCGGTCCACTGAATACAGTCTACAGCCTTGTAGGCCTGTTCAATAGCCTTTTCGAGGGTCTTACCTACTGCAGTCACCCCAAGGACACGCCCTCCAGCCGTGACTGTCCTCCCATTTTTCATTGCTGTGCCGGCATGAAATACCTGAACGCCGGTTTCCCTGGCCGCCCTGGTAAGCCCCTTAATGACCTTGCCCACTTCATAACTGCCAGGATATCCGCCCGAGGAGATCACCACACATACTGTTGGCCGTGGATCAATTTTCATCTCAATTGTATCCAGACAGCCATCAATCGCCGCTTCAAAGATATCGACGACATCACTTTTCAAACGCATCAATAAGGGTTGGGCCTCGGGATCGCCAAAACGACAGTTAAACTCGAGGACGTTAATATTATCCCCATCAATCATCAAACCTGCATAAAGCATGCCCTGTAAGGGGCGCCCCTCAGCGGCCATGCCTTGAATAGTAGGCAGCATAACCTTGTTCATGACGTACTCTGCAATCGCCTCAGTCACCACCGGGGCTGGCGAATACGCACCCATTCCACCGGTGTTCGGTCCCTTGTCTCCTTCATAGATAGCTTTATGATCCTGGGATGTGGGCAGAGGCAGGATGGTCTTGCCATCAGTAAAGGCGATAAAGGAGGCTTCCTCTCCTTGCAGGCAGGCCTCAATGACAACCTTGTTCCCGGCATCACCAAAGGCCCTGTCCTGCATGATAAGCTCAACTGCGTCTTTGGCCTCTTTGAGAGTGCCGGCAACAATAACGCCCTTGCCGGCAGCAAGACCATCTGCTTTGACAACAAGAGGCGCACCGATCTGATCAATATATTTTTTTGCTTTTTTCAGATCGTCAAAGATCTTGAAGGAAGCGGAGGGGATAGCGTATTTAGCCATAAACTCTTTGGCGAACACCTTACTTCCTTCCAGAATGGCTGCATTCTTACGCGGCCCAAAGACACGCAGACCTTCTTCTTCAAAGAGGTCAACAATTCCGACGGCCAGAGATGATTCAGGACCGACAATGGTCAGGTCAATCTTCTCTTTTTTTGCAAACTGAAGCAGCCCATCAATATCTGTGGCCGCAATATCCACACACTCGGCCATACTTTTAATACCGGCGTTTCCAGGGGCACAATAGATTTTTCCAACCCTGGAGCTTTGAGAAATCTTCCAGACAAGCGCATGCTCACGACCACCAGACCCCACAACCAATACTTTCATTCATTCACTCCTCTAGTAGATAGGCGACAGTACAAAATAATCACTCACTTCATGACTTTTTTCACGGCCCCTTATGCCGTTTACGGCATCCCAATAATTCAGCTCTATGTAATCGACATTGAGATTCTGGCGGACAGAAGTCAGTTCTATCCCACTTAGCTGACTCGATATTTTTTTGTACATCGACACAATGCCATAACGACTCTTTTTTATTTACCAATAACCAGTAAATATTTTTCAGCCATTGACAATTCCTTCCAAGTAGCTAAAATGAATGAGTGACCATTCAATGTTTATTTTCCTATTTTTTCTTCCTAACACTTCAATTTCCTAATACGTATTAATGAAATCAGCAGACAAACATTCCAAAATAATCCATGCAGCCACCAAGGTCTTCGCAAAAAAAGGATTCTTCAATGCAAGAATATCCGATATTGCCAAAGAAGCCAAGGTTGCAGACGGAACTATTTACCTTTACTTCAACAATAAACTCGACATCCTTATTTCTGTCTTTGAAGAAGAGATCGGCACCCTGATAGAACAGGTCAGTAAAGCACTGGCCATTGAGACAGATCCCAGAAAGCAACTGGAAATCTTTGCCACAAAACATCTGACAATGATGAAAAAAAATAAAAATCTGGCGGAAGTTATCCAGATAGAACTACGACAAAGCGCCAAGCTGATCAAGGAATATAGAAACAACAAGTTCAGCGAATATATTGATATTGTTTCCACAATCATCAAGCAAGGTCAGGCACAGAATATCTACCGTGCGGATATCAAGCCGGGGATTGCCAAACGTGCCTTTTTCGGGGCGCTTGATGAAATATCACGCGTTTGGAGCATTTCCCTGGAAACGGAGTACAGCGTGGATGAGATCATCAGTCAGATCATGGCCATTTTTCTCTCAGGAATGCTCGTCTCTACAGCGATACAAACTGAATAATGTAGCTCTGGAGTTCCAGAATCAAATTCCTTCCCTTTCCTTCCCTTCTCTTTAACCGTCATCAGATTTTGCACCATGCAACCAGCTTGAATTACACATACACAACTCGTGTCGTTTGACTTTTTGCAAGACCACCATACATGTCTTGTCCGCTTTTCAGGAGAAGGTAGAGGCCGCTATATCGACCACCTCAAACTCACGGGTTCCGCCAGGGGTCTTGGCGATCACCTCATCACCCACCTCTTTTCCCAGAATACTTCTTCCCAGAGGGGAAAAAACAGAGATAGAGCCCTTCTTCACATCGGCCTCTTCCGTACCCAGGAGTTGATAACAGACCTGATCATCAGTTTCAAGATCCAGTAAAGTCACCACCGTTCCAAAGACCGCCCGTTGCGTGGGCACATCTATACAGTTGATCACCTCGGCACGTCCAAGTTTGTCCTTCAGTTCCATAATACGCCCTTCAATATGCCCCTGTCGCTCCTTGGCGGCATGATACTCCGCATTCTCCTTTAAATCGCCATGAGCCCTGGCAACCTCAATGGCCTTAACTACATCAAAACGTTCAACCTTCTCGAGACGTTGAAGCTCACTTCGAAGCTTCTGATAGCCCTGAGTCGACATGGGTACCCGTTCAATCATTCCTTCCTCCTGCAGATCTAAAAAAAAAATTACGATTTATGAATTATGAATTTAAAACTGTATATTCATAATTCATAAATCGTAATTGGTAATCACCATCGATATATCAAGGATAAAGAGATATCCTTTCGGAGCACCTGACCACCCTGAATTATATCGAAACTACTACTTAATAAGAAATGACGGCTCATTTCAAGAAAAATATCGCCACCAAAGGTCTGATTGTCATAGCCACCATCTTCGTAGCCAAAGGTATAGTCAAGGGTGTAGAAACTTGGAGCGCTCCGCCCCAGAACATCTGCGGCCAACTGGTGCTCAAAATGGACAGAGACAAAATTCTGCCAATATTCTTTGGGACTCCAGTAGGGATGATCACCAGGGACGAACCCACTTGCATAGGTGAAATCCCGCCCCATGTTGGTATCAGCGTTATGCAGTAATTCCTGACCATAGGTGATCTGAAGCAGTGTCGGTTCACTGTGAAGGATATAGGTCGCCCAGACATGGTACCGATTCTGATGATTGGCGTCACTATACTCCCTGAACAGATATTCCCCACCGCAAAACAGTCGGGGCAGAATGTCCAACCTGAGACCACCTTCCAGATCCCGTTTGCTGATCCCCTCTCCCAGGGCCTGAACAGTATCATCCACTACATCCTGACTCAGCTGGACAAAACCATGCAGATCGTCCCCTATACGGCCACGCAGCTCAAGGTGATAGAGGGGAGTGACGTCTGAACGAGCCGGGCCATCTCGCTCTTCAGGTTTAATGCCGCCGGTTTTATCCGCCCCGATCCTGGTAATAATATCAAAATTATACCCTGGATAAAAAGAATATGTTGCCAGAAACCTGTTCCGCCACAAGGCCTGATCCGTATCCTCGGCAATCGCATGAATGGTATTCCAGCTGACATCCAGCTCCTGACGAAGATTAGGCAGCATCCAGGCACTGACCCCACCCCGTGACTGCTGGACATCCAGATAGCCATCGCGTCCACTGAGAGAGGAATATCCGGAATCAATCATCACCCTGGGTTTTCTCTTCAGACTGTTGCGCTGGACAACTTCGGCAAGATCAGGATAGTCAGGATTTTCCCGTTCAATCTCTTCATAGATCAGCGCCTCCTTCCCCAGAATTCCAAGACGACTGTAGATCCCGGCGAGATCAAAAAGAGACTCATGAGAGGGATTCCTTGCAACTACCTCCTGATACTCTTTCATGGCCTGATAATAATCACCCTGCGCCAACGCCCTCCTGGCAGAAAGCTCTCTGACCACCAGTTGCTGCCAGCGATAGTCCGCGTAAAGATCAGCTCCAATCCTGCCTGCAGGAAGTCCACGCTGGGTCATGACAAATGCTGGATCCATAACCACAGTCAGACGATCCGGTTCCGCCGGTTGAGTAAAGGTGATCACATTCCAGAAGGTTTTGTCCGGAGGTGGTAAGACAAGTTCTATCTGCTTCTCTACTATTTTTTGAGTAAAAATCATCTCCACAGAGGGCTGCAACAAGGCATCATATACGGCAACAGCTGCCACCCATTGCCGGTCAGCCCACAGGGTCCGGGCCAGAATAAGCTTCTGCCAAACCGCTAAATGACTGGTGTCAAAAAAAGTCATAAACTCTTGGCCAATGACCTTCTGCCTTGCGGGAAGCAGTTTTTCAATGATCTGCGAAAATGATGCCTGCTTGAACTCTGTTTCCAGTAATTGCCGAGCAAAACTAATTTCTCCTGGATAGTCAGTAATAAGAGACTGAAGAGAGGTCAAGGCTGCATCCTGCGCCCCCTGCTGCCGCAGGATATCTGCCATGAGCTTCCTCGCTCCCACTGACTCAGGCACGTCCTTCAATGCCATCCGCACATGCCTGAGGGCTGCCTCAATGGCGCCATATTTCCTTTCTAACCGGGCTGCCTGCATCAAGCCGATAAAATTATTGCCGTGGTTATTCGTAAGCACTCCCTCAACCATGCCGGCAAGGTTTTTGCCTGACGGAGCATCTGACTGTGCTGCATCAAGCTGCTGTCCAAGGATCAAAGGTTCCAGCTCCAGAGGATGTTCGTTAAGGATCTCCGCTATCAGCTCCTGACCTTTACCGTATTGTTTATTCTGCAGATAGAAATGGGAAAGCACAAGACCCGCCTGTTTCTTCATTCCACTCTCTTGCGGGCAATGCTGGAGAAGAAATGCCTGATATTCTCTGACACTGTCGATAGCATTACCAAGTTTTCCTGCCGCGGCCAGCACCCTTGACCGGAGCAAGGTCAGATCCTTTCCGTCATCGCCGCAGCTTAGGGGAACAACAGAATATCCTGGTTGTTCAGACAACAGCAACAACCAGCTCCTGGCCAGGTCAGGTTCCTTGCTCTCCAGGGAGAATTCAACCAATTTGTAAAGGACAGATTCAATCGCCTCGCCATCTACCAGCATCTGCCGTAAGAGTTGTTCGGCCTCGAAGGTGCCCCCCTCACTGTACAGGGCATCAGCGAGCAGCAGACGCGTCTCGGCAATAAATCCCTGCCCGCCCTGATCCGCCTTGATCAATTGTTGACATACTGACTTGGCGTGGCTTGCCAGGCCGTTTGCCAGTAAGACCCGGGCATACTGCAGATCAATGTTCAGCCGCTCCAAGTCAGATTTTGCATCCCGGCGCAGCTGTTCATAGTGATCCTGATGCTGATTGATCAGGCCGAGCTGTGCCGATAAGTCCAGACAACGAAGGCGAATGGATTTGTCGCCTGGCTTCGCTTCCAGATAGCGGTTATACCAGATCAATGCCTGCCCCGGGACTCCCCGCTGATCAATAAGCCGGGCGCGGGACAGCAAGTATCTAGGCTCCATCTGCGCATCCTGGGGCAATAAACCCAGAAAACGCTCTACCTTGTCCATATCGTTCTGCTCAAGAAACAACTCGGCAAGGCGGAGAATAGCATCTCTGTTCCCTGGATCATGCTGTTGGATGATGCCAAGCACCTCACGCAGTTCTTTGCTGTTCCCACGTTTCTCAAGGACTTCGACCATAACGGAATAAATTGCCAGCCGGTTCGGGGTAATCCTCACAAGCTCATTCCACAAAGGTAAGGCGCCAACAGACGCCATCCTTGCCACCAGATCATGCGCTAATCTGGTCTGTATCCTGGCTATCTCCTGGGCAACATCCTGATTCCCGGGATGACGCTGGAAATACTCTTCATAATACGACAGCGCCCTGTCTGGCTGCTCCATATCATAAAGATAAATAGCACCGATCTGTAAAAGACGTGTATCGCGTCGTTCATCATGGGCCAGTAAAATCAGAAGGTGGGGTAACGCCGCCTCTTTTTCCCCCCGGGAAAGTAAATAATCGACCATTTTATTCTGAAACGGCAGATACTCCGGATAACGCAGCAGATATTTTTCCCAGCAAAATATCGCCATCGATTCTTTACCCGATTGTTCAAAGACTTCAGCTGCTTCAAGCAGAACCTTATCCTCCACCTTATCTTGAGCAACCAGTTTTTCATAGTAAGGCAAAGCCCTGTCTCGTTTTCCCGATTGGACAGCATGGAGTGCCAGTTGATGAAGCAGCAGACTATCTTCTGGCCGATACTTTATAAGTTGCTCCATAAGCGGATAAACCGCCTCATTCCTCCCCTGTCCACGTAATGCGGCGACAAGACCAGTCAGTGCCTCTACTGTTTGTGGTCGCTCTTCCTCCAGAGCAGGAATGGAACTCTTCTGATAAACAAGGCTATAATAGGAGGAGGCCCTGGCATATTCTTTCTTCTTCAAGGCGACCAGGCCAGCGCTCAACAGATATTCAGTGCGCCCAGGATCTCCTTCCAGAAGATCTTCCAGAAGAGCCGAGGCCTGATCCCAATCAGACAGGGTGATAAGCAGCAGGCAATATTCCCACGAAGCCTCTTCAATGTTTTTTTTTAAAGATAACAGCCGGGAATAGGAGCTGGCTGCCTCGACATATTTCTCCTGTCGTGTCAGTTCACGGGCCTCATCCCAGAGAACCTTCCACTCAGGCTCTTTACTGGTGTCACTGATAACAACATCACGTTCAGGGATAATGGAAGCAGGAGTTGCAGATAAGACGGAAGGAATAAACAGAAAAAAACAACAAATGGCAGTGATCGGCCAGAAGATAAACCACCTATGATCCGTTATTTGGAATTCAACAGTCGTCAGGGAATCAAGGGAAAAGTCATTCACCATCAAAGAAGCTCCATGGCAGAGACATTTCTTATAGCATATTGCATGAAAGGAGGGAGAATCACGTGGGCAAGAGACTTACTTTCGATAAAATTCTGCTATCTTCTCGACCACATACGTCTGCATATCCGCAGTCAGTTCCGGGTAAATTGGCAAGGCAAGAGTCTCGGCGGCAGCCTTCTCAGCCTGAGGGAACGACAGAAGTGGAAAGTTTGCCCCCAGGCATTTCTGCTGATGCAGGGCCAGAGGATAATAAACCTCACAGCCGATATCCTGGGAGCGCAGCCAGTCCATCAAGGCATCACGCCGGGTGACCCGCAAAACATACTGATTATAGATATGAAAATTATCGCCAGCGCCGTTCATGGTACCCTCAGCCTGTTTTTTCGTCAGATACACAGCCTGTGGCAAGACAAGAAAATCATCCTGGACAAGATCGGTCTCAGCAAAGAGCCTGTTATAACGGCCGGCATTTTCACGCCTGGCCCGATGCCACTGATCGAGATGGGCAAGTTTGATCCGCAGCACTGCGGCCTGAATAGGATCAAGACGAAAATTCCCACCCACCTGGCCATGATAATATTTGGGCGATGCCCCATGATTAAGCAGGATCCGGATCTTCTCGGCATAGGCGCTATCGTGGGTCACCACCATCCCGCCATCACCTATGCCACCAAGATTTTTACTGGGAAAAAAAGAGAAACATCCGGCAAGTCCCATGGATCCCGCTTTCTTCCATTGGACATTCGACCCGCCTCTCTCACCATTCATCGGACACTCAGCGCCAATGGCCTGAGCCGCATCTTCAATTACCGGTAAGTCATACTGTTTGGCTAGCTTCATGATAGCTGCCATATCCGCACATTGTCCGTAAAGGTGTACCGGCAGAATAGCCTTTATTTTTTTTTCATGATCACGTGACAGGGCCTCTTCCATGGCAATGGGATCGATATTAAACGAGACAGGATCAATGTCTACAAAAACAGGGGTGGCCCCTAGCCTAAGCACAACCCCCATGGTGGCAAAAAAGGAATAAGGTGTGGTCAAAACCTGGTCACCAGGCCCGACACCTAAGGCCATTAAAGAGACGAGCAGGGCATCGGTGCCGCTGGAAACCCCCACCCCGTTTTCCACACCACAATAGTCTGCAACCTCCTGTTCAAGCGAGGCAACTTCAGGTCCAAGGATATACGTCGTTGAATCTATAACCCTGGTTACGGCCTGCAGAATATCTTCCCGAAGAGAAGTCAATTGCTGCTTGAGGTCGAGTAAAGGTACTTTCATTATTCAAATCTTAATGTAATGGAATTTTAGGGGCCGTTAAGAAATAAACCACGACTACTTTATCTATTTCTTTATGGCCCCTTATGCCGTTAATAACATTGAAATGTAGTTGTTGTTTTTGAACGACGGCTTATTTCTCAGAGAGAAAGGACAGCTGGCATCCGCCGGAAACAGTTATCTATCAGAACCGCCTTGAATTACCATGTCTTCTCCGTCGAAAAAATCCTTAATATCCGGCATTTCCGTCTCAAAAAATTTCTTCATTTTTTTCAGCAGATTCACTTCAATCTGCCTGACCCTTTCCCGGGATATATCAAATTTATCAGCTATATTCTGCAGGGTAAGAGGTTCATCAGTAAGGAGACGCTCTTCCAGAATCATCGTCTCTTTGGCATTGAGATTTTTCTTCAAGATCAGAAGCATCTCGGCAAGCTTCGCCTTCATCTGACTGCCGGCCACCATATCCTCAATCCCCGGCCCATCACTTGGCAGAAAACTTTTCTGTTCATCTTCCGAATCCGCGCGAACGGGACTTTCAAGAGAGACGTCACTGCCCCCCATGCGCTGACTCATCTCAATCACTTCACTTTCCTTGACATTCAAGCGCTGGGCAAGCAATTTTGTCTCTGCCTGAAACCCCTGCGACTCAAGGAGTTTCCTTTCCTTATTCAAACTAAAAAAAAGCTTGCGCTGGGCCTGGGTAGTACCGATCTTGACCAGACGCCAGTTATCCATAATAAATTTGAGAATATAGGCCCGAATCCAGTAGGCAGCATAATAGGAAAATTTAACCCCGCGATAAGGATCAAATTTCCTGGTGGCCTGTACAAGACCCACATTTCCTTCCTGAATAAGATCCATAAAGTTCTGCATCCAATACTTCTGGAAATCCATAGCCACCTTGACCACCAGGCGCAGATTGGAAGAGACCAACCTGTAGGCGGCATCCTGATCACCATCTTCACGGAACTTGATCGCCAACTCATCCGCCTCTTCCCTCGTCAAAAGTTCATATTGACTGATCTCCTGCAGATAGCGATGCAGGGCGGGATTACTCAGGGCAGGAAGATTTTCCTCATTGGAAAGGGAGACAAGGGGATGCTCATACTGATCGGTTTCCTCGCGGTCAGCTTCAGTCACATCCGGCAGCTCAGATGAATCGGAGCTATCAATTATTTTTTTTTTGGCGGTCATAGAAGGATTCTGTTTATCGGGACAACATCAATTATAGAAACTTTTTATTATTACCCCAGTTCTATCAAAGTGCAATCATTATATCTCATCTGAAAGGGCCGCACAGCATGCCATGCTTTCCATTCAAGCCACTTATCAGCAGGAAATAAAGGAAAAATTCTATTTTCATCTTGATCCTTTTATGCTACAAGTCTATTTCTTCAAAATCGTTTATTTGTTCTTTTTTAGTATTCCATAAAATTTCCCTACAAGCAATGAAACACATACGAAACTTCTCCATCATCGCCCACATTGATCATGGCAAGTCAACTCTGGCCGACCGCATGATCCAGCTCTGCAATCAGGTTACGGTTCGCGAATTTAAAGACCAGATGCTCGACAATATGGACATCGAACGCGAACGCGGCATCACCATCAAAAGCCAGACCATCTGCTTGCCCTATACCGCTCAAGACGGAAAAAACTATGAGCTGAATCTGGTTGACACCCCCGGCCATGTTGACTTCAGCTATGAAGTCTCGCGCGCCCTCAGCTCTTGCGAAGGCGCTCTGCTCCTCGTTGATGCAGCTCAGGGGGTCCAGGCCCAGACTCTGGCCAATCTGTATCTTGCCATGGAAAATAATCTGGAGATCATCCCGGTTATCAACAAAATTGATCTCCAGTCAGCAGAGCCGGAGAAAGTTGCCGAACAGATCGAGGATGACTTGGGACTAGACGGTGACCATATCCAGCTTTGTTCCGCAAAAACTGGAAAGGGTGTCGATGAGATCCTTGAAGCCATCGTCAAATTCCTCCCCCCACCCCAGGGTGATCCTGCCGGAGAACTCCAGGCCCTTATTTTTGACGCCCATTATGATGCCTTCAGGGGTACTATCATCTCCTGCCGTATCATCAACGGCACTATCAAGGCAGGGGAGATGATAAAGTTCATGTCCAATAATGCCACCTACAAGGTCGAGGAGGTAGGTCTGTTTAGAGGGGGCAGCAAGGAGGCACAAAAACAACTCTCCGCCGGGCAGATTGGGTATATCCTGGCCGGGATCAAAACCGTCAGCGATACCCGGCCAGGCGATACCATCACCCATAAAGACAGACCATGCGCCCAGGCCCTCGCCGGTTTCAAACCGGTTCAGCAGGTAGTCTTCTCCTCTATCTACCCAATTTCCACCGATGACTATGAAAATCTGGCCACCGCCATTGAAAAACTACAGCTCAATGACGCGGCCCTGACCTTTCAAAAAGACTCTTCAGTGGCCCTTGGCTTTGGCTTTCGTTGCGGCTTTCTCGGCCTTCTCCACCTGGAAGTCATACAGGAGCGGCTGGAACGTGAATTTGATATCTCACTCATTCTGACCGTCCCCTCGGTCAAATATAACTTCTATCTCAACGACGACAGCATGGTGGAAGTTGACAACCCCGCCCATTTTCCGGATCCGGCCAAGGTCAGCCGGGTAGAGGAACCCTATATCAAGGCCACCATCCTCATGCCTGAGAAATATATGGGGGTGGTGATGGCGCTATGCATGGAGCGACGCGGCGAAAACACCCATTACCATTATCCAATGCCTGGCAGAATAGAGCTCACCTGTGAACTGCCGCTGGCGGAAGTGATCTATGATTTCTACGACAAATTAAAATCAGCCACCCAAGGGTATGGCTCCTTTGACTACTCGCTCTATGATTATCGCAAGAGTGATCTCGTCAAACTGGACATCCTGGTCAACGGTGAACTGGTGGATGCTTTATCCCAGCTGGTCCATCGCGTCAATTCAAGGGCCCGCGGCCTGCATGCCTGTGAACAGCTCCAGCATGAAATCCCGAGACAGATGTTCAAGATCGCCATCCAGGCCGCTATTGGCGGAACCATTGTCGCCCGGACAACGATCTCGGCGCTGCGAAAGGATGTTATCGCCAAATGTTATGGCGGTGACATCTCCAGGAAACGGAAACTCCTGGAGAAACAAAAGGCGGGCAAGAAAAGAATGAAGACCGTGGGCAATGTTGAGATCCCCCAGAGTGCCTTCTTAGCGGTACTCAAGTCTGAGCAATAAATAAAGTCCGCCATGTTGCAAAAAAAAGGGGATGGATCAAGCTCGCCCAGCTTGTTCCATCCCCTTTTTCATATCTATCAAACGTAAGCACCCTTCTACTTCTTTTCATTGTCCTTATCCTTAAGTTGAGGACATGTGCATGTAGAACGATCGAGCACATCAACCCCTTTCTGGGCCATGATACTCAGGATTTCTTCTCTACTAAATTTACCATCCTTCTGCCGGCTTACATAGACCAAACATTCTGTACAGATATGAAAAGAGTGGTCATCCACTTCCTGAATAATCTCCCAGCACAATTTGGCCGATTGTTCTCTTGCCGGACATTTTTTGCCCTCATCACACTTCATGATCTCCCAGCATGGCCATTCAGAACGAAGTGACATGGTGTTTTTATCTCCTTACAACTCTCTGTATTCTTAGGAGCCGTTACGCAATAACCATTACATTGCTGATCATTTCGTTACAGCTCCTTATGCCGGTCACGAATTTTCAAGAGTATGGTTATTTTTAAACAACGGCTTATCATCTTGATGGTCGATGGGAAAAACTCCCCGTTGCACGAAGAGCACGTACGTTTTTCTACCCCAATTTCACCAAAACAGCAAAAACTAATTTACTCTAGAAAAAGAAGCAAGAGCCCTCTCAAGTTCGTCCTTTCCCTGCCCAGTCAAGGCCGAAAAGAGGATCCGCTGCCCGGGGTCAATAGCATGGCCGGCATCAAGAATCCTGGCATTCTTGCTCCTCTCGTTCCCTGACAATTTATCCATCTTGGTATAGACCGGCAGAAAAGGAAT
>DCUN01000130.1 GCA_002327225.1 Desulfobulbaceae bacterium UBA2213
TCCCAATGCTGCGGCTGGGAGCGCGGCAGCTGGCTCTTTCTCAAACTCGACTTCTGGAATCGCTATGTCGGCTATGGCAGCCATGCCGGTCGATCCTACAGCGGACTTACCGCCGGCGGCACCACCCCCACGGAACCGCAGCCCGGATTCTTCTCTCTTGACTCCCTGCAACGCCCGTGGATGATTCCCACCCGGTTGATCCTCTTTCCCTGGTATTTCCTGCCGGAAAAAGGTACTATTGCCGCCGACATAAAATATTACCCTTTCGGCACCAGGATGTACATCCCCGGATATGGATGGGGGGTGGTGGAAGACAAAGGCGGAGCGATCAAAGGGCCGGACCGGATCGATCTCTTCTTTGATTCCCACGAGGACGCCCTCCAGTGGGGGAGAAGAAAGGTAGCCGTTGAGATTGAACACCGCTGAAAGAGGATCTTAAATTTTCGTACATTCAAAATGGGGTTCCCGATAAAAGAACTCGGGAATGACAACTTTGTCATTTTGCCAGAGCCTCTATGCGGGGTTCAACACCTGTCAATCACACAAGAATCATGACCCAACAATCCATGACAACAACCATCCCGAAAGCAACGATCCTCCTCGTTGAAGACGACCCCCTTGTACGGCTGAGCATGGCCGCTTTTCTGGAGAACAGCGGCTTTCAAATTCTGCAGGCCCAAAATGGCAGTGAAGGATTTGAGCTCTTTAACCGGGACGCTCCTGATCTCATCATTCTCGACCTGCAGATGCCGGGGATGAGCGGACTGGAGCTCCTGGCGGCCATCAAAGACACTCTTTCCATAACTCCGACTATCGTCGTCTCCGGCACAGGCTCCATGCACGATATCATAGCCACCCTGAAGCTCGGGGCCTGGGATTATCTGACCAAGCCTCTTGAGGATATGGCCATGCTTGAGTACGCCGTGATCCGGGCCCTGGAGAAGGCCGAGCTGCTCAAGGAGAACAGGCGCTACCAGCTCCACCTGGAAGAAGAGGTCGATAAAAGGACGATGGAACTGCAGCGACGGGAACAGGAGCTGAAGATGACCCTGATCAGTGTCGTTAATGTCGTGGCCTCCATGGTCGAAAAGCGTGATCCCTATACTGCCGGCCATGAACGCAGGGTGGCCGCCCTCGCCCTGGCCATTGCCAGAGAGATGGGACTGGATGAGGATCGCTACGAGGGACTGGGGCTGGCTGCCACCATCCATGATCTGGGCAAGGTGGCAATCCCCAGCGAGATCCTCGCCAAACCCGGCAAGCTCACCAGCATTGAGTATCAGCTGGTCCAGAGCCATGCCCAGATAGGCTCTGATATCCTGACCGAAGGGACGGCTGAATTCCCCTGGCCCATCAAGACCATCGTCCATCAGCATCATGAACGGATGGACGGCAGCGGCTATCCCCTTGGCCTCCGCGGCCCTGACCTGCTTCTTGAATCACGCATCCTGGCGGTGGCCGACGTGATTGAGGCCATGGCCTCCCACCGGCCCTACCGGCCCTCTCTGGGCATTGAAGTGGCGCTTCGGGAAATTAGCAGAGGCCAGGACACCGTGTATGATACCGAGGTGGTCTCGGCCTGTCTCGCTCTCTTTGCCGATAAACGATTTTCCTTTGATCCATCATGACAGACACATTCGCCGCTCATTTCCATCTCAAGGACCTCGGCCAGCGAAAGCTCCTGGCCACCTTTCTGGCATTGGTCTTTTCTCTGGCCGCTTGTCTCGGCACCCTCCTCTACGTTCACAGCAAGGAAACCATAGCCCACAATCTTGAACTGATCCAGCACGAACAGAAGATACATCTAAGCCTGGTGAGAAGCCTGCTCCTCCAGGAGCTGCAGAATCAGTCGGCAAACTTTCTTGCCTTTACCAGCTCCCCAAGTATTATTCACATTCTTGCCAGCCCGCAAGACCAGGTCATGTGGCAAAGGTTTAATGAAAGCCTCAGAAATTTTATCCAGACAGGAGAAACATATAACCAGGGCCAGCTATTCGACAACAAGGGCAGTGAGCTTCTCCGGGTGGAAAAGAAAGACCGGCAGGCAACGATCATTCCCCTCCAGGAGCTGCACAGCAACGCAGCGGACGATTTTCTTGCCGGCCTGCCATTGCAGGGTGGTCAAGCAATCTCGCCCATAACCCTGGCACTCGACAGAGAGGGCAAGCCAAGGCGTCCCTTTCGCCCCCTCTTCCGCAGGGCCGCCCCGATCTTTGACCTGCACAATCAAACAATCGGCACCCTCCTCTTCACCTACGAAGGACAACCCCTCCTTGATCTCTTCAGCAGGGCAATGGTTCACCATGAAAAAACTGGTGAACATTATACCAGCATTAGCCCCCAGATAGTAAACCAGGAAGGCTTTTGGCTGCTAGCCCCCGACAAGAGAGATGAATGGGGATTTGCCCGTGATCCGCAGCGCAGTTTTGGCCGCCGTTTCCCCGAGATCTGGCAGGAGATACGCCGGCAGGGCCAGGGCCAGCTCATGACCGCAGAGGGGATGTTCACCTTTGTGACCCTCCCCCTGATCACAGACCAGGGAAGCGCAGGGGAGGGCGGCAGCGCACACCCCGCTGCCGCCCTCAGCCGGGAGACTCACCAGAAGACGGCCCCTTTCCTGGTCCTGCTCAATCAGATCTGGCCACACGAGCTGGCCCGCCTGAACAGCCAGACCCAGCGAAACCACATCCTCTTGTTTCTGATCGTCCTTTTGGCCTCCCTGCCCCTGCTCTTGTGGCTGAGCCTGCTCCTGAGAAAGAACCGGGAGGACAAAAAAGAGCTGCGCCTCCAGGAACAACGCTTCCGCCTGCTCTATGACAAGGCCCCGCTGCCGTATATGTCTCTGAACCCGGAAGGATCTGTGCTGAATATCAATCAGACCTGGCTTACAGCCCTGGGGTACAGCAGAAACGAAGTGTCTGGCCGCTGGTTTGGCAGTTTTGTAGCGCCTCAGTCCTTGGCCTATTTTCTGGAGATGTTTCCCCTTGTTACGGAGAAGGAGGGAAAGATGGACTGTGAAGTTGAGCTGATAAAGAAAGACGGCTCCACGCTCCTGGCCTCCTTCCACAGTGAATCTGTTTCCGATGAGCAGGGGAACGTATCCCAGACGCACTGTCTCTTCAGCGATATTACCCAGCTCCGGAGAGAGGAGCAACGAACGGGACACCTCACCATCCTGCTGGAGACCTTCATCAAAATCCATCGGCTCATTGGCCAGGAGCATGGAAAGAAGGAGCTGATGCAGAAATGTTGTGACATCTTGATCGAAAGTCGTGGCTATGCCAGCGCCTGGATCATCCTGCTCGATACAGACGGGAGCGTAGCGAGCAGGGCGGAAGCCGGTTTGCTCCACAACCTTGACCAGCTTGAACAGCAGATCAATACGGGCGCTCCCCCCCCCTGTATCCAGGAATGCAGAGAGTGCCAGGGGATGGTCGTCATTGACGCGCCCTTGCTCTTCTGCGGTGAATGTCCCACGGCAGGCGGCTATCCAAGAAGTGGAATCTTCTGCGCCCCCCTGCAATATGAGTCCCGTGTATATGGCTATGTGCACGTCTCACTCCCCATCGACTTCATTGACAATCAGGAGGAGCGGAATCTGTTCAATGAAATCGCCAGGGATATTGGCTACGCCCTCTTCAACCTGGGCCAGCAAGAGCAGAAAAGAGAGACGGAAAATTCTTTACGCCAGAGTGAAAAGCGGCTGCGCGGTATCACCGATTCCGCCCAGGATGCTATCCTGATGATGGACCCCCAGGGAAATATCTCCTTCTGGAATCCGGCTGCCGAGAGAATATTCGGCTATGGCGCCACGGAGGTGCTGGGCAAGAATCTGCATACACTGCTGATGCCCTCACGCTATCAGGAGGTGCAGCAGACGGCCTTTCAGGAATTCTTAACCAGCGGCCAGAGCAAGGCCATCAACAATACGATAGAGACAACAGCCCGGCACAAGTATGGTCGGGAGATCCCAGTCACCCTCTCCTTGTCGGCGCTCCTGCAGGATGGAAGCTGGCATGCGGTAGGGATCGTGCGCGACATAAGCGAGCATAAAAGGATGGAAGAGCAGATGCTGCAGACGGAAAAGATGTCCACCATCGCCGGACTGGCCGCCGGCGTCGCCCACGAGATCAACACCCCGCTCTCCGCCATCCTCCAGTCCATCCAGGTCATCCAGCAGTCCCTCTCCCCTGATATTGCCCGAAATCAGGAGATTGCCGGCCACTGCGGCCTCGATCTCACCAGGGTTCAGGACTATTTTCAAAAGAGGGATATCATTTTTTTCATGGACGGCATCAAGGAGTCGGCCATCAAATCCGCCAGGATCATCGGCGACCTGCTCCAGTTCAGCCGCCCCCGACAAGGTGAAAAGGTGCCGCAAAATCTGGTGCTTCTGCTGGATAAATCTATAAAACTGGCCAAAAGTGATTACGACCTGCGAAAAAAATATGATATCCTCAATATAGAGATCGTCAAAGAATACAGTCCGGACCTGCCCCAGGTTGCCTGCGTGGCGACAGATATCGAACAGGTCTTCATCAACCTCCTGAAGAACGCGGCCCAGGCCCTGAGTGACCGAGCCGAACCGAAGCCCAAGGCGCGGATTATCCTGCGCACCCTGCTCCATGGGGAGATGGTACGAGTGGAGATCGAAGACAATGGCCCGGGCATGGATGAGAAGACCCGGCTCCATATCTTTGACCCCTTCTTCACCACCAAGGATATTGGAGTGGGCACAGGACTCGGTCTTTCCGTTGTTTACTCCATCATTGTCAGCAAACATGGGGGAGCGGTAGCGGTCAGGTCAAGGGCTGGTGAGGGAGCAACATTTACCATTGACTTGCCGCTGTGAACCATGAAAGACAGCGCCTCTTGCGACATGACGAATGCAGCCCACCAGCTGTCATTCTTAGGCCAACAATTGTCATTTCAAGTCTAACAATTATCATTCCCGCGCAGGCGGGAATCCATACCAGGCTGAATGTACGAAAATGGATTCCCGATACAAGAACTCGGGAATGACAGCGTGGTCTGGAATGACAGCGTGGTCATTTTGCCAAAGCCTCCGATGTGAATCGTTACACCAACCAACCGCACCCACAGAGCTTTTATCATGAAACCCGTCATTACCGTCCTGCATGCTGAAGATGACCCCTTGCTGCGCCGCTCAACAGCCACGTACCTGACCAATCTTGGATTCCGGTCACTGGAGGCTGAAAACGGCCTGGAGGCCTGGAAGATATTCCAGCAGGAACGACCTGATCTGGTGCTCACTGATCTGCGCATGCCGGTGATGGATGGTTTTGAGTTGTTGACCAGGATCGCAGTCGAGTCTCCCGACACCCCCATCATCATCTTTTCCGGGGTGGGCACCATGGCTGATGTCATTGAGGCCCTGCGTCTTGGCGCCTGGGACTATCTCACCAAACCGATCGTAGAACTGGGTGTCCTCTTTCATGCCGTGGACAAGGCCCTGGAGCGATCAAAGATGGTGCGTGAGTCCCGTCAGTATCAGCAGATACTGGAGCAGACGGTCCGGGACAAAACACACAAGCTGGAGGACGAGCTCAGGGAACGGAGAAAAATTGAAGGGCTGGTTATCAGGGCCAAACAGGAATGGGAACGAACCATGGACGCCATGCCTGATCTCATTGCCCTGCTCGATATCAATCAGCGGATGATCCGGGTCAACAGACCGATGGCCGCGGCC
>DCUN01000167.1 GCA_002327225.1 Desulfobulbaceae bacterium UBA2213
ATGTTGTGCAGCCCGGGATCGCGCAGGTCAAGATGGGGAAAAAAACGGAATCCGGTCTTAAAAAGAGCGGGCAACTGGACACCAAGCTGCATGATTCCGCCGATCAGGGTGCCGATCGCCATGCCGACGATGGCAGGCTGCCCGTAATGAGGCAGGATCAGGGCCATGCTGACGCCTCCGACAATGGAGCCGAGATTGAAAAAAGAAGAGGCTATAGCCGGCACAAAGAAACGCCCCTTGGTGTTGAGCATCCCCATAACGACAGCGGAAAGAGAGATGAAGACCAGAAAAGGCAGCATGATCATGGTCAGCCAGGTCGTCAGCTCGGCCTTACCCTCAACCTTGGAAAACCCGGGGGCCAGCAGGGAGACCAGCGGCCCGGCCATAAAGATGCCAAGCAGGGTGAGCAGAGAGAGCAGGATGGCAAAAAAGACCAGGACATTGGAGGCCAGACGCCAGGTTTCCTCCTGGGTTTTGCTTGTGTCATAGCGGGAAAAGATGGTGACAAAGGCCGCTGACAGCGCCCCTTCCCCGAAAAGGTCGCGGAGCAGATTGGGGATCCTGAAGGCCACGACAAAGGCATCAAAGGCGTATCCTGCTCCGAACATGGCGGCAAAGATCTGTTCCCGAACCAGACCCAGCACCCGGCTGCACATCACTGCGATGCCGACTGTTCCCGCTGATTTTGCTATTGCCGTATTCTGTCGTCTCTCTTCCTGCACCTTAGCGTCCTCATTCTTTCCATTATCCTGACATCACTGATACGTCGCTGCTATGCATACCTTTTTCATCTTGTTTTTACCAGAAAATCATGAGGCTCAAGGTCTGCGAATTGGAATGGGTTTTTCGTAACGGTTTCTTGTGAGATCGCCGTCTGATGAGACTTGCCGGACAACCTGTCAATCCTCCTTGACTTTACGACTGTATTTTGAATATATAAATAAGAGATTCTTAACAAATTATTGATCCATTTAAAATCTGTCAGCAGAAAACTTCGTGGAAATTATTCAGAGAAATTCCTCGAAGCCTTCACAAAAGGAGAAATGCATGCAAGACATTAATATGATCAGGAATGTTGCCATAATCGGACACGGACATTGCGGAAAAAGTTCTCTTGCCGAGGCCATGCTCTATAGCGCCGGCAAGATCAAAAGACTGGGCAAGGTGGATAAAGGGAGCTCCGCCATGGATTTTGATGAAGAAGAAATCCAGCGCAATCTCTCCATCAACGCATCTTTTCATAATTACAGCTGGAAACGACATGAGATCTTCCTCATTGACACCCCGGGAGATGATAACTTCCTCAACGAAACGTATCAGGCCATTCAGATAGCAGACAGTGCGATTTTTATTGTTGGCGCAGTCCTGGGGGTCAAAGGTCAAACCATAAAATTTGCGAATTTTATTGCCGAGCGAAAACTTCCCTGCCTGCTTTTTATCAATAAAATGGACAGGGACCGAGCTGATTTCCAGAGAACTCTCGATGAAATAACGAACTCACTTCCCATCAATCCCGTTGTTATTCATCTGCCCATCGGCGCCGAAGAGGGATTCAGGGGCCTTATTGATATCGTCTCGGAAACCGCCTGGCTCTTTGACAATGATACTGGTATTAAACAGATAGCTGTCCCTGATGATCTCGTTGCTCAGGTTGCTGAGTATCGTGAAAAGCTTATGGAAATGGTAGCGGAAATTGATGATGATCTTATTGAAACATTTCTTGAAAATGGGACATTAACCGAAGACGAACTCCGGTTTGGCTTAAGAAAAGGAATTGCCAATGGGAGCCTTGCCCCGGTCTGTCTCGGGTCCGCCCTTCTGAACAAGGGAACATTATCCCTGCTTGACGCCATAAATGATTTTCTGCCCTCCCCTGCTGATCGCCCCCCTCTGCTTGGTACTCATCCTCTGACTGGAGAAGTCCTGGAACGAAAGCCCTTTGCTAATGAACATTTTTCTGCCATGGTCTTCAAAACCATGGCAGATCCTTATGCCGGCAGACTCTCCATCTTCCGTGTCTATTCAGGTACCCTGTCCGGTGATACCTTTTATAACGCCAGCAAAAAAGTAAGTGAGCGTTTCGGTCAACTTTACGTCCTTGAAGGAAAGGAACAACGGGCCGTCGACATGGTTGGCCCGGGGATGATCGTTGCAGTCGCCAAACTCAAAGAGACAACAACCGGGGATACCATCTGTGAGGCCAGTCAGCCAATTGTTTACCCCCCGCCTCAATCTTTTGAGCCTGTCATCTCCTTTGCAGTGAGCGCCAAACATGGCGATGAGGAAAAGTTATTCTCCGCCATCACCAGGACACTCGATGAAGACCTCACCCTGCGTTTGACCCGTGACCAGCAGACCGGCGAGTCTCTTCTTTCCGGCATGGGCCAGATACATCTGGAGGTCGTCGGAGCCAGGATAAAAAGGAAGTTTGGCGTGAAGATGGAGTTGAACCTGCCTAGAATAGCCTACAAGGAGACTATCAAGGGAAGTGCCAGGGCCCAGGGCAAGCATAAAAAACAGAGCGGTGGGCGTGGTCAGTTTGGTGATTGTACGATTGAAATAATGGGCCTTCCTCACGGTAGTGGATTTATCTTTGAGGATAAGATCGTGGGTGGAGTCATCCCCCAACAATATCGNNTACAGGTCGCTCTCGTTGATGGTTCCTATCATACCGTGGATTCCTCCGAGATGGCCTTTAAGGTGGCGGGCTCACTTGCCTTTAAAAAAGGCGTCCAGCAGGCTGGTCTGGTGTTACTTGAACCCTATATGAAAATGACTATCCGCGTTGACAAGGGACATGTGGGTGATGTCATGGGAGATCTTAATTCCAGGCGGGGAAAGGTAATGGGCATGGATGCCGATGCCAGGCATGAGATCATCATCGCCCAGGTTCCCATGGCTGAAATTCAGCGTTACGCCACAGATCTGACTGCCATGACCGGCGGCCTCGGATCCTTTGCTGTCGTCTTTTCACACTATGAAGAGGTGCCTGCTCATATTGCCGAGAAGATTATTGCCGCCAGTGACAAGCAGCATACCTAAGAACTCTGCCAGGGAAAAAAATGAGACACGATGCTGATCGCTTCAGTTGCGCGGTGCTGACTATGAGTGACAAAGGGTCACGTGGTGAGCGCATAGATGAAAGCGGTCCGATGCTTCAGGAAATACTGCGGGATGAAGGGTATCTGGTACGTGCGTTTGGTATGGTTCCAGATCAGATCGAGGCCATTACTCAAACCCTGATACAGTGGGTGGATCAGGACAAGATTGATCTTATCCTGACGACCGGAGGAACCGGGGTCTCGCCCACAGACGTGACGCCGGAGGCCATGCGGGGGGTCATCGAAAAAGAGATCCCCGGCATGGCAGAGGCCATGCGCGCTGCCAGTCTGTTGAAGACACCGCATGCTGTTCTTTCTCGTGCCATGGTCGGGATTCGAGGAAGAAGCCTGATTATCAATCTGCCCGGCAGTCAGAAGGCAGCCAGAGAAAATATAGAAGTCCTCCTCCCTGCCCTGCCCCACGCCCTTGATAAGATTCAGGGCGGAACCAGCGACTGTGCCGATTCAGGAGTTCTTGCGAAATAACCGCGACGCAAACCTGCAGAACAGGTTCGGCGGCTTGCATTGCAGTGCATAAAAAAGGAAGGGGCGCTTATCGTGAGATAAGCGCCCCTTTTCTTTTTCAGCCAAAAGCTCAACTGCGTCCTGAAATCAATTGATCAGTTCCACCTGTTCTTCCTCACCATTCTCGGTGTTCACAATTTCACCAATGATACATGCCTGTTCACCGAGGGCCCCAAAGTGATGGACAACGTCTTCGGCAACGGAATCTTCAACGATCGCCATCAGGCCAATACCCATATTAAAGGTACGGTACATCTCGTCCATGGGGATATTGCCTTTTTCACTCAAGAAGCTAAAGACAGGCGGCATTTTCCACGAAGAGCGATCGATGACCGCCTTGCAGCTTCGAGGCAGTATACGAGGGACATTATCAATAAAGCCCCCCCCGGTATTGTGAACCATACCGTTTATTCTATAATGTTTTAATACACCCAGAACTGACTGGACATAGATACGGGTTGGCCTGAGCAGTTCTTCACCAAGGGTGCAACCGAATTCCTCTATCTGCTGTCCGACTGTGAGTCCAAGATCTTTAAAACAGACCTTCCTGACCAGCGAGTAGCCATTGGAATGCAGACCGCTGGAGGCTACGCCTACAATCTTGTTACCGACCTTGATCTCGGAGCCATCAATGATCGCATCACGATTGACAATACCCACCACAAAACCGGCAAGGTCATAATCATCACCGTTATACAGACCTGGCATCTCCGCTGTTTCACCACCCACCAGAGAACATTTTGCCTGCCTGCAACCCTCGGCAATCCCTTTGACCACCTCGGTGGCTGTATGGATATCCAGCTTCCCTACTGAAAAATAATCAAGGAAACATAGGGGCTTAGCGCCACCGACGATGATATCATTCACACACATGGCAACAAGATCAATGCCGATAGTGTCATGTTTATTGCAGAGTCCGGCAATAGCAAGCTTGGTGCCTACTCCATCAGTGGATGAAACAATGACAGGTTGATTATAGGTAAGTGTGTCGATGGCAAAAAGACTGGAGAAGCCGCCGATATCGTTGAGCACTCCACGCTGATGCGTTGAGGCCACAATATCTTTGATCCCCTTGACAAAGGCATTTCCTTTATCAATATCAACGCCTGCTTCACTGTATTTTGATTGTTGTAAATCGGTCATAATGTGCCCTTACCTCAGGGGAATTGAGGTTGCAGATTGAATTAATTTTTTTCCACAATACGTTATAAGCCGCTCTAAAAAGCAACATAAGCCGCTGTAAAAAAATAACATGGCCATTTAATGGTCCAGAACGGCATAAAGAGCCGTAACGAAATAGATATAAATGGCCATGTTATTTCGTAACGGCTCCTAAAGACCTGAATAACGAAAAGGGTCAAGAAGGTAACAGCTCTTTCATTACGAGACATCTAAGGCTTTAACGACGAAACATATTATAAGGTGTACTTGAAAAATGCAATAAGATAACGTATTCATTTCCACCCAGGCAAAACTGAGTACGTTCCTGGACAAGACAATTTTCAACAAAAAGTGCAAAGAATTACCCCCTCTTGCACTCAGTCTCCGTTCTCGGCTGCCCTGGCCCGCCGGTTCATCTCAAACTGGTCAATAGCCGCCTTGACCATCCTGAAAAGTTCACGATAATATAATCTATTATGGCTCTTCACATACTGGTACACGGTCTTACGCAGGGCGTCTTCATCCAGTCGCTGATATTTGGCCACTGCCGGTCCCAGAAGCGCACTCTTCCAGTCCGGTTCCCAGTCAATCTGCATGGACCGGCAATGCTGAAAGTCTTCCATAGCCTCATTGATCAAGGCATCACGCAGGTGTTCCGCCTCGTGGAGCTGTGTTTTTTCTTTGAGCTGCGACCCTTTTCTCTTACTCAAAAAGTCGTAAACAGCATCGAGCTCCAGCCCCTGCCGCAGGATCTTGGCCAGATGTTTCACCTGTCGTTTACGTGCGCCACCGCTCAGCCCACGAATCGACTTGATCTCTTCCCAGATAACCCTCTCACCTGGAAATTTCTTCAGATCCTTATCAGTGAGCTCCGCCAGCTCTTCCGCCACGTCTTCTATCCGCTTGAATCTCCGTTTCTGTTCGGATCTGCTTATTGTCTCATCCATCATTCATGATCCCATTTTGACATAAAAAAACACTTACAACTCACCTGAAAGTTTTTTGTAACTGTTCAGCACGTATAAGAGTAACTCTCTGTTTTGTAATATTTTTTCGCGCAGAGGCACAGAGACGCAGAGAAAAACTTTTTCTGTCCTTCTCAGCGTCTCTGCGCCTCTGCGCGAGATCAGTTGTTTATCTGTAACCAAGGTGAATAGTTACAGTTTTTTTTACAATACCACAAGAGACGCCAATTACCTAGCTTCCAAATGTCAACCGGTGAAATCCACCTTCGGCAAACCAGGGACGGGTGATATCAATCCCCTGTAATTCAAAGAGAATGACCTCAAGGACAAGATAGACCTTGGTGTTTTTGCGGATACAGGCCGTCATGGTCTCGCCATGGTGACCCATGGCTGCATGAAGATGGATACGCGGCTCGTCTGCCTCCCAGTACACCGAACCACTGCCCACCACCTCCCGAGCCCCGTCAACCTCAGCCCATACCGGATCAGGCGGCATGGTCGGCTCTTTTGGCCCGGTCACGACCCCTGCCTGCCGCAGACCGCCCAGGATCTGGAACCAGCACGCGCGCAGTTTTTCCTTTTTGACCAGCTCTTTTAATCCCTCCAGCAGATCATCGCCCTGATCGAAGCGGGCCATGATCACCCTGCCGAGCGTTCCTGTTTTGTATTCCATTTTTTCTCCTTGCCCTCTTTTATCTTTCTGCTCCCTGCCTCAACCCCGCAACAAAACAGCCAGCGCCGTCTGTCTTCTCGCCGTGTCCACGTTCCTGACCGCCATGGAAAAGGCCTGTCTGGTTCCCACAAAGACAGCCAATCTCCTGGCCCTTGTCAGACCGGTATAGATAAGATTGCGGAAGAGCATCTTGAAATGCTGGCTGACAATGGGGATAATCACACAATCAAACTCACTGCCCTGTGACTTGTGGATGGTAATGGCATAGGCCAGATCCAGCTCACTGATCTCATCTTTCTGATATTCCACCTCACGGCCGCCCGCAAAGAAGCGCACCACACAGGTCAGATCAAGGGCGTTCACCTGGCTGATGACCCCGATATCACCGTTGAAGACCCCGAGATCATAATTATTGCGGCGATGAATGACCCGGTCGCCCACCCTGAATATCCGCTCACCGAGAATCAGTTGCCCCTTGATCTCGGCCGCGGGGTTGACTGCCTGCTGCAGGGTGCGATTCAACGTCGCCGTCCCCAGACTGCCTCTCGTCATCGGCGAGAGCACCTGGATCTCGCACTCTTGACCAAAATATTTGGGTATCCATTCGGTATAGAGCCTGACGATCACCTCCTGGGCGGTCAGGCCATAGTAAAGGGATGACCAGGGATGCACCTTCTTCAAGACTGCCCGCAGCTCATCGGCGCTGTTTTCCGCAGTCTGGAGCAGACCAAAATTAACATGGCGGTATGTATCCGGCAGGTCAAGCTCGTGCCTCTTTTTTTGCGACACGAGTTCCTCCTCGATGCCCGTAAAAAGATGCTCCTCTCCAAAATGGGCCTCAACATCCTGGGCTGACAACTTCAAATGATCCCGCACCCTGGCAATGACCCGCAGCTGTTCCTTTGTCGCCTCGTTGGAATCAAGAAAGAGGCAATCGGCCTTTTCGCTCCACAGGCCAGGCTGTTTAAAGGGCGAAGGAACCTGGGGAACAGCGCCTTTATTGATGGCATGGGCATAGCGGATAATGGAAGACTCCTCTGCCTACCTGAACACCTTGTTGAGGGTAAATACTGGAACGACCCCTGAGACGATCAGATCCGCCAGCACATTGCCGGCCCCCACTGACGGAAGCTGATCCGCATCGCCGATCAGCACAAGCCGCGCGCCTTCAGGAATGGCACCAAGCAGGGCCGCGGTCAGGCTGATATCGAGCATGGAACACTCATCGACAACCAGACAGTCGAGGACTAAAGGCTGCTCCCTGTTTCGTTGAAAGCCGCCGCCCTGATACTCCAGCAAGCGGTGAATGGTCTTGGCCTCAATCCCTATCACCTCACCCATGCGCTGGGCCGCACGGCCCGTTGGCGCGGCCAGGGTCACAGTGAGTCCCATGGCCTGCAACAAGCTGACCAGGGTTTTGGTGGTGGTGGTCTTGCCGCAACCCGGCCCACCGGTCAGAATCGCGCAACGGCAGGAGGCGATACCGGCAACGGCGCCATGTTGCTCGGCGCTGAGCTGAAGATTCTGGGTTGCACTGTAGCTCTGCAACCATTGCTTCACCTTTTTTTCATCAATGTCAATGGGAACACAGAGTTGTCGCACCCATGCGGCGCAATTCTGTTCATCGTAATAGAGGGTCTTGGAATAATAACAAGGAACTGCAGCCAGGCCATCAATCTCCAGAAAACGGGTCTTCAGCAGATTATCCCGTTCCATGGAGTGCAGGTACACCTCCAGTCGGTCTGCCGGATCCATCTCCAGAAGTTCTCTGATCCGGGCCAGGATCTGGCTGCTGGTCAGAAAGCAATGGCCCTGTTCACGGGAAGCGGCAAGGATATGACGGATAGCGGCCATGATCCTGAGCTCTGAGTCGAGTGCTATGCCGAGTGAGAGGGCGACCTTGTCGGCAGAAAAAAAGCCGATGCCGTAAAAGTCATCCGCCAGCCGGTAAGGATTTTCCTGAACGAGCGACACGGCCTGATCGCCATATTTCTTATAGATACGGACGGCAAAGAGGGTGGAGATGCCATGCCCCTGCAAAAAGAGCATCACCTCGCGCACCATTCGATGTTCTTCCCAGGCCGTCTTGATCCCGGCCAGTTTTTTCTGGGCAATGCCCGGCACCAGCAGCAGATCCTCAATGCGCTCTTCAAAGATGTCAAGGGTGCGTTTGCCGAAATAGCCGACAATCTTGCGGGCGGTTTTGGGCCCCACCCCTTTGATAAGTCCGGAGCCAAGATACTTTTCAAGACCAGCCGCAGTCGCCGGTTTTTGTTCCTCGGCCCGCACCGCCTTGAACTGTCTGCCGAAGGTAGGATGCTGCGCCCAGGAGCCGAAGAATTTCATGGTCGCCCCGGCAAAAACCCGAGTCTGATGCACAGTCACAGGGACGGCCTCATGCTCGTTAAAACACTTCACCCGCAACACCGACCAACCGGTCTCAACATTGTGATAGGTGACCCGTTCAACAATCCCCTGGAGCTGTTCTTCGACAAAGCCTTTCTGCATGATCCCGCTTAAGTTTGATCAGGAAGGTGGTATTTCATTTTTAAATCAAGATGGAAACATGAAGGCAAGCGAGTAACGATGAGACAGCATATTAGAGTGCGGCAAAAAAACCGCGCCGCAAAGACGCTGAGAAAAACTTTTTCTGTCCTTCTCAGCGTCTCTGCGCCTCTGCNNCCCGGATATTTCATAAGAATGATGAATCTGCCCGTAGGAGCAACCTTGGACGCAAAAAAGTCACTTCATCAAAACCGACATCAATCGCGACCAAGGTCGCTCCTACGGGGGGCTGCGTGAATTTTATCAAATAGTATAAACAGTTACTCATAAAACACCCCGCCACTCTACTTCAAGACCTTCAGGGCCGCCTCATAATCCGGTTCTTCGGTAATCTCCGGAACCAGCTGGCTGTGCAGAACATTGCCCGTCTCATCAATCACCACAACCGCCCGGGCCAGCAACCCGGCCAGCGGCCCGTCAATAATTCGTACTCCGTACCCCTCACCCAGAACGCTGTTGCGCAGTTCGGAAACGGCAATCACCTTGTCAAGGCCTTCCGCCCCGCAAAAACGTGAATGGGCAAAAGGCAGGTCCCTCGAAGCGCAGAGACAGACAGCATTCTCCTTTTTATCAATCTCGCTGTTGAAACGGCGAACCGAGGTTGCACAAACCGAGGTGTCGATGCTGGGGAAGATATTCAGGACGATCCGTTTTCCTGCATAGTCCTGGAGACTGACATCACTCAGGTCGGTTTTGGTCAGCAGAAAGTCAGGAGCCTTTTCCCCGATCTTCGGCAATGTGCCACAGGTGTTTGACGGGTTGCCCTGCAAGGTGACTTGTGCCATATTCTTCTCCTTTATTCAATTGTTAATCAGTGCGCCCGAAACCGGTTTCAATAATCCCGGTTCCGGGCGCGGAAACAACGAAGTCTGACCCCGATGAACGGGATAAGTGCCTTTCGCCGATTGTTTTTTTGCAAAAAAAAAAAAAACAGGTAAGCGCAGACTCCGAGAAAACAATCGGTCGGCCACTAAAAATACAATCTGCTCATCTGCTTCCCTCCGCCAACCGTCCTCTGCCGGGGAGTGTCACAGACCCATGTGCCCCCTTATTTATAATGCTGGGTCCATCTTGACTGACTTGCTGACCATATCGACGATGGGCAGATCAGGCATGGCGGTAAGACCATAGATGGCCGCAAGATCGATATCCTTCGGCACCGCACCCAGCAAGGCATGGGCGACCTCCTGTTCGGCCTGACGATAGCGCAGCTTTATATCAACCACCAGCGGTTCCTTGGCCTGCGGGGCGGATACCCCATAATAGACATCCTTGTATCCCTTGGGAGGAATGGCGTCTTGCCGGGCAAAAGAAACAACTTCCCAGGGATCAATGGCGAAATGGAAGCCCTTGCCCATGCCTTCCGAGTTGAACAGCCGCGCCTCACTGGGCAGAGCCCCTTTCGCATCGACCGTGCCGGTCGTCATGATCACCTTGCCGTCCAGATCCTTGACCGTCATCTCCAGCCAAATCTGCCGGATATTGGTAAGAGAAGTTGGAAGGTTGTGGCCGGCCCGGAGATTTTTCACCCGCACCTTGATTTCCGCCAGCTTTTTATCGCGGTAAACCGGGCTCACCTCAAGATCGGCGGCGGCCTGCAGGCGGGCAACGGCCATCTCATACTTTTTATGAACATTGGCGGCAAGTTCGGCATCCCCGGCCTTCTTTGCCGCCTGCTCGGTCAGGGCATAGATAAGGAAATTCGCGCCGTTGAAGTAATGACGAAATTCTCCCCTTTCAGGTTTCTTCATTGTATCGGCCGAACGGATAAAGGTGTCAAAGTCAACCATATGGCAATCCTGGCAGGCGATGCCCTTCACCGCATACGGGCTGTCCTTCCATTCTTTGTAGGTGGATTCTATAGGCGTATGGGTCTCGTAATGATTCACCTGATGACAGTTTGCGCACAATTCCGCCTGCTTGTGCAATGGCTGTTCCACGCACTCATGAAAATCGTCGCCACATCCCTCTTCCGGCTTGTAGGGGCCATATTTGGTCAGCACCGGTCCCGCCGGAGTATCCTTGCCCGGCGAAAGGATCAGCGAGCCATTTTCGGGCTGACGATAGGGAGTCTGCCAGCCGGTATGTCCACTCACCGAGTGACACATGTCACAGGAGACGCCGCTAATAGCAACATCACTCAGACCGCTTATGCCCGGCCCCTTGATCTCGCCGGTCACAACCCCGGCCGGAGTATGACACCCCTCGCACTGCCTGGCGATATCATGGCCAACGGCCTTCACCGCCTTGTTCAGCTCGCCCTGATAAATCGGATCCTTAAAGGCCAGGGCATGCATGGAGCCTGTCCATTCTTCATACTGCTGCGGATGGCATTCGCCGCATTTTTCGGGCGGGGTGAACCCTGCCCCACTTTTTTTATATTGCAGGAGCGATGGGGCAAATGGATATTCCGCGGGATCGGGTTTGTCCATGCTATGCCCCAAACCTGCCACCAGCAGCGTTGCCATAGAGACGCCGCCAAGACCAATAATGAACTTCTTTTTACTTACCATAAAAAAAACCTCCTTTTATTTAAAAAATTGAAGAGTTAACAGTATTATGATAATAATTATTCCTAGATTCTATCAAAAAAAATCCACAACACCTAGCAAAAAAAATCAGTATTTAATAATTTACTGTTTGGACGTTAAACGATGTGAAGTATGTACGAAAAAATTCTGTTGATTGTATGGTTCAAAATTCTAAAAAAAAGTCTTTTTTCGAGATTGTCAAATTTTACATTGAATTTTCATAGATATAGAATAAATAATAAATGTAATTCTCCTTGGAGAGAAATACATTGGAAGAAAATTTACGAATACGCAGCGCATGCATTCCTGTGATCCCAAGAATGAATCCATCTTTTTTTTATATTATTTCCGTATAATTTCAGGATAATAACCTTACTGAACAAGGCTGAGTCTTCGCATAAACAGCGTTTGACGTGAGAATGCCGACTTGGCCAAGATAGACTAAAATAGAGGGTGCAGTGGAGAAAGAAAAGCTACTTTCAGAAAAACCCAGCAATCACGAGGACGCCGAGAAAGGCGTGCTTCGCGACGATGTCGACCCTTTGCTCGAATGTCTGTTGATTGTGGCCAGATCGCATGGCCGGGCCATAACCCGTGATGCCGCCCTCTCCGGACTTCCCCTGGAGCGCCAGTCGCGTCTTACGCCCAGTCTTTTTTCGCGGGCCGCCAGACGTGCCGGCCTGACCTGCAATGTCATCCACCGTCCGCTCGCAAAACTCAATCCCCACCTTTTCCCCACCGTTCTTTTTCTGGATGACAAGGAGGCCTGTGTGCTCCTCAACTGGAGCGAGGATGGCAACAGCGGACAGGTGATCCTCCCTGAACTGGGAGAGGCTGAGATCGAACTGACCAGGGAAGAACTGACCTCCCGCTACAGCGGTATGGCCATCCTGGCTCGGCCTCGTTACACCTTTGACGCCCGGGCCCCGGAGGTGGGAGATGTCAAGAGTCGTCACTGGTTCTGGGGGGCCCTGCTGGAAAATATGCCCCTCTACCGGGACGTCCTGCTCTCCGCTTTTCTGATCAGCCTGTTTGCCGTAGCCCTGCCCCTGTTCATCATGAATGTCTACGACCGGGTAGTGCCTAACCACGCCTTCGAGACTCTATGGGTGCTGGCTATCGGCGTGACCATCGTCCTGGTGGCGGATGCGACGGCACGCACCATGCGGGGTTATTTCCTTGATCTTGCCAGCAGTCGGGTGGACGTGAAACTTTCTGCCTACATCATGGAACGAGTACTTGGCATCCGCCTGGAAAACCGGCCTGTAAGTGCCGGCTCTTTTGCCGCCAACCTGCGTTCCTTTGAAACCGTACGCGATTTCATCACCTCGGCCACGGTAACGGCCTTCATCGACCTACCTTTTGCCTTGATCTTTATCCTGGTGATCGCCTGGATCGCCTGGCCCGTAATTCTTCCCATTCTGGCAGGCATGTTGCTGGTACTCCTGTTCGGACTGACGGTACAAAAGAAGATGCACGCCCTTTCCGAGACGACTTATCGGGCCAGTGCCCAACGCAACGCTACGCTGATCGAAAGCCTTGTAGGGCTGGAGACGATCAAGACCCTGGGTGCTGAGGGGTTGATGCAGCGCAAATGGGAAGCGTCCGCCGCCTTTCTCGCCCGCACCGGAGCGCGGCTGCGCCTGCTCTCCTCTTCCACTCTCAACATCGCCATCTGGACTCAGCAGCTGGTCACGGTGGCGGTCATTATCACCGGGGTCTATCTCATCACCAAAGGCGAACTCTCCATGGGCGGCCTCATCGCCTGCTCCATGCTTTCCTCACGGGCCATGGCCCCCATCGGCCAGGTGGCCGGGCTGATCACCCAGTACCACAATGCCACCACAGCCCTGAGCTCCCTCAACGAGATCCTCAAAAATCCCGTGGAACGTCCCGACGATGCCCGATTCCTCTCCCGCAGCTCCTTTCGCGGCACCATTGAGTTCAAGGATGTCAGCTTCACGTATCCCGGGCAGGAGATGAATGCCCTGCGCAATGTTTCCCTGCGCATCAACCCCGGTGAGCATGTGGCCATCCTGGGCAGGGTGGGTTCAGGAAAAACCACCCTGCAGAAGCTTATTCTCGGACTCTACCAGCCCACCTCCGGTTCGGTGCTCATCGACGGGATCGACCTGCGCCAGATTGATCCCGCCGAACTGCGACGTCAGGTCGGCTATGTCCCGCAGGATGTGACTCTTTTCTACGGTACCCTGCGGGATAATCTGACCATGGGCATGCCCGCGGCTGACGATGGCGCGGTTCTGGCCGCAGCTGAGCTCTGCGGCATCCTCGATTTTGTCAACATTCATCCCCAGGGGTTTGACATGATGGTGGGCGAACGAGGCGAGTCTCTTTCAGGTGGCCAGCGCCAGCGAGTGGCCCTGGGGAGAGCCCTTATCGGCGAGCCGCCCATCCTGCTGCTGGATGAACCCACCGGCTCCATGGACCACTCCAGTGAAGAGGAGATCAAGACGCGGCTGCGGAGCTATGCGGAGGGCAAGACCATGTTCGTCATCACCCACCGCACTTCCCTGCTCGAACTGGTGGATCGAATCATCGTCATCGATTCCGGCCGCATCATGGCGGACGGGCCCAAGGCCCAGGTAGTGGAGGCGTTGCGTCAAGGGCGCATCGGGAAAGCAGCATGATCGGACGATTCCTTGATTCCCTGCTCGAAAAAAGACTCCCCCTGCGGCCCGACGGCAATAAAGACTGGGCTGCCGATGCGGACTGGGCTCTTCTGGATCAGGAACCTCTGCGGGCCCGCGCCCTCCTGCATTTGAGTGTTATTGTCCTTGTGTCCCTGGTTGTCTGGGCAGCCTTTGCCGAGATCGATGAGATCACCCGCGGGCAAGGTAAAGTCATCCCCTCAAGCCAGATCCAGATCGTGCAGTCAATGGACGGAGGTATTGTCTCGGAAATCCTGGTGCGGGAAGGGGAAACCGTGACCCCTGGCCAGGTTCTGCTGCGCATCGACCCCACCCGCTTCCTTTCCTCTCTGCGGGAGAACCGGTCCCAGTTTCTTGCCTTGCAGGCAAAGGCCGAGCGCCTCAAGGCCCTGTCAGAAGGGCGTCTCTTTGAGCCATCCGCCGAACTGCTGGCTGAAATTCCAGAAACTGTCGAGCGGGAACGAAGACTCTATTCCTCCAGCCGCGATGGGCTTGACGCCAACATAAGCATAGCGCGTCAGCAGCTTGAGCAGCGCCAGCAGGAGCTTAACGAGGCCCACTCCCGGCAAACACAGGTGAGGCGCAGTCTGGAACTGGCCGCCAAAGAGCTGGCCATATCCAAACCCCTGAAGGCATCGGGCGCGGTGTCGGAGATGGACCTGTTGCGCCTGGAGCGGGAAGTGGTGCGAATGACCGGGGAACAAGGCCAGGTGGTGGCTCAGATCGACCGCCTGTCGTCCTCCATCCTGGAGGCAGAGAAAAAGATCCAGGAGGTTGAAATTCTTTTTCGCAACCAGATCCGCGGCGAACTCTCTGAGGTCATGGGCAAGCTGGGTATGCTCACCGAGGGAAGTTCCGCCCTGGCCGATCGTGTCAAGCACGCGGAGGTCAGGTCTCCGGTTCGCGGCACCATAAAACGACTGCTGGTTACGACGATAGGCGGGGTGGTACAGCCGGGCCGGGAGGTGGTGGAAGTGGTTCCCCTGGACGATGCCCTCTTGCTGGAGGCCCAGATCAACCCCAAGGACATTGGCTTTCTCCACCCCGGACAAGAGGCCCTGGTCAAATTCACGGCCTATGATTTTTCCATCTACGGAGGCCTCAAGGCGGTGGTGGAACACATCGGCGCTGATACGGTCATGGATGAGCGCGGCAACGTCTTTTATGTGATTCGGGTGCGCACCGTAGAATCAAGCCTAGGGAAAGACCTGCCCATCATCCCGGGCATGGTGGCACAGGTGGACATCATGACCGGGAAAAAAACCATCCTTAAATACCTGCTCAAGCCCGTGTTGCGGGCCAAAGCCAATGCCATGAGAGAGCGATAACAACCTTACCTTTCTGAATGAAGTCAATGGGCACCACGGAAGTGTCGTCCTTTTATCTTTTATCCTCAGAGATTTCTGGTCTTAGAACTTGACTCCCTTTACCTTTAAGAGGAGCTTACAATGAACACCCATATCTGCCTGTCCGACCGTCCAGAACACTTGAACCGCTGGCGGCAAGCCTTTCCCACCGGTACTGTGGTTGCCACCCTTTCAGCGCTTTCACGGACAACGGGAGCGACGACCCTTGTCTGGCTCCATGCGGAGAACCTGCCCCAGGCGCACATCGATGAAACCCTTCTGGAGGTGCGGGAATTATTCCCCGATATCCGGATCGTTGTACTTTCCAGCACTCCCTCACAAAAGGAGGCCCTTCTTGCCTTGAACGTCGGGGCTTCGGGCTACTGTCATGCCCAGTCCACCCCGCAGATGTTGCAACAGGTGGCCACAGTGGTAAGCAATGGCGGACTGTGGATCGGCCCCCAACTGATGACCAGGGTCATGGCCGCAGCCGGCCGTATTTTCGCCCCTGAGCCCGACCATCCAGGCCTCAAGCAGCTGACCCCTCGAGAAAATGAGGTCGCTTTGGCCGTAGGCCGTGGGGCCTCCAACAGGGAGGTGGCTGAACAGCTCGATATCACCGAGCGCACGGTCAAGGCTCACTTGGGGGCGATTTTTGAAAAACTGGGAATCCGGGACCGTCTTCAGCTTATGTTATTTCTCAGCCGAAGTGGAAGCAGCTCCTGATCTCTGAACCTCATGCAACAGAAACCGATCGCGGACGAGGATCTCATTTTGAAGACTTTTACAAGAGACTTTTCTGAATTTTCTTCCTCCCTGTACTTTGGTACAATTGTTTTTCCGCTTCACTCTGATAATATATAAAATATAATAGATTTATTTCTGCTCCCACAAGCATCCCCTGCTCCGCAAAATTAAGGAGGTCCACCATGGCCAGTCAACCTATTGCCACCGTCGTTGCCATAACAGGTAAAGTCTTTGCCCGAAATGAAAATTTGGAGCTGCGCGCTCTCAAGCCGGGAGATACCCTGCTGGAAGGAGAAACCATCATCA
>DCUN01000169.1 GCA_002327225.1 Desulfobulbaceae bacterium UBA2213
AAGGAGTTTCCCGACCGTTTTTTTGATGTGGGGATTGCCGAGCAGCACGCGGTCACCTTTGCGGCCGGCCTTGCCCTTGAGGGTATGCTTCCGGTGGTGGCGATCTACTCTTCCTTTTTTCAGCGTTCGCTCGACCAGATTATCCACGATGTCTGCCTGCCGAACCTGCCGGTCACACTCGCCATTGACCGCGGCGGGGTTGTCGGAGATGACGGCCCCACCCATCACGGGGTTTTCGATATCTCCTTTCTTCGCTTTATCCACAACCTCACCTTCATGGCCCCGAAGGACGAGGATGAGCTTCAGCACATGCTCCACACCGCTATCTTCCACCATGCCCCTTGCGCAGTGCGCTATCCCCGGGGGGCAGGCGAGGATGTGGTCTTGTCAGGAAGTTTAAAAAAACTGGAGATCGGCAAGGGGGAACTCCTGCGGCAAGGAAAGGATATTCTCCTGCTGCCCGTGGGCAACCGGGTCTATCCGGCATTGCGGGCCGCCGAGGGACTGCAGAAGCTCGGCATAGATGCTGCAGTCATCAATCCGCGATTTATAAAACCGATGGACGGCGACCTCATCTCTCACTGGGCTGAGGCAACCGGCCGGATCATCACCATTGAAGACAATGTCCGCCAGGGGGGATGGGGAAGCGCTGTCCTGGAACTCCTGTCGGCGCGCCACCTGTTCCACATCAAGACCATGATCCTGGCCCACCCCGACCACTTCATCGAACATGGCCCCCAGAAAACGCTGTGGAAGAACAGTGGCATAGATTCCCCTTCCATTATCAGTGCCGCCATGGAGCTAATGAAAAAGTAGTCATTGAGGGCTTTATAACTGCGGGCAATATCCCCTGGTTTTCAGGAGCTCAGAGCCGATGAATACAGCCCTCAGCTTGTCCGCATCGTTCACCTCACCTCCCCTGATTTGGGCCATGGCCTCTTGTATCAGCTTTGAAAAAACAAAACTGCCGTTACACCTGAGACGGTATAACAGCAGTTCACAAAGCGCCCGGGAGATTCCCGGAAAGTTGAGATGCCTTTGCTTATCAAATCACATCAATACCCACCGGAACTTGCTGTAACGTCTTCAGCTACATACATAGCCACATAGGTAAGGCCAAGTGACCCACCAAGACCTTCTTCGATAACAACCGTGCACGACTTATTAGGTTTGGTAAAAGCCAGCAAGGTACTCTCAGACGAAACTTCTCCAGCCCGTTTCCATTTATTTTTCTCCATGGAAGAAAGAATGAAATTTTTCAACGAACCACGTTCCACCCTCCCGCTGAAATAGAGCACTCCGCCAGTAAAGGAGTCGGTACGAACGACCATACTTTTCTTGTGATTATATTTCATATCGATGGGAAGCTCAATATCACGATACTCACCAACAAAGTTTGACAAAGGCGGCAGATTTTCCATCGGGGGGGCAGTATTACCACCGGACCCTACAGGCGCACACCCACTCATCAAGAGCAGTATGATACCTACAAGCAGAAAAAGACCTACCTCTTTTTGTGATTTCATGTATCGCATAATTCAATCTCCCTTTTCCAAAAAAAAAATTATTTTTTATACTCAACCAACACCTACAGTTAGTTTAAAGATCGCAGTTTGTCGAGAATATTCTTAGTCACAAGACGCCGTCAAAACAAGGTGGAACGCTGTTCCCTTTACGAGTCAATCCCACCTATGCACATATATTTAATCTCCAGATATTCCTCAATGCCATACTTTGACCCCTCACGACCAATCCCAGACTCCTTCATCCCGCCAAACGGCGCGGCCTCGGAGGAGAGCACCCCGGTATTCACGCCAACCATGCCATATTCCAAGGCCTCAGTAACGCGCCAGGCCCTGCCGATATCACGACTGTAGAAATAAGAGGCCAGCCCGTATTCAGAATCATTGGCCATCCTGACCGCATCCGCCTCATCTTTGAAGACAAAAAGCGGGGCCACTGGACCAAAGGTCTCTTCCCTGGCTATTCTCATCTCGCTGGTCACATCAACAAGCACCGTTGGTTCAAAGAAAAAACCTCTTTCCCCAAGACGCTTACCACCAACTGCCAACCTGGCCCCTTTCTGCAGGGCATCCTCGATCTGCTCTTCCACCTTTATCACCGCATTCAGATCAATAAGAGGCCCCTGATTGTTTCCCCTTTCAACTCCTGGCCCCACCCGGAACTCTGATCGAACTGCGGCTGCCAGTTTTTCAGCAAAGAGATCATAGACCCCTTCCTGTACCAGAAAACGGTTGGCACAGACACAGGTCTGGCCGGAATTCCGATACTTGGAAGCCAAGGCCCCGGCCACAGCCTGATCTAGATCCGCATCATCAAAGACGATAAAAGGAGCGTGGCCTCCAAGTTCCAGAGATATCTTCTTCACCGTGTCGGCACAGGCAGCCATAAGCAATTTCCCCACGGGTGTTGAACCGGTAAAACTCAGTTTACGTACCAGAGGATTACGGGTCAGCTCCCTCCCTATCTCAGCGGCAGGACCGGTAATCACATTAAAGACACCAGGGGGAAATCCTGCCCGGTCAGCAAGTTCGGCCAGGGCCAGGGCAGAAAAAGGCGTCTGGGCCGCTGGTTTGACTATCACCGGACAACCAGCAGCGAGCGCAGGTGCGGCCTTACGGCTGATCATAGCTGAGGGAAAATTCCAGGGGGTGATGGCAGCACAAACCCCTACCGGTTCCTTGAGTACAAGGATACGCTTTCCCTTCTGGGTGGCAGGAATGGTATCACCATAGACCCGTTTGGCCTCTTCAGCAAACCACTCGATATAGGAGGCGCCGTACAGCACTTCTCCTGCGGCCTCGGCCAGGGGTTTCCCCTGTTCGCGGGTCATGATCATGGCCAGATCATTCTGATGTTCAACAATCAGAGCATGCCAGCGTTTCATGATCACAGACCGTTCTTTGGCGGTCAGTCCCTTCCAGAAAGGATAGGCCGCATTGGCTGCATCGATAGTCTTGCTGGTCACCTCCCGACCAAGGGACGGCACACTTCCGACAACCCTGCCATCAGCAGGATCAATAACCTCAAAGGACTCTTGTCCCGTAATCCAGACACCATCAATATAACATTCCTGCCTGAACAAGGCGGGGTCTTTCAATTCAATCATTTTCACCTCTACCTGAAAACGCCGGCAATACGAATCCCTTCCCTGGACGAAACATACAGGCAAACTCGTTCGTATTCCTTTCTCTCGTCATACGATGTCTTATATTTAAGAGCCGATGCTCTTGCAAAAGTCAAAAAAAAAACGTAGTCTAGTCAAGTTTTTCGATATGTTATTTTGACCAGCTGCTGTCACCCTGGTTAACTGAGCGCCGCGCGTTTGTCAACAAACCAGCAGAATCGCTCACATGTAACGGACTATTACCTCGCCCCCCGTGAACGACCTAAACGGCCCCTGACTCCTTTAACCCACTCCCTTACACATCATGCCCTCATCACCTACCATCGTTGCCATCACTAAAGAGCCTATTCGTCTTGGACAATTCCTGAAACTGGCCAATCTGGTACAGGATGGTCTGGAGGCAAAGATTCAAATACACAATGGTGAAGTAGCGGTGAATGGTGCCCTGGAAACAAGACGAGGCCGAAAATTGACCCATGGAGACCAGGTTACGATGGGTGATTCGCTGTATCTGGTTCAGTACAACAAAGACGCATGAGTACTTTCTGTTGTAAGAGCTCTCTGTACTCATCCGTTATGGAACAATTGAATAAATCTGGATCTTTTGTTCCAACCCTCGGAGGAACTTGGTATTCTCCACCTGAATAGAGACATTGGCCGCCACATCACAATATACCGACTCGGTAATAAGAATCTGACCAGCCACCGTCTCCGAAGCAAGGCGTTGCGCAATATTCACATCGGCACCAACCACCGTATAATCAAGACGGCGTCCGGAACCAACATTTCCCAGATACATTTCCCCACGGCTGATCCCTATCCCCAGACCTATCTGGAGAAAGAGTTCTGACTTCAAGGCCCAGCCGGCACGTACTCTTTCAAACCCCTTCTGGATCTCGGAAGCTGCTGACACGGCTGACAGGTTAGGCGTCTCAAGAGGAACAGGGGCACCAAAAAGTACCAGGGCGGCATCACCGATAAATTTATCAAGGATCCCCTGCCATGACGAGACAACGTCTGCCACCATATCAAAGAACTCCGTCAGAAACGCCCGCGACTCCTCTAATGGCACGTGTTGCACCAGAAATGTAAAATTTCTGATATCAGCAAAGAGAACGGTAATCTCCCGTACATCCCCTGCAAGCTCAGACATGCCCTCCTGCTGTTTAAAGAGGATTGAGGCTACTTCCGGGGCCATATACCGCTCGAACAGGGTCCGCATCTGTACAACCTGACTATTCAGACGGGAATTTTCTTCTCGCAGATCAGCCTCGGCAAGAGACTCCTGAACGGCCCGCATTAAATTTTCTGACTGCACCGGTTTTGCAAGAATCCTGTTGAACCCTTTATCCATGGCTTCAAGGGCCATGCTCACAGTCAGATCTCCACTCAAAAGGATTCCTTTAATAGTGGGAGAGATCTGTTTAATGGCCTCAAGGGTCTCAATACCGTTCATACCCGGCAGCATGGCATCACAAATAGCCAGATCAAAACGCGACGCCATGGCCATCTCTACAGCCTGTTCCCCACTGTAGGCACAAAAGACCTGGTAACCGGCACTGGCAAGCGTTCTCCGGCTCACGTCCGCTACCATAACCTCATCGTCAACCACTAGAATATTTCGAGATTGCATTCAGTTTTCCTTTACTCCTATACCTCTCCTGCAAAAACAGGCATCACACCTGCAGAGCCATCGTCCGCCTTACCCCTGTCGAAGTGTTTTTTAACAAGAAGCGCAACATTTTTGAGAATTAACAAAAGGATAGTACCATTCCAGACTGCACGTTTCAAGGGAGCAAAGAGTAAAATCGAAAATACATAGATGATTCCTTTTCTCTATCCGAGACAGGCACCACAGAGTGAAGAGAAGCTCATCCTCACACCAGACTGTATGCCATCCGGGTTGCCACAACAAACAAGACAAGAGCAAAGACACGTTTCAACCGGTCAACCGGCAGACTGTGGGCCAGACGCACCCCTAGCGGCGCGGTCAGCACACTGGCACAGACCAGGCCGACCAAGGCGGGGAGATAGATAAACCCCAGTGAATATTCCGGCAGGCCAGGTGTATACAGTCCATTGTAGAGATAGCCGAGTGCTCCGGCGACAGCGATGGGGAAGCCAATGGCTGCTGAGGTCCCGATAGCTGCATGCACAGAAAGATTGCACCAGATCATAAAAGGTACCGACAGGGTTCCACCACCGATGCCAACCAGACTGGAAAAGGCCCCGATGACGCTTCCCACCACGAACATCCCGGGCCAGCCTGGAATCTGGCGACTGGGTTTTGGCTTGCGGTTCACCAGCATCTGAGCACCGACATAATACAAAAAAATGACAAAAAATCCTTTCAGGAATCCGGTAGACATCCTGGCAGCCAGGCATGAGCCCAGAAAGGTACCCAGCAGAATCCCCGCCACAATACGGCGAACCACAATCCACTGTACCGCCCCTCGCTTATGATGGGCCAGGAAGCTGGACACCGAGGTGAAAATGATACTGGCCATGGAGGTTCCAAGGGCCAGGTGCATGATCACAGGATCAGAAAAATGCTGCCAGCTGAAGGTGAACACCAGCATGGGAACTATAACCAGGCCGCCGCCAATACCAAGCATTCCGGCCAGGATGCCGGCCCCTGCGCCAAGCGCTGCATAGATCAGGATAAGAGAAGACACAGAGCACTCCACCTTGACAGAAAGTTCCTGAGCAATCATTATTCCGCTTTCAGCCAACAGAAAGGGGTCTCATGCTGCTCAAAGTTGACAGCATCACACGATAAAGGTAAGCCGCTGTAAAAAAACAACATGGCCATCCAAAAGTCAAGCCGCCAGTGCATCTCTTGCATCTTTCATTTGGACTTTCTTCTACCTTTCAGGTATTCAATAAACAGATTACCTGTATTTCGTGCTGATATATTCCCAGGAGTAAAACCATGCAGACAAACGTTACCGTCTTCAGCCCCTACCCTTTTGTTATTGGTGAAAAAATAAACATCTCACAGGGGCCTCGTCATGGCGACTGGATAGTGACAGGGGTTGATGACAAAAATGTCACCCTGCAATGTCCTGTCAGTGGCAAAGAGTTTTCCTGGGCCCGCTTCTGTTATACACTTGAGACAAAAGTTCAAGAGTGGCCGAATAAGCCGCTGTAAAAAAATAAAATGGCCATTTAATTGTCCAGAACGGCATAAGGAGCCGTAACNNGTTATTTCGTAACGGCTCCTAAGAGGACGACTCTTGTAAAATAACCACGATGACATTCCCGATTTCTTTTATCGGGAATCCTTTTACGTAACTTCTGGATTGTATGGAATCCCGCCTGCCCGGAATGACAGTTGCTGACCTTCATTGGTCATTTTGCAAGAGGCTCGAGGGACTCTACATTAATCGACAGAACAGGAGAACACCAGCATGAAGCTTGGAATGATCGGTCTTGGCCGGATGGGCATGAACATGGCACGCCGGATGCTTCAGGGCGGCCATCAGATAGTGGCCTACAACCGCACCCCTGAAAAGACTGAAGAGCTGGTCAAGGAAGGAGCGGAGGGATCTTTTTCCCTGGAGGAACTGGTGAGCAGACTCCCTTCTCCCAAGGTGGTCTGGCTGATGCTGCCGGCCGGGCAGCCTGTTGATGACCATCTGGCACACCTGCAGGAGCTCCTGTCACCGGGTGATATAATCGTTGAAGGCGGCAACAGCCGCTATAAAGATGACATCCGCCGGGTCGAAGCGCTGCAAGGAAGCGGCATTCACTATATCGACGCCGGGGTGAGCGGCGGCATCTGGGGACTCAAGGTCGGCTACTGCACCATGATCGGCGGCGAAAAGGAGATCTTTCACTATCTGGAACCCGTCCTCCAGACCCTCGCCCCCAAGGATGGCTATCTTTACTGCGGCCCCACCGGCGCCGGCCATTTTGTAAAGATGATCCACAACGGCATTGAATATGGGATGATGCAGGCCTACGGAGAGGGATTTGCTCTGCTTGAAGCCTCGCCCTATGCCAAGAGCCTTGACTATGGGCAGGTCTCGCATCTCTGGAATCAGGGCAGCGTGATCCGTTCATGGCTCCTTAAACTGCTGGAAGACGCCTTTCGCGAAGACCCACGACTTGAGACACTCACCGGCTTTGTGGATGACTCGGGTGAAGGACGATGGACAGTGGAGGCGGCCATTGACAGCGGGGTGGCGGCTCCTGTCATCACCATGGCCCTTTTTCAGCGTTTTCAGTCACGCAAGGAAAATGCCTTTGAAAACAGGGTGTTGGCCGCACTGCGCCGTGAATTTGGCGGCCATGCCGTACAAAAATCCTGACCCTTACGGTACCGGTTTTCTCACATTTTCAGCACAAGAAAAAATCATGGAATCAACCATCATTAAAGGGAAAGTCTGCGACCGGGAGAATATCTGTGACTGCCTGACCGCGGGTGAGCTTGATCCCTGCACCATTGTCATCTTCGGGGCATCCGGCGACCTGACTGCCAGAAAGCTGATCCCTGCCCTCTACCGGATGTTTTTAAGCACCAGTCTGCCCGATCCGGTCTCTATTGTCGGCTGCGCTCGCACCGACTACGACCATGATACGTTCCTTGACTTCCTGCAGGAAAGTTGTGGTGCCGACACCAGGATAGATATGACCCGCTGGCCGGAATTCGCGGCCAGGATTTCCTACCTCCCCTTGCGCTATGATTCACTCCAGGACTTTCTAAAGCTGGCCACCCTTCTTGACAGCCTTGACCTCCAGAGAAACACCAGGGGAAACCGCCTCTTTCATCTGGCCCTGCCGCCCTCGCTCTATGCCTCAGTTGCCACCCTGATCGGTCAGGCAGGACTTGCCGGAGAGTTTGAGAATGGCAGGGGCTGGAGCCGGATCGTAATCGAGAAGCCCTTTGGCCGTGACCTCGATTCCGCCCTGGCCCTCGATGCGACCCTGCATCAACATTTCCATGAACAACAGATCTTCCGCATCGACCACTACCTGGCCAAAGAGACGGTGCAGAACATCCTGACCTTCCGTTTTGCCAATGCTATCTTTGAACCCATCTGGAACCGTGCCTATATCGAATCAGTCACCATTCTGGCTGCCGAAAACCTGGGGGTGGAGCATCGCACCGGCTACTACGAACAGTCCGGGGTTCTCCGCGACATGTTCCAGAATCACATGCTGCAGCTCCTCTCGCTCATTGCCATGGAGCCACCCTCCCATTTTGAGGCGGAACGGGTCCGGGATGAAAAGATCAAACTGTTCCGCTCAATCCGGCCCCTGCATGCAGACAAGGCAAGCGTAATCCTTGGACAATACGGGCCGGGGACAATCAATGGCCGGCAAGTGCCGGGCTACCGCCAGGAACCGGGGGTGGCTGACCAGTCGCTGATCCCGACCTTTGCCATGCTGCCGGTACATGTCGACAACTGGCGCTGGCAGGGAGTGCCCTTCTATCTTATCTCCGGAAAACGAATGGCCCGCAAGGAAACCCGGATTGTCATCCAGTTCAAGGATGTTCCTCACTCTCTCTTCCGGGACATCCTGAGCGCCAACGTCATCGCCAACCGATTGGTCCTCGGAATTTATCCCCAAGAATCGATCAGCCTGACCTTTCAGACAAAAAACCCCGGAGCCAGGATGTGCATGCGTTCCATGACCATGGACTTCAAATATGATGACGCCTACCCGGGGCCGTCACCTGAAGCCTACGAGAAGGTGCTGCTTGACTGCATTCTGGGCGACCACATGCTCTTCTGGCGCCAGGACGGGATTGAGCAATCCTGGTTCCTTCTCACTCCGCTGCTCAACGAATGTGAAACCTGCCAGGGCCGCGCCCAACGGCTCCACAGCTATGCAGCCGGAAGCTGGGGACCCGAGGCGGCCCGTATCATTATTGAAAAAGTACTCACTTGAACTGTTCCCATGAACGCGATTGATTCCCATAAAAACGGGCGCCTCCTGAAGCTCGCCACCTATGCCTCGGTGGCTACCGCTCTGCTGCTGGTCGGGGTTAAATTCGCCGCCTGGCTGGCCACCGGATCCCTCAGCATCCTTGCCTCGCTCATCGACTCCCTCATGGATGTCATGGCCTCTTTTATTAACCTGATGGCCATCCGTTATTCCTTGAATCCCGCCGATGATGACCACAGTTTCGGTCACGGTAAGGCTGAGGCCCTGGCCGGCCTCGGTCAGGCAAGCTTTATCGCCGGCTCCGCCCTGATTCTGCTCATGCATGGCATCGAACGACTGGCCAGCCCCGTTCCCATCCAGGCGGTGGGCCTGGGCATTGGAACCATGCTTTTTTCCATCCTGGCCACAATAATTCTCATTGCCTTCCAGAGAGTTGTTATACAAAAGACAAATTCCACCGCCATTCGGGCCGATTCACTCCATTACGCCACCGATCTTCTGACCAATGTCTTCACCATTCTTGCCCTTCTGCTGACCCGTTTCAGCTGGGGGCAGATCATGGATCCCCTTTTTTCCATACTCATTGCCCTGATCATCTTTCACAGCGCCTGGAAGATCGGCCATGAGGCTGTTCAATTGTTGATGGATCAGCAGTTACCCTTGGACCAACGGGAGAGTATTCAGCAGATAGTTCTTGGTCATCACGATGTGCTCGGCATGCACGACCTGCGCACCCGGCAATCAGGACAGATCGCCATTATCCAGCTGCACCTGGATCTGAATGCCGACCTCCCACTCTCCCAGGCTCACAGCATAGGCAAAGACGTGGAAGATTTGATCCGGCAGAGCTTCCCGGGTGCCGACGT
>DCUN01000030.1:0-8080 GCA_002327225.1 Desulfobulbaceae bacterium UBA2213
AGAATGATGTTTGCTCTGCTGCCGGAAGATAAACCGGAGCTGATTTTCATGGTGGTGGCGCGTCAGCCATACCTGGAACCCTCCCTTGCCTCTGCCAAAAACATGATGGATCTTGCGGGACCGGCCGCTAAGATTTTACCGTCAATGGTGGCATTATATCAGGTGCATAAAAATCTCTCTGATATGATGAGTAAGTCTGAGAAAGCAGAGATGAACTATCAGCAGGAGCAGGGGAAAAAATCTCTGGTCGAATTGAAGAGCATACTTGAACAACACCATCCTCTCATGCCTGACCTCACCGGCATGAGTATGAGGCGGGCCTTGCGTGTGTTGCAGGATAAAAAAATCAAGGTACGGATTGAGGGAACCGGGCGCGTGGTGGCCCAGAGTCCTGCCGCAGGAACGCCGCTTGGCGGGGTGAAGGAGTGCCTGGTCACCTTGAAAAAAGACGAAAAGGCTGACAGGGATTTACCTGCTAAGAGTCGTATTGTGACTGAAGGAACAATGAAGCGGGACAGATAAGCAGAAAAGCTGAGCCACTCATCCTTGGCGATTGCTTCAAAGTTTCCTCTTCAACTGCGCCCTTATACGAGGCTCTGTCTTTATTTTCGAAAAAATCATGTCATTCTCTAATCTCCAATGGCTTTGGTTCGTTGGTCGTGATGGCAAAGATGCAGTTCCTAAGATGCTTGCAGAATCTTCAACTTCCAATCGTTATTTCTCAACCATTCGCTATGGCTCAGACAAGACCTGACAGACAGTTCGGTGAAGAAAAGGGCCGTGAGGAATATTCTCTTCTGAGGCTGCTGGATTCTGTGGCCTATTCGGTTGTCGGTAAAAAAACGCCCGCCGCCATGATGATCTCAGGAGTGACGGTTGATTCCCGGAATGTTCAGGCTGGATCTCTCTTTGTAGCCCTTGCCGGGACGAAGACGGATGGGCATGTCTACCTGGAGCAGGTGAAGGCCTGCGCGGCAGTGGTGGTGGAGAGAGGCAGGGTGAGGCCGGAACAGTTTGAAACCTGTGACCAGTGTGTGATTGTGGTTGAAGACAGCCACCTGGCCTATGCGCAGATCGCGGCCAATCTGTATGGACAACCGGCACAGGGGCTGACCCTGGTTGGAGTCACCGGCACCAACGGCAAGACGACGGTCAGTTACCTCCTTGAGAGTGTTTTGAGACAGCTGGGGCTGGCGGTCGGGGTTATCGGCACGGTCAATTATCGCTACCATGATGCCAAAGGGCAGGATGTGGAGCTTCCAGCCCCTTTCACGACACCTGAACCGCTCCTGCTTCAGTCGCTCTTGAAGCAGATGGTAGATCGGGGCGTGACTCATGTGGTCATGGAGGTCTCTTCCCATGCCCTGGTCCAGCATCGCCTTGGTGATCTGCAATTTGATGTGGTTGCCTTTACCAATCTTTCGCGTGATCATCTCGATTATCATCAGGACATGGATGACTATTTTGCAGCCAAGAGCCTCTTGTTTCGTGACCATTTGAAAAGAGGCGGTAAGGGTGTTATTACCCGCACGGCAGCTCATGATCCCGGCGAAGAGAAAAGGGTGCGCCACCTCCTTGATCTCTGCGCAGCTCAGGGCGCTCAGGCCCTGCAGTGTGGTGGAGGGAAGAAGAATGATATCTATCCCTTGAGCGTCCGGTCCGGTTTGAATTCTACGACTATGCGCCTGCATATTCCGGCGGATGAAGTGACGATCACATCCCCCCTGGTGGGTGATTTTAATATGGCCAACCTGCAGACCGTAATGGGGATTGGACTGGCCTTGGAGGTAAAGGGTTCAGCCTTGTCCTCTGCGCTGGGGCAGGCATCCGGCGCCCCTGGTCGTCTGCAGCGGCTGATGCCGGCAGGACAGGAAGCATATTTCCGGCCGGCTGTTTTTGTCGATTATGCCCACACCCCCGATGCCCTGGAAAAGGTACTGGCCACCCTGTCCCGGCTACCGCATCGTCGCCTGCTCTGTGTCTTTGGCTGTGGTGGTGACCGGGATAAGGGAAAGCGGGCTCTGATGGGTGAAATAGCAGGCCTTTCCTGCGATGTGGTAGTGATCACCGATGATAACCCCCGCACTGAATCTCCCCGGGCGATCGTGGCCGAGATTGTCTCTGGCGTCAGGTCGAGCGGCCTTGAAGAACGATCGTCTTTCTGGCTCACGACCTCGGCAACCGATGAGAAGGGCTATCTCGTTCTGCATAGCCGGGCCGCAGCCATTGCCACGGCCATTGCTGCGGCAACCATTGAGGATATCGTGCTCATCGCCGGTAAGGGGCATGAACAGTATCAGCTTGGGCAGGATGGCAGACGTTTTTTTGATGACACGCTTGAGGCCAAAAGGGCGTTGACGAGCTGGCGACTTGACAGCCTCAAGCAGGCGCTTGGAGCTGAACTGCCAGGTGAACTGGGGAGTGGTGCAGGCTTTGGGGCGGTGGTCACTGACAGCCGGAAAGTGGCGGCAGGCGACATCTTTGTGGCCCTTGCCGGTGAGAGGTTTGATGGCCATGACTTTTTGCCTCAGGTAGCGGCTGCCGGTGCCGGCTGTCTTGTGGTTAGCAGGGAAACAGCTCGGGAGCTTCTGCCAGTGCTTCCCTGTCTGTTGGTTGATGATACCTTGCGGGCCTTAGGCGATCTGGCTGCATATCGGCGCCAGGTGATGAAGGCGGTCAGTTGCCCGCTGGTGGTAGGGATTACAGGCAGCTGCGGCAAGACCACGGTCAAGGAGATGACGGCGGCGATCTTTGAACAGCATTGCTTAGGGCGTGATGTCGGCGTCATGGCACCTCCTGAGCGGGTACTGAAGACCCGTGGGAATTTTAATAATCTTATCGGTCTGCCCCTCTCTCTTCTCCCCATTGATCCAGGCCACAAGGCTATAATTCTCGAGATGGGTATGAACCGGCCAGGCGAGATTGCCAGACTTACCGAGATTGCTGATCCTGATATTGCCTGCATCGTCAATGTACATGCCGTGCATCTTGAGGGACTGCACTCCATAGAAGGGGTAGCCAGGGCCAAGGAGGAGCTGTTTGCCGGCTGCGCTGAGACCACTACCCTGGTTGTGAATCTTGATGATCCCAGGGTACGGGCCTGCGCCGAGAAGTATCAGCAGAGAAAGGTTTTTTACGCTGCCACTGAAGAAGGCCTGCGGTATGCGCAAGCCACGGACGGCTCAGTGTCGCGAGCGCCAGGGAATGGTCCGGTGGAAGGGCGAATTCCTCAGGTGTGGGCCTCTGCTGTAACGAAAGAGGGAGATGATAGCCAGAGCTTTATTCTCCATATTGCAGAAGAGGCAACGGCTGTGATCCTGCACATCCCGGGTGTTCATAATATCTCTGATGCGGTGGCTGCTGCTGCTATTGCCCATGCAGCAGGTCTTGGTATAAGCGAGATCGCGGCTGGCCTTGACACCTTCCGGCCGGCTGATAAACGGATGCAGATTGTGAAAGGGAAGGGTGGATTGTCTATTTTAAATGATACCTATAACGCCAATCCGGCCTCAATGCGGGCAGCTCTTACGACTTTTTGCCAGCAGGAAGGAAAAAAACGGATGGCCGTCCTGGGGGATATGCTGGAACTGGGACCAGCAAGCGCCGAGGCCCATCGTGAGGTGGGGAGTTATGCGGCGGGCTTAGGCCTTGACTATCTGGCACTTTTCGGCGGTTTTGCAGCTGAAACTGCCATGGGGGCGAGAACGGCCGGCATGGACAGCCTGCGGGTCAGGATCTTTCAGGAAAAGAGTGGTATTGTGGACTGGATTGAAGAGCTTCTGGCCGGCAGCCAGCTGCAGACCGGCGACTGGCTGCTGGTCAAAGGTTCAAGAGGGATGCGGCTTGAAACAGTGGTGGAGCAATTAGTAACCGTGAGTACGTGAGCTACTTGCATAATGATTTTCTCGCCCAATCTCAGCTGGGTGATTAAAGTTTATTCTCGGAATATCAGCTGTATGGCTGCGGTAAATTTTTTCGCATGCCTTGATTTAGAACGAGAATCTTCATTTTACAAGGGGCTCAAAGAACAGGTGTATTTTTATCATCCTGTTACGGTTCCTGGTGTCGTTTTTGCCATATAAATGGTACAGTAATTTTTTTTGGATGGCTCTTGCTGACCTCGCACTCTGTAGGTCAAAAACCATCTGCCGCCTATCAGCTGACAGGTGTCGATTACTGCTTAAAATTTAACGATTAAATTACTTTATTTATGTTCTACCACTTTCTCTATCCACTGCATACGAGCTTCAGCAGTTTTAATATCTTCCGCTATATCACCGTGCGTTCCATTGGCGGGGCGGTGACGGCCTTTCTTCTTATGATTATTCTGGGGCCGATGTTTATCAGGGCCTTGCGTCGTTTCCAGATTGGTCAGGTGGTGCGGGATGATGGTCCGGAGACCCATCTGGCCAAGCAGGGGGTGCCCACCATGGGCGGGGTGTTGATCCTGTCTGCCATCACCTGTTCTACTTTGCTGTGGGCCAGGCTCGACAATCCGCTTGTCTGGTTGCTGCTTTTTGTGACCCTCTTTTTTGGTATGATTGGCGGCATTGATGATCTGAAAAAAGTTCGTAAACAAAACACCAAGGGCTTGAGCGCCAGAGGGAAACTGCTCCTGCAGATAGGAGGCGCTTCCGTGGTGGGCCTGTTCGTGCTTCTGCATCCCGGATTTGACGGCCATTTGAGTGTCCCTTTTTTTAAAAATATCAGCCCGGATCTTGGCTGGTTCTATATCGTCTTTGCCGTCCTGGTGATTGTCGGATCCTCCAATGCCGTCAATCTTACTGACGGTCTTGATGGACTGGCCACCGGCCCTACGGTTATCTCAGGGGCTGTCTATCTCGTCTTTTCCTATCTGGCTGGCCATGCCGTGTTGGCGAATTATCTGCAGATTCCTTTTGTGCCAGGGGCCGGCGAGTTGGCTATCTTCTGCGGGGCCATGGTCGGGGCGTCCCTGGGATTCTTGTGGTTTAATGCCTATCCGGCCCAGATTTTCATGGGTGATGTTGGTTCCCTGGCACTCGGTGGGGCCTTGGGGGCGGTCGCCATTATTATCAAGCAGGAGATTCTGCTGGCTATAGTGGGTGGGATCTTTGTCATGGAGGCATTGTCAGTCATCCTTCAGGTGGGTTATTTTAAGATGACCAATGGTAAGAGGATCTTCCTCATGGCCCCGTTTCATCATCATTTTGAAAAAAAAGGCTGGCATGAACCCAAGGTGGTGGTCAGGTTCTGGATCGTCTCTGTTATTCTTGGCCTAGTTGCCATTGCCACCTTGAAGCTGCGCTGATGAGTGTTCATACAATAACAGCCGGCCATGATCGTGCTGCAGCCGTTCAAGGGGCGTCCCCCCCCTGCGTCGCTGTGATGGGCCTTGGGGTCTCCGGCCGGGCGGCGGTGCGCTATCTGCTGTCGCAGGGAACACGTGTACTGGTTTCTGAGGCCAGAAACAATCAGAACCTGCAGGCGACAGATATGGCCTTTCTGGAAGAGCAGGGTGTGGAGTACGAATGTGGGGCACATACCCTGGACTTTCTCAGGCGTGCGGATCAGGTACTGGTCAGCCCCGGAATCAGCCAGGATCTGGGAGTCCTGCAGCAGCTGCGAGCCCTGAGGATTCCGGTAGTGGGTGAATTGGCCATGGCAGCACCGCTCATCACTCAACCGGTGGTGGCCATAACCGGTACGAATGGCAAGACAACGGTGACGGCCCTGATTGGCGAGTTACTGCAACGGGCCGGAAAAAAGGTCTTTGTCGGGGGAAATATCGGCACTTCTCTCTTTGATTATCTGATGAGTCCTGAAGATGTGGATGTGCTGGTGCTTGAACTCTCAAGTTTTCAGCTGGAGGCGGCCGGTTCCTTTAAGGCCGATGTGGCCCTCCTGCTCAATGTGACCCCCGACCACCTGGACCGCCATGGCAGTATGGCGGTCTATGGTGCGGCCAAGATGAAGATCTTTTCCGGGCAGGGGCAGAATGAGACGGCGATCCTCAGTGGTGATGATCAGCTCTGTCGATCTCTGTCAGCTACGCTTGGGGGGCAGCGGTTGCTGTTTTTTGGTCATGGTACGGATTGTCAGGCGCAGATTGAGGAACATGCCATTCTCCTTACCTGGCAGGGCAGGGAAGAGGTGTATGAGCTTACAGGGTCCATGCTTGACAATGCCACCGGTCTTTTAAATAGCGCGGCCGCTATCCTTGCCGCACGCAGTCTCGGGTGCGACCGGGAGGCGATTAGAGAGGGTCTGGCTGCTTTTCAGGTGGCGGCGCACCGGATGGCCCGGGTGGGAGAGGCTGCGGGGGTCTGCTATTATGATGATTCGAAGGCCACCAATACCGGGGCCGTTCTCAGCGCCCTGGCCAGTTTTGGCGGCAATGTGATTCTCATTGCCGGAGGGCGTGACAAGGGGGATGATTATACCCTGCTGCAGGAGAGCGTTGCCCAGAAGGTGCGCTGTCTTATCCTCATTGGAGAGGCCCGGGACTTGATGGCCAAGGCCCTGGTCGGGACGACTGAGATACGGCAGGCAGAGACCCTGGAAGAGGCGGTCAGGATGGCGGCGGAACTTGCCGAATCTGGAGATACGGTGTTGCTTTCTCCTGCTTGTTCCAGTTTCGATATGTTTGACAATTATGGCCATCGGGGCAAGGTCTTTGCTGCTGCTGTGCAGAAGGTGATTGAGGCCGCTCACGCCAGGAACATGTCGGGGGGATGATGGGGAGTAAGCAACCCATACGTCTGTTGATAACCGGAGGTGGCACAGGTGGGCATCTCTTTCCCGCCATTGCCACGGCAGAGGCCTTTTGTCGGCGTCTGCCCGGGACCCAGGTCCTCTTTGTGGGAACCAGACGGAAAATGGACAAGAGCAGTCTTGCTCTTCATGGCTTTGCTACCAGGGGGATCCATTGTCAGGGATTAAAAGGTAAGGGAGTATTGGCTCTGGCTCAGGCCCTTATCCTGCTTCCGTTTTCCTTTATGGAGGCCTTGTGGCATATCCTCCGATTCAGTCCGCATCTGGTGGTGGGGGTTGGCGGGTATGTGACGGGGCCGGTGGTGGCTGCGGCCAGAATTCTGGGGCGCCCGACTCTGATTCATGAACAGAATTCCGTGCCCGGGCTTGCCAATAGAAAATTAGGGAGAGTGGCCACCAGAATCTGTCTTTCCCTGCCGGGTAGTGATGCCTTCTTCCCAGGCGGCAAGACGGTGCTGACCGGCAATCCTGTGCGTCAGCAGATTCTGGATCTGGCCGCAAAGACTTCCCGGAAAATTGGGGAGAGGCTGACGATCCTGATCCTGGGAGGAAGTTTGGGCGCGCACCGGCTCAATGAACTGGTTGTAGAGGCCTTGACCAAGCACGGCGCGCTGTTGCCTTCAACTGTTCAGATTATTCATCAGACCGGTGTGGCTGATGAAAATATGGTGAGGAAAGCGTATGAACAGGCCGGAATCCAGGCTACGGTCGCCTCATTTTTTACCGATATGGCAGAGGTCTATGACAAATGTGATTTGCTGGTTTCAAGGGCAGGGGCCACAACCCTTGCCGAGCTGGCAGTCCTTGGAAAACCGGCAGTGCTGATTCCATACCCCTTTGCCGCCGATGACCATCAATACAGAAACGGTCGCTATTATGCCGACATCGGCGGGGCGGTGGTTCTTGTGGAGCGTGAACTGACAGGCGGGAAGTTGGCTGAAACCCTGGCCGGTCTTGCCGCTAATCCTGGAAGGTTGGCAGAGATGGCAACGGCCATGCGGGCGATGGGGCGCCCTGATGCCGCAGAAAGAATCGTTGAGAGTTGTCTGGAGATAATGAATAAGTGATACGTCATCATGTATAAAAAAACAAAACATATCCATTTTGTCGGTATCGGCGGCATCGGCATGAGCGGCATTGCCGAAGTNNCTGCCAATCTGGCCACACTCGGCGGCATGATTTATAGCGGCCATCAGGGGCAGTGGGTGAACGGCGCCGATGTGGTGGTGACATCATCGGCCATTGCCGCAAGTAATCCCGAGGTGGTGGCTGCCCGTGAGGCCGCAATCCCGGTGATCCAGAGGGCGGAGATGCTGGCCGAGTTGAT
>DCUN01000030.1:8109-12182 GCA_002327225.1 Desulfobulbaceae bacterium UBA2213
GCGGCAAGGTTGACAGCCTGGGCGGAAATGCCAAGCTCGGAGAGGGTGAATTTCTGGTGGCTGAGGCCGATGAAAGTGACGGCTCTTTTTTGAAGCTCTCACCCGTGCTTGAGGTGGTCACCAATATTGATCTGGAGCATCTTGATTACTATCGAGACATTGAGCATATAAAGTCAGTGTTCATGGAGTTTATTGACAAGATCCCTTTTTACGGGGCGGTGATCCTCTGTCTCGATGATGCTAATATTGCCGATCTTCTGCCTGAGATCAGGAAAAGAAAGATTACCTATGGGCTCACCGCGCAGGCGGATGTGCATGCGGAACAGCTGGTAGCAACAGAGGGAAGGACCAGGTTTCTAGTCAGGCAGGGCGAGGCGCACCTGGGTGAAATCGATCTTTCCCTGCCAGGGCGCCATAATGTTTATAATGCGCTGGCTGCGGTCTGTGTCGGGCTTGAGCTGGAGATCCCCTTTTCGGTTATTGCCGAGGCGCTTGGCAGCTTTGAGGGAGTGCAGCGGCGGATGCAGACGAAAGGGGAAGCCCATGGGATAACGGTCATGGATGATTATGGTCATCATCCCACTGAGATCAGGGCAACCCTTGCCGCCATCAAGGAGGCCTGGCCGGGAAAACGGCTCGTGGTCCTGTTTCAGCCCCATCGCTATAGCCGGACAGAGGCCCTGTACAAAGACTTTCTGACGGCCTTTCATCAGGCGGATTTCCTGGTGATGACAGATATCTATGCCGCCAGTGAAGCCCCTCTTCCCGGGGTCAGCAGTGAGAGTCTGTTGGCGGATATCAGGCAGCATGGGCAGCGACACACCCATTTTATCGCGGCCGTGGACGAACTTGCGGAGGCACTGTTGCCCATGCTGGTAGAGGATGATCTGGTCCTGACTCTGGGCGCCGGAAATATAGTGAGGGCGGGAGAAGAACTCCTTGATCTGCTCTGGAGACAAAAGGTCTAGATGGGTATGGAAGCCGGATTAAAGAAGGAGCTGGAATCGCTTGCCGGCACCTCTGTCTCCTGGGATTGCCCTTTGAGTGAGTATACCTCCTTTGCCATAGGTGGTCCTGCTCTGGCTTTAATTACGGTCCATGAACTTGCCCGATTGCAACGTCTGCTCCTGTTTTTTGTTGAGCATACGATACAATGGCGAATTATTGGCAAGGGAACGAATCTGCTGGTGAGCGATACCGGCTTTAACGGGGTTATACTCCTGCTCGGCAAGGGGTTTGGCGTCATTGCTCGTGAAGAGGCAGGGGAACATGGCGGAGTCGTCGTTCAGGCCGGAGCCGCCTGCAGTCTTGCCCGTCTTGTTAACTGGTGCGAGGAGCAGGGACTTTCCGGTCTCGAGTTTGCGGCCGGAATTCCGGGGACGATTGGCGGCGCTGTTATCATGAATGCCGGTGCCTGGGGGCGTGAACTGGCGGAGGTGCTTGTCTCCGTGACCTTTGTTACCTCGAAGGGTCAAGTCTGCACTCTGCCACGGGCAGAGCTGGATTTCGGTTATCGAATCTGGCATGATCATGAACGTGCAGAAGATGCACGGGTGGTGGTGGCGGTCGAGTTGCAATGTGGAGTGGCGGATCAGGAACAGATACGAACCCTCTGCCGGTCGTATCGAGAAAAGCGGCGGATGAAGCAACCCAAGGGAGAGCCGAATGCCGGCTCATTTTTTAAGAACCCGGATGGTGATGCCGCCGGGCGTCTTATTGAGGCCAGCGGCCTGAAGGGCCTCATAGTCGGAGGCGCCATGGTGTCACCAGTGCATGCCAATTTTCTGGTGAATAGCGGTGGGGCGACTGCGGCAGATGTCCTCGAGCTTATGGAGAAAGTACGGATAAAGGTAGAAGAGGATAGCGGAATAGTGCTGGAGCCGGAAGTTCATTTTCTTTAAAAGGGATATTGATGTCTCATTATGAATTGGGGAAACGTGTTGCGTGTTGAACTTTTTTAAAAATATACGTTCCATCTTTCGTTCGGAAAAGAAGAGAACCAGAAACGTACGCGGCCCTGGTGCCGATCGTGGCAGACACCCTGTGTTTACCTCAAGGTATGCCGCCCAGGAACAGAAACGTGTAGGGCTGCTCACCAGGATACAATCCCGGCTTCAGCGCTCTGCCAAGCGTAAAGAATTGAAACGACCTCCAGTGGTAGCAAAAAACAGGACGAAAGCCTTTCTCTTTCCGGCATTTGTTCTGACTTTTGTAGTATCTTTCGTCTTTGCGCTACAAAACCCGTTTGTGAACATGGTCTCTGATCTGAATTTTTTCAAGATCCGGGAGATTACCATTACGGGTTGTCGTATAACCACTCCCGCTTTGATTCGAGATCTTGCCGGGATCAGGTATCAGGCCAGTCTGGTGAAGATTAATCCAGCTCATGTTGAAGCAATTCTCAGGGCTCACCCATGGGTATCAGAGGTTGAGGTCAAACGCGATTGGCCTGATGCGCTTGTAGTCTCGGTCAAGGAACATGTCACTGAGGCCTTGATCCTGCAGGAGGTTTCCGGCAGCAGGAAATTTTATTATCTGGACAAGGCCGGGGTTGTCTTTGCATCGGTCGAACCCGGGCAGGATATGGACTTTCCGGTCATAACCGGTCTTGATGTCAAGGGAGATAAAAGCCAAAACCTCTCTCAAGGTGCAGGAGAAAAGGAAGAGATAAGCGGTGCCGGGGCTTTGCAGGAGATGCTTCGTGAACCTCTGGCTTTTTTGAAACTTGTCAAACAGAATAATCCTAATCTTCCGATCCAGAATCTTTCTGAGATCCATGTTGACCGGGATGCTGGAATGACCCTCTATTTGGTTGATTACCCCTTTCCAGTTTATTTTGGCAAGGGAGAGGTTAGAACAAAATATAGTCGTTTGAAAAGGGTGTTGGAGGTTTTATATAAGGAGACGGATAAGGGAAAGACTATCGCGGATGTTGCGTATATTCGTATGGATTATCTGGAAAATAAGGTGCTGGTGGCACACAGCGGATCGGGTTGAGAACTCATGGATGAAATAAATGAAACAGGACCAGTGAGTGAACTGGAGCAGAGCAGTGAAAAACGGGCGCCAGGGGAAGTCGTGGTCGGGCTCGATATAGGAACCACGAAAATATGCTGTGTCGTGGGAGAGGTCTTCGATGACGGGGTTGATATTATCGGAGTCGGCACAGCACCGTCAGTGGGGATGAAAAAAGGCGTTGTGGTCAATATCGAGTCCACCGTCAAGTCCATACGGCAGGCGGTGGAGCAGGCGGAAGACGCCGCCGGATGCGAGCTGCATAGTGTCTATGTTGGCATTGCCGGTAATCATATCAAAGGATTTAACAGTCCCGGAATCCTGGCCATTAACGGCAGGGAGATCAAGGAGGCTGATGTCGAAGATGTGATTGTGGCCGCCAAGACGGTGAAGATCTCTGAGAATCAGCAGATTATCCATGTCCTGCCCCAGGAGTATATGGTTGATGATCATACTGGAATTCAAAATCCCCTGGGGATGACCGGTGTGCGTCTGGTCACCAATGTCCATATCGTCACTGCGGACATGGGTGCCGTGCATAATCTCTATACCTGCTGTCGGAAAGCGGGTCTTGAGGTGCTTGATATGGTACTGGAATCGATTGCCTCAGCCTACGCCGTTCTCAGTGCGGATGAGATGGAGCTGGGGGTGGCCTTGCTCGATATTGGTGGTGGCACCACTGATCTTGCAGTCTTCTGTGATGGAACCATCAGGCATACCTGTGAGATAGGGCTTGGCGGCCATAACCTGACCAATGATCTGTCGGTGGGGTTGCGGACGCCACTTCAGGAGGCGGAGCGGTTAAAGGAGGATTATGGCAGCGCTATTGCCGCCATGATCAAGCCGAATCATATGGTTGATGTACCGACAGTCGGTGATCGGGAGCCGCGGAAGCTGAATCAGAAACTGCTGGTGGATATCCTCCAGGCTCGTATTGTTGAGATCCTGGAGATGGTCAATCAAGAACTGATCCATTCCGGCAAGAAAAATAAAATCCATGGCGGGGTGGTGATTACCGGAGGAACCGCCTTGCTTGCCAATCTGGTGGATCTGGCTGA
>DCUN01000024.1 GCA_002327225.1 Desulfobulbaceae bacterium UBA2213
CTCAATCACACAGAGACTGTCAATAACAAAAAGGTCTTGCATTGCATAATACATGCATCTTTTGTAGCACAGCACGGTAAGTCAGGAAGTTACGATAAGAGCAAAGAGCAAGAACTCATTCTGAACCATTGATCCATTTCTGCAGCGCATCAATAATTTTTTGGGCCTGCTCAGGACTGGAGATATTAAATTTGGATTTTGACAGGTAATCTCCATCCCTTTTCTGATAGCGACGAATTGTATACATCTCTTTGCTATACTCTTCCTTAGTCTTATTCCAATTTTGATAGCGATACAAAATGGTAGTCCATGCCCCTTTTGATAAAATCTCTTTGTCCAATTCCTTTACCAGAAGAATACCATTCTCTTCATAATTAACTGTTAATTCATTCACATCGCTGCTCATTTTAATATTCTCTTTTAGTTTGAAGTATGCTTATACCGTAAGAAACAATAATTTCAAATTTCAAAAACCATATCCCGCCAAAAAGGTAAAGGGGAAAGATGTGACTTATTGCCACAACTTCCCCCTATTCAACCGTTAATCATGGCCTGTAATAAAATTCAAGTACTGAATTGCAACTTCCCCGCCTGAAGATCAACCATAATATGATCACCTTCAACATATCGGCCGCTTAGCAGTTCCATAGCCAGAGGATCCTCGAGATAACGCTGAATCGCCCTCTTCAAGGGACGAGCCCCAAATAAAGGATTAAAGCCCGCCTCCACCAGAAAATCCTTGGCCGCATCCGAGACAGTGAATTTATATTTCCGCTCTTCCAGTCTGGTGATAAGCCTCTGGAGTTGGATATCAATAATTGAACGCATGTCCACTTTAGACAGGCTGTGAAAGATAATCGTTTCATCCACCCTGTTGAGGAACTCCGGCTTAAACTTCCGATGCAGCAGTTCTTCGATCTGATTGCGGACCAGATCTTCCCCTGCATGCTCCTCTGCCATCTTCAGGATCAGATCACTGCCCAGATTGGAGGTCATGATCAGTATTGTGTTCTTAAAATTAACCGTCCTGCCCTTGCCATCGGTCATTCGGCCATCATCCAGTACCTGGAGCAGGACATTGAAGACATCGGGATGCGCCTTTTCAATCTCATCCAGCAGCACCACCGAATAAGGCCGGCGCCGCACTGCCTCGGTCAGATAGCCTCCTTCCTCATACCCTACATAACCGGGAGGGGCGCCAATGAGCCGAGCCACAGAATGTTTTTCCATGAATTCCGACATATCAATGCGGATCATGGCCTGGACACTGTCAAAGAGAAAATCAGCCAGCGACCTGGCAAGCTCAGTCTTCCCAACTCCGGTGGGACCCAGGAAAATAAAAGAGCCCAATGGCCGATCAGGATCCTGCAGGCCGGCCCGTGACCGGCGTACCGCATTGGCCACCGACCTGATGGCATCCTGCTGGCCGACCACCCGTGAGGCAAGCGCTGATTCAACGTGTACCAGTTTGTCTTTCTCACCTTCCAGGAGTCTGTCCACTGGGATACCGGTCCATTTCGCTACCACGGCGGCAATATCTTCAGCCCCCACCTCCTCTTTCAGCATCTGATGTTTCTCCTGAATCAGTTGCAGCTTGGAGTTGGCCTCCTCAAGGTCTTTCTGCAGCTGAATAATTCTTCCGTAGCGGATCTCAGCCACCTTACTCAGATCACCAATCCGCTCCGCCCGCTGCTCTTCCATATGGGCCTCATCAATACTTGCCTTGATCTGACGAATATCCTGAATCACATCGCGTTCTGTGGTCCACTGTCCTTTCATGCCACTTAAAGTATCATTGAGTTCACCAAGCTTTTTTCTCAACTCTACAAGACGTTCTTTCGACGCTGAATCTTTTTCCTTTTTCAGGGCCTCCTGCTCTATCTCCATCTTTATCTTCTTGCGTTCGAGCTCATCAATCTCAGTGGGCATGGAATCAATCTCGATTCGCAGAGATGATGCTGCCTCATCTATGAGATCAATGGCCTTATCAGGGAGGAAGCGATCGGTAATATACCGATTCGATAGAATAACAGCGGCAACCGTTGCCGCATCCTGGATCCGGACGCCATGATGCACCTCATATTTTTCCTTGATACCGCGGAGGATGGCAATGGTGTCTTCCTCGCTGGGCTCCTGGATCAGGACCGGCTGGAATCTTCGTTCCAGGGCGGCATCCTTCTCAATATACTTTCTATACTCATCAAGGGTGGTGGCCCCGACACAGTGCAACTCACCGCGGGCCAAAGCGGGTTTCAGCATATTGGAGGCATCCATGGAACCTTCAGCGGCCCCCGCCCCCACCAGGGTATGAATTTCATCGATAAAAAGAATGATCTCGCCGGCTCGCGTTTCAACTTCTTTCAACACTGCCTTCAGCCTGTCCTCGAACTCTCCTCGGTACTTTGCCCCGGCAATCAAGGAACCGAGATCGAGGGAAACGACTTGTTTTCCTTCGAGAGTCGCAGGGATATCACCATTGACAATGCGCTGGGCAAGGCCTTCAGCAATGGCCGTCTTACCAACCCCTGGCTCACCGATTAGAATGGGATTATTTTTGGTGCGCCGGGATAAGACCTGAATCACCCTCCGGATCTCCTCATCGCGGCCAATAACCGGATCCAGCTTCCCTTTTCTGGCAATATCGGTCAGGTTACGCGCATACTTCTCCAGGGCCTGATACTTTTCCTCAGGATACTGATCGGTAACCCGCTGATTGCCGCGGATGGTGGTCAGGGCCGTCAGAAATCCTTTTTCATCAACGCCCTTATTGCGCAACATCTTGGAGGTCTCTGACTTACCATCTTTAATAAGGGTGAGAAAGAGATGCTCCTGGCTGACAAATTCATCCTGCATCTGGCTGGCAGTGTTGAATGCCTTATCGATGACCTGCTTCAGCTCCCCTGAGATATAAGCCTGACCGGCACCACTGCCCGAAACCTGGGGAATCTTTTCAATGATTTTATTCAGCTCCATCAGGATAATGGCAGGATCAACCCCCATTTTCTGGAGTACCGGCACGACAACTCCCTCAGGTTGTTCGAGAATGGTCTTGGCCAGATGTGCTGACTGAATTTCCTGATGGGATTTGTTTTGAGCGAGCTGCTGGGCCGCCTGAATCGCTTCCTGCGACTTTATGGTAAATTTATCAAACTGCATGGAACTCTCCTCCTGACTATGACATGGAAGGTAAGTGAAACGATTCGAGAGGAGCGAGATCCTCCACTCGAGTCTTTTTATTTGCAGCTAAAGGGTAAGAGCAAGTCGACAGCGTGTCAAATTTTTGACTAGAGAGAAATGTGTGGAGAAAAAATTAGAAAAAAAAAGCGAGTCCCAAAAAAATGAGACCCGCTAAAGAAACTGAACTATGGCAATCAGCTACATCCGCCAGAACTGCAGGAACCGGAGCTACATCCACCACCGCCACCACTTATCGGGTTACTGGAAGTAATTCCAAAGCCTGAGCGCGGGCCAGCGTCGACATAATCGACACGAACTGTACCACATGTAGTTAATAACCCTTCCTCTACCAGAAACTTCAAACCGCCGTTTTCAAAAACCTTATCATTATCTTTTGGCTCATCCAGAGCCAAGCCCAGAGAGGGGCCTGCTCAGCCGCCCTGCATCAAAGCAATACGCAAAGCAGATTCAATGCTATTCTGCTCCAGGTATTCAGTAAGTTTTTGTACTGCCTGGTCTGTAACAGTAAAATCAGACATATAATTCCTCCTGTAATCTATGGTTAATTAAAAGCTACTGTATTCTCAATGAGTAACATATTCTATATTTTCTCTCTGCCGCAAGGACATATTGCCCTTCCAATCATATATAAACATGATATTATCTATGGTAAGTTGCAAGTCTCAAGAAGTCAATCCACATTATACACGAAACCGCATTGCACAGATACCTAACCACGTCCCTCCTCCTCCTAAGAGGAATGTAATAACCACGCATTTACCATACGTTATACCTAGAAACAGGCTGACATAAAAAATAAAGGAATTTTTATATGAAGAAAATTGTAATTTCTACCGGGGGCGGAGATGCTCCGGGGCTGAACGCTGTTATCTATGCGGTTATCCATTCCTGTTATCGACGGGGCTGGGAGGTATATGGCAGTCGAAGTGGTTATAAAGGGCTGTTAAATCTTGATGAGCTCAAGCCCCTGACCTTAAAGGATGTTGAAGGAATTTATGCCACTGGTGGCACCATCCTCGGTTCAACCAACAAGGGGAATCCTTTTGCCACGCCGGTGGAGAATCTGGCGGGTGAAATCCAGATTGTTGATATTTCAGATAAAATTATGAAAAATTTCAGAAGAATGGGTTTTGACTGCCATATCGCCATTGGTGGAGATGGCAGTCTTGAGATCGCCCATCGTTTTTCTCTGAAAGGGATGCCGGTTATCGGTGTCCCCAAGACCATTGACAATGATCTTGAGGCTACAGACCGGACTTTTGGTTTTGACACGGCTGTGTCAACGGCAACAGAGGCACTCGACAAACTGCATTCAACAGCCAAATCCCACGATCGGGTCATGGTGGTTGAGGTCATGGGGCGTGATTCCGGCTGGATAGCTCTTTACTCAGGAATTTCTGGAGGTGCGGACGTCATCCTCCTGCCCGAGATACCCTTTGATATGGACGAAGTATGCAAAAAAATAACCAACAATGAACTGCACGGCAAGGATTACGCCATTGTGGTTGTTGCTGAAGGCGCCAGCGTCAAAGGCGGCACGGTCATCAACAAGGGTGAAGGCGAACTGGGAAGGGCCGAACTTGTCCTGGGAGGAGTCGGAGAATGGGTGGCCGCTGAGATCCGGAAGCGAATAAACAAGGATACTCGCTCTCTGGTGCTTGGCCACCTGCAGCGCGGCGGCTCCCCTACGACCTTTGATCGTCTGCTGGCCTTACGTTTTGGCGCCGCGGCTGTACGTCTGGTGGAAGAAGGTATCTTTGGTCACATGGTGGCCCTGTCAGCCTCATCCATGGTCCCAGTTCCTCTGATCAACGCCATCAAATCCCGGAAAAAGGTTGACCTGACAAGTGACAAAGTTTTGACGGCTAGAGATATAGGTATCTGCCTGGGGGATTATTGCTAATATTGGAGGAAAAATTCAAAGGGCAGGAAGAGGAAAAAAAGACATGACAGAGAATAAATTCAAAGAGATCTATACCCTGCTTCATGACCATTTTGGCCCACAAGGCTGGTGGCCAGGCGACTCGCCCTTTGAAATCATGGTTGGAGCGGTACTCACCCAGAATACCAACTGGGAAAATGTACGCAAGGCCATCTCGAATCTGCAAGAGGCAGGAATGCTCTCTTTTCCGGCGCTCTCCTCCTTGCCTGTTGACGACCTTGCTCAGCTCATTAAACCGTCAGGCTATTTTAACATCAAGGCAAGACGGCTGAAAAATCTTCTACAGATGATAACCGAGCGCTACCACGGGAAACTTGAACTTTTCCTCGACGAAGATCTGGCTCGCGGACGGGAAGCCTTGCTCTCTGTGAACGGGATAGGACCTGAAACCGCGGATTCCATCCTGTTATACGCCGCCAACCATCCAGTTTTCGTGGTGGACGCCTATACCCATCGCATCTTTTCCCGGCACCATCTGACCGCCGAAGAAACAGACTACCACTCGCTTCAGGAGCAATTTCACGACAGACTGCCTCTGCAGCCTGCTCTTTACAATGAGTATCACGCCTTGATTGTTACCCTCGCGAAGGGCTTTTGCAGAAAGAATAATCCACGCTGCACTCAATGCCCTTTGCAGGGAGTATGAAAGAGGTATCAGACCGTCACCACATCTCTTTTCTTTCTTATTTTGATATTAGCAATATAAGCGCAAGCCTTGCCAGCCGTCTTATTCTTTTCTTGACACGATGTCCCCCTGGAAACGGAGAAACTGACGGCAGATCCCGCGAATAATACTGGAGTCCTTGGGGCTCAGCCGCATCCGGCCAAAGAACTGGCGGATATTATTCATATAATAGTCATGACTCTTGTCCTGCAGAAAATCTATAGTCAACAGAGTCTTTTCCAAATGACGATACATCTCTTCAAGCTCGAAGGTCGTAGCAAGTCGAGAGGACTGCGCCATTCCTTTCTGACAGTGCACTACTCCATGGTAGATTTCGTAACAGTGGATAGCCACAGCCTGGGCAAGATTCAAGGATGAAAAATCAGCCGTTGGAACGGAAGAGAGCAGGTGACAGTATTTCAGATCGTCATTGGTGAGTCCCCTATCTTCCGGACCGAAGAGAAAAGCGACTTCATTGTCGGCCAACAGCGGAAGGATCTCACTCACCACCTCGCGAGGGCCCTTTTCTCGGATCCGCTGCCTGCCTCGTCTGGCAGTTGTGCCCACAACTCTGGAGAAAGGGGCCAGGGCTGTTTCAAGGCTGTGATGAAACTGCATGCTCTCAAGGAGGTGCGCGGCCTTGTGGGTGGCCATCATGGCCATCCGTTCGGGATCAGGGGGTACACTGCCGACCACAATCAAACGACTGATCCCCATATTCCAGGCCGCCCGGGCGGCGGAGCCGATATTCTCCGGAAACTTCGGTTCCATGAGGACGATGGCAATGTGATCAAGAAGAGAGGTATCAAAGGTCATGGGAGATAAAAACAGAGCAGAGGGACAACAAGAAGCTGACTCGTTGAAACAAAATAAATTATTCGCCACACGGCAAGAAGGACATAAGAAACCCCAACCAACTGCTCAAGGAGCTCTCTGTTATTAGGAGACAGATCCTGAACATAAGAATACCCGCTCACCCGATCTGCAACCTAAGCCGCTGTAAAAAAATAACATGGCCATTTAATTGTCCAGAACGGCATAAGGAGCCATAACGAAATAGATATAAATGGCCATGTTATTTCGTAACGGCTCCTAAGCCACTCCATCTTCATGCGAGATTCTGCTGATCTTTTCATACTCTTCCACCTGCTTATTTGTGCTGGTTGGCATCAAGCGTTTCAGCAAGGGGACAACCCCTTGTTCTGATTTCTCAAAAAGCCGATCTGCCTCCTTGAGTGTGATCTGCCAGGCCGGGGCAAAACCTGGCGCTTTTTCAAACATGATATCCAGGGCGGTCTGATAAATATAATACTGCCTGATCTCCTTACGGCCAGGCTTATGGTTTAGAGACTGGACAGTAATGCGCAGATTGTCCCGCTCCTGCCTGAGGGTAATGAGTTCCTGTTTTCTTCTTTCATTGTCCGCGGAATCAATTTCCAACTTGGTATGCAGATGTGCTTTCAATCTGTTTATCTCTCGAGACAATTCCCGACGATGCTGCCATCCTCGGACATAGACGACACAGCAGATAAAAAATCCAAGGAGAAGTCCTTGGACAAAAGGAATGGCAAGGATTCCCATAAACCAGTTCGAGCTTTCCATATTCTTCAATCCTCCACGACATCACTATAGGGATACTCCCGTTTCATATTCATACATTGAAACATGATTTCCCCTTCTCTTTATGCGAAATACATTTTCCCGTCAAGCCTCGTAAGATCTGCAGGAAGGCCCCCACCCTCGAACAAGCAGCCTGCTACTCCTTGGCCAGAGTAAAATTAATCCTGTTTTTCCGAAGATCTACATCAAGCAGGGTCACCCGAACCAGATCACCGATCCGGTACACCTTGGCGCTTCTTTCTCCCACCAGGCGGTGGTGTTTTTGATCATAGTTGTAATAATCATCACTCAACTCACCAATAACCACTGCCCCGCTGACAAACAACTCAAGCAATTCGACAAAAAGGGCGAAACCACTTACCCCAGAGATCACGGCATCAAAGCTTTCTCCTATCTTGTCCTGCATATAGCGGACCTTCAAGCGGTCGTTCATCTCCCTTTCAGCGCTCACGGCAAGCCGTTCTCGGGTGGAGAGAAAGGGACCGATTTCTTTTAAATCTTCCGCACTTTGATTTTTTTTCTTTTTAGCGGATTTGCTGATAAAGGCATACAGGGCCCGGTGAACCAGGAGATCCGGATAGCGGCGGATAGGCGAGGTAAAATGGGTATAATCTGTTGCCGCCAGACCAAAATGACCGACATTCCGTGCGTCATAACGCGCCTGCTGCATGGTGCGAAGGAGCAGGTTGTTGACCACATATTCCTTGGGGCTGTTTTTCACCATATCCAGAACCTGGCCAAACCAGTCAGGGTCCTGCCGATGTTTGGGAAGATGAAGCCCCAGGGTCTGGGCAAAACCGGTAAACTCCTGCACCTTAATAGGATCAGGTCGTTCATGGATACGGTAGAGCGCGTTCACAGAGTTCTCAGTAAAGGTCTCGGCCACGGCCTCGTTTGCAGAAAGCATAAACTGCTCAATGAGCTGATGGGCAAAGTTGCGCTCTGCCCTGCCAATGGACTTTATTCTGCCGTTCTCATCCAGACCGATTTCCGGTTCAGGCAGGGTAAAGCCGATGGCCCCCCGATCTTTACGCACTTTCTGGAGGATTATTGCCAGCTCTTCCGCCCACTTGAGGGGAGTAAGAAAGGCTTTATGCTCGCGCCGCACCTCCTTGTTGTTATCGATGAGGATCTGGCGGACCGTGGTATAGGTGAAGCGTTGGTGACTGCGGATAATAGATTTGACAAAACGTTTGCCGATTGTATTCCCCTGGCGGTCAAAATCAAGAATCGCGGTAAAGGCCAGACGATCCTGATCGGGAATAAGACTGCACAGATTGTTGGAGATCTTCTCCGGCAGCATGGGGATGACCCTGCCGGGAAAGTAGATGGAGGTGCCGCGCTCGTAGGCATCTTTATCGAGTGCGCTTCCCGGCCTTACAAAGTGGCTGACATCGGCAATGGAGACATAGAGCCGGAACCCTTTCTTGGTCTTAACCACGGCCACGGCATCATCAAAATCTTTGGCTGTTTCTCCGTCGATAGTAACATGGAGGATCTCGCGAAGATCTTCTCGACCTTTGGTCTCTGTAATCTCTTCCGGCAATTGCGCCGCTTCCTCTTGAGCCTGATCACTGAAGCGATGGAGCAGTTTAAATTTCTCAATCACCAGACGCATCTGAACATCAATGGAGTCCGGATCGCCAAGGACCTCGATAAGCTTGCCCCGGATATTTGCAGTCTCTTCAGCAAAATCAGCAAGCTGCACGATGACAGCGTCTCCCTCCTTCACATCCTCCGGGATTTTACCATCGAGAAAAACAGAGAAAGGAAAACGGGGATCTTCAGGGGTTATCCGAACCTTGTTGTGTTCAAAGGAGACAAATCCGGCCAGACGATCAGAACCTCGTTCGAGGACGCTGATCACCTCAGCCTCAGGGCGGCCATCCTGGCGGACCTTATAGACCCGGATGAGGACAGTATCGCCATGCCGGGCAGTTCCCATGTGGGTGGCCTCAACCGATGGATCTCTGTTGTAGGTCGGACCACCATCCCTGACAGAGAGCCGGGTGACAAAACCAAAACCACGCGGGTGCTGCTCGAGAAACCCTGTAGCCAGATTGTTTTGCTTGCCGAGCGAATACCGATCTTTAGTACCATGCTGCAGAATCTTTTGTGCAACCAGATCCGCAAGGAGCATGGTCAACTCTTTGTGCACGCCTCGATCAAGCTTCAGCTCCGCTGCAATATCAGCTTGTGAGGCAGCATGTTCACTCCGATACAGGCAGGTCAGCACGTCCCGTTCCAGTGATTTTTCCTGACGTGCTTCTTTCCTGTCTGGTCTGGCAGCATGCCGCTTCTCTGAAACCTTTCTGGGGGAATGTTTTCTTTTTTTTCTCATAACTGATATTTGTTTTTCCTCTAACCGTTATTTTTTGGTAAGCTGAGTTCATGTTCCTCTTCTAACCCCAATGAACGGGATAAGTGCCTTTCGCAGCTTTCAGCCTGACAATCTGTACCGTAACGTTTTTTTATAGTAGCACACTCCGGACAGTGGGCAAAGGAATTAACAGCAATACTCCCTTGCAAACCACATCCTTTCTGAACACACTAACCACAAGAACTCGAGCAAGATGCAGTACAATATACCTTTTGATCTGGAAACATATCGCGCTCAGATGCGACAGTTGATCGGGAATGGCTCTGCGGCCGACGTTTTCTGGCAGGCTCTGGATTTTGCCATCGAGGCCCATGACGACCAATGGCGCCGCTCCGGTGACGCCTACATTATGCACCCCTGTTCTGTCGCCCGAATTCTGGCCGAAGAGATGGATGTTACCCACCCGGAGATCCTTGCCGCCGCCCTGCTGCATGATACAGTCGAGGATGTCGAAGAAATCACCATTGGCTTTATCGGGGAAAAATTCGGCCATTATGTTGAGGCCATTGTGGAAGGCTGTACCAAGATTACTCAATTCACAGGGGACAAACAGACACATTACAAGATGATCCATCGCAAGATCTTCTCAGGGGCCGCCTTACGTCCCGAGGTGATGCTGGTCAAGCTGGCCGACAGACTGCACAACCTGCGGACTCTCAGCGCTATGCCTCAGTACAAAAGACAGAAGATTGCCGACGAAACGATTGACATCTACGCCCCTCTTGCCACTGTGCTTGGCCTGTTCAGCCTGAAACGCGAGATGTTCAACCTCGCTCTTTCCTATAAATTCCCCAAACAGAGCATCAAGCTTGTCAGCCAGATTAAACTGATCGGCCAGGATCCGGTGGTCCTGGATATTGTTCAACAACTCAAGCACAAGGCCGAGGAAGTCTGGTTCACCTGTGAGGTCACCATTCGCGCCAAGGGCCTATGGGCCTATTATGATGCCAAAAACCATATCTTACGCAAGCAGATAGACAACCCCCTTGAGATCCTTATTGTAGCTGAGAACACCACCGCCTGCTACCAGGCCCTGGGGATCCTGAACCAGACCTTTCCCCCCATCCCTCGAACAATCCGTGATTTTATCGCCAACCCCAAAAACACCGGTTATCAGTCCCTGCACGCCCGGGCCAATATTAAAGGAAGAGAACTTCTTTTCAAGATTCGCACCGAGGATATGGCCCGCCGTGCACAACGCGGCCTGTTTAAAGGCTGGAGCTCAAAGAGCTCTAACCAGCGACGCTTTATTCGTGAGATCCAGGAGATGTTTGACGTTCTCAGTTCAGACGACTCTGTCTCCTACCGCGATGTTATAGCGGCCAGCGGCAAAAAAGAAATCTACACCTATACCCCTCAGGGTGATTTAATCTACCTTCCTGTCAACTCCACCGTCCTTGATTTTGCCTTCCGCGTCCACACGGATATCGGTCACACCTGCCTCGGCGCCATGATTGGCAGCAAGCGGGGAACGCTTGACACTATTTTACAGGACGGAGACGTGGTGCGTATTATCCGGGCTGACCACCCCATCCACTTTGACCTGAAAATGCTTGAACTCTGCCAGACCCCGCGGGCCCGTGCCGAACTTTCAAAAACCTTTAAGATCAGAAGCCAGCAGGTAGCCCAGGAGATTGGTCTTTCTGTGGTCAGCCAGGAAATGCGCCGCTACGGTCTTCCTCTGGACCTCCTGGCCTTGGCAGATTTCAAGCAGATACTCAAACATTTCAGCCTTAAAAGCCTTGAAGACCTCTATATTCAAGTTGGTGAAGGTCGATTGAGACTGCCTGCACTCATTGATCAGATCAAGACAGTGCTCTACGCCGGAGTCTCTCCCCTGGTTCGCCCAACCGGGGCCTTCAATACCATTGAGCTCACCACCCTCGATCCTACATTTGTTAAAATTTCATCCTGTTGCAAACCAAGCCCTACCGACTCCCGGCTCTATGGCCTGCTCAGCGAACGAGGATTGTCAGTGCACAGCATGAACTGTCAAAAACTTGAGACGATTGAGTTACAGCGGGAGGATATTGTCTATGTACGGTGGAAGCAGAAAGAGACCTTTGTCGCCCGGAAACAGACCCTGGTCATCATGGCTGCCACGCGCCAGAGGATGATGATGTACGCCGGGGTGGCCCCTGCAGAAATGAAGATTCTTGATCTGATAGCGCTCTCCAAGTCCCCTACCCCGACTCCTGCCTGGGAACTGGTTTTCGAAGTACCCAGCCTTTATGACCTGCGGCAGGTACTCAAACATTTCGACAAGTCAGAACTCCCCTATGAGTTTGCCCTTGAATTTTAGGTGCCGTTAGAGATTTGAGCAAGTCTTTTTTTGCTCAAATCTCTTTACGGCACCTTATGCCGTTACAAAGAAACAGCAGTCTTTTCCAGCTGTTTCTTTGAGTGGCCTCTGGCAGACACCATACAAGGGATCGTTATGAAACAAGCAAGGTCTTTTTTACCCTTTAAGATGGCGCCTGGCCGATAAGATCCAAGGCAGATAACATAATAACAGCGCCCACTACAAAACCTGCTCACCCTCCTCTAAATCATCAGCCTCCTTCTCCGGATGCCTGGCATACCGGCTCAACACCCGGGTCAACATATCAGGAAGGTCGTTTTTTTGCCTGGAACTCCTATGTAACTGCTTGATCGTCTTTTCAAGAGTCAGCACTTCACCAAGAAAGACATGCCTCAACACCAGGGAAACCAGACGGGTGATCGTGGTAAGATTAGAGATACGTGACTGGAGATGGTGATCCCGGTCAAAGGCGGTAGAGGCAAAGATCTCAACGGGATTCCCCCGAAGTTCACTCACAGATACGTACCAGGTATTGAGCTCCCGATCACGTGTACGATAACGGACGGCATCAAGGACATCGGGAAGTTCCAGTGACGCTCCGGCGGGACACACCTGTTCACCGCCAGCAGAGCCATGGGGATCAGAATGGGTCAAGGTGCAGATCTTACGCAGTAATTGCGGCTCTGTTTTTATAATCCTGGCAAGCTGACTACACGAATCACAGAATTCATTGCCCTGCATCTCCTGTAGAAGAGCACTTTTGCCACAGCCATCACAAATATCATTGTCTTCAGAATGCATCATTGTTCCATTTGCCACTGGGAAGAGTTGTTTGAATAAAGAGCTTGAGCTGATCAAGGAATTCTGCCCCTGAGATCTCGCGCGCCCCGAAACTTACAAGATGCCGTGTGGTCATCTGGCAGTCTATAAGTTGGAAATTGGCCGTTTTTAATCTGGACACCAAGGCAGCAAGGGCCACCTTGGAACCATTGCTGACACGGGTGAACATCGATTCACCAAAAAAGATCCGATCAAGGGCAATCCCGTACAGGCCACCTGCCAGGATCTCGTCCTGCCAGCATTCAACCGAATGGGCATACCCCAGATCATACAACCGGCAATAGGCCTCATGCATCTGGCTGCTGATCCAGGTACCCTCTCCCTTTTCTGTACGAACCTGGGAGCAGGAGGCGATGACCCTCTCAAAGGCCTGGTCAAAAGTGACCCTGAACGGCGCCCTCCTGATCTCTCTGGCCAGCCTCCTGCTGACTCTGAAGTCGTTTAGAAAAAGGACCAACCTGGGATCGGTGAACCACCAGAGTATGGGGTCGCCCGGAGAAAACCAGGGAAAGATTCCTGACCTGTAGGCCGCAATCAGCCTTGCTGGCTGCAGATCTCCGCCAACAGCCAGGAGCCCGTTTTCATCGGCGAGGGATGGTGGCGGGAAGATGAGATCATCGGTTAATTGCAAGAAAGACATGACGGCATACTACCTGCCTCATAATAAAAAATCAATCAACCTGGCAGCACTTCGAGAGGGTGACTCTCTTGATTCTGAACCCGCGGCAAAGTAACAATAAACTCCGCACCCTGCTCCGGGACCGCAGCAGCAGTAATAGTACCATGATGGCGTTCAACGATCTTCTTGCAGATGGAAAGACCAATACCCGTCCCATTAAATTGCTGCCGGGTATGCAGCCGCTGAAAAATATCAAAGATCTTTTGCTGATATTCTTCCTTGAACCCTATGCCGTTATCCTTTATGGAAATGGACACATGGGTACCAGGATCATATCCCTCCGGCACCCGGGCAAGGGTAATCCGAATTTCAGGGCGACGCTCGGGATGATGATATTTCAGACTATTGCCAATGATATTCTGGAAGAGTTGCCGCATCTGCAGTGGGTCGGCCATGATACTCCCCAGATCATCAACGGTAATAGCAGCATTATTCTCTTCCCTCTTCACAGTCAGATCTTCAAGAACTTCCCCGATGATAGTGTTCAACTGAACCTGGGCAAAGGGTTGGGATTCTTTCTCTACCCTGGTGTAGTAAAGCAGACCATTAATCAGCAACTGCATGCGGTCTGCCGAGCTGAGAATCCGTTCAAGATAAGCCTTTCCTTTCTCCGTAAGGGCCGTAGAACAATTGGCTTGCAAACGCTGACTGAATGCCTGGATCAACATCAACGGCTCCTGGAGATCATGGGAGATCACATGAGAAAAATCCTGCAGCTCCTGGTTGCGCAAGAAAAGATCCTGGGCTGCCTGCGACAGAGCGCTCTCCGCATCCTTCCAACTGCTGATATCCCTTGAAACCTCTATAATCCCAATTATCTTGCCACTGGACGAACGGAACGGAGTGGCAGTTACCGCACAGGGGAAGATACTGCCATCCGCCCGTACCTTTCTCGCCTCCAGTTCCACCCTTTCAGCACCTTTAAGAATCCTGGTCAAAGGACACTCGGGAGTATGGCAGCACCGCCCGGAAAAGACCTCAAAACATTTACGGCCGATAATCGTCTCCGCGCTATGACCAGTAAGGGCCATGAATGCCCTGTTGGCACGAATGACGGTAAAATCCCTGTCAATGATATGCATACCATCCGGGGCGCTGTTAAAAATCTGGATAAATTCATCATTAATTTCAACCAGAGCTTTTTCAACCTGCTGCTGCTCTCGAATCTTGGCATCAAGGAGGGTGTTTGTTCTGCTCAGTTCGGCTGTTCGACTGGTAACCCTGAGCTCAAGCTCTTCCTTGATTATTACCAGTTCCTTTTCACTTTGCTTGTGCTCTTCAATTTCCTTTAATAGACGCTGGTTGCTAACCAGCAACTGTTCGCTGCGAGCTTGTAACCGACTGGCAAAAAAATGGATCACCAGCAACCCCATGATTGCCGCCACAAGATGACTGATCAGCAGAGGCCATGGGGATTTATGAAAACGCAGGGGCAGGGAAACGGAAATCCCGCCACGAATTTCTCCGGATCTATAATTATTATGACAGGGAAGACACGCCTCTGTAACCTGTAATGGCTCCATATAACGGAAAGTTCGCTCTCCCGGTGTCTCGACAAAAGCACTCCGTTCTTCAATCCCATTCTCAAAATCTTTCAGCCACTCCT
>DCUN01000015.1 GCA_002327225.1 Desulfobulbaceae bacterium UBA2213
CTGACGAATAGGACGGGCCACGTACCGGTTCGGATTGAGGGCTTATCTCTTGCCGTCGATACTTTTCAGATACTGAAAGATATCAGAATTTGAGGAGAGGACAAGAGAGGTCTTGTCGCCGATTATCTCCTGATAACTTTCCAGGGTTTTGGTAAATGAATAAAATTCCGGATCCTGGTTGTAGGCCTTGCCGAATATCTTTGACGCCTCGGCATCGGCCTTGCCTCGTATGCCGATGGAGTCACGCTGGGCCGTTGAGGTGATCACCTTCAGCTCACGGTCAACCGTACCGAGAATTACCGCTTTTTTACCCTCACCGGTGGAGCGTTTTTCAGCGGCGATACGTTTTCTCTCTGAGATCATGCGGTCGTAGACCTTGATGCGTACAGACTCGATGTAGTTGACCCGCTTGAACATGACGTCAATGAGTTCGATTCCGTATTGCGGGGTGGCCTTGGCTGCTGTTGCGATGATGTGGTTGGTGATCACGTCGCGGCCGCGTTTGGGTGCGGCCCCCGGGTCTTTATCGAGGGCGGTCATGGTTGCAGCGGTCCAGTCTGAGCTGCGGATGATTTCAATAAGATCATTCTTGTTCACCATATCCCGAACCGTACCGTCAATGATATCGTCGAGCATGGACTGGGCCCGGGCTTCGGTCTTGACCGCCTGCATATATTTCAGGGCGTCCGTGATGCGCCAGCGGGCAGTAACATCAAGATAGACATAGGTTTTATCGCCCGTCGGGATCTGATTGGCGTCACCATCCCAGATCTGGATTTTTTTGTCAAACAGATTGACATGCTGGACAAAAGGGACTTTCAGGTGCAGTCCTGCGGCTGTCTGCGGGGTGCCGACAGGGGCGCCGAACTGGGTGATGACCGCCTGCGTTCCCTCTTCAAGGATATAGAAACCATCATAGATGACCACAATACCCAGAAGGACAAGACCTGCCAGGAAAAATTGAGCTATTTGTTTCATGTTAGTTTCCTTGTTGGGTTGATTTCGGGGGTATCACCCCTTGAGTGGCGGAGAGATTGAGCAGGGGCAGCGGTGATTTCTGGTCTTCGTCGATAACATAGACAGATGCTACTTCTGGCATAATTGCCTGCATGGCCTCCAGATACATCCGTCTGCGGGTGACTTCCGGGGCGTTTTTGTATTCCCTGAGGATATCGAGAAAACGTCCGGTCTCGCCCTCAGCCTCATTGATTCTGGCTGCGGCATAGCCATGGGCCACTTCAACCATTTTCTTGGCATCGCCACGGGCCTTGGGGATCACCTTGTTGTAGGTCTCTTCCGCCTCATTGACCAGCCGTTTCATATCCTGATCCGCTTCGTTGACCTCATTGAAGGCCGGCTTGACAGGCTCAGGGGGATTGATATCCTGAAACTGGACGGTGCCGATGGAGATTCCCGCCTCCAGCTTATCGAGTTGTGCCTGCAGTTCTTTTTTGGCATCGGCAGCCAGGAGGTCGCGATTGCCCAGGACATAGTCAAAATCCATATTGCCGACCACCCGCCTGGTGATACTCTCTGATATGTCGCGCACCGCCTGACGAACGTCTTTAACCTTGAAGAGAAAGTTGAGAGGATCGCTGACCCGGTACTGGACGATCCAGGCGACGTTGATCACATTCGTGTCAGCGGTAAGCATCAGAGACTCCATTTCGTAACCGCTTCGGCTGAAGGTGCTTTGCTGACCAGGGCTCGTGCTGCGAAAACCAAACTCTTCTTTGCGTATCTCTTCGACGTCAACCTTGTACAAGGTGTCGATCAGGGGGAGCTTGAAATGTAGTCCTGATTGGGTGGTGCGTGAGTACTGCCCCAGTCGGAGCACAACTCCCACTTCACTTGGAGATATCTTGTAAAAAGAGGCATAGACGCCCTGCAGGATGAGGATGGCGGCGATGAAGGTCAGGAGCTTGCCGATCCCTGCCAGGGGGGTGCCGGGCTGAGAAGAAGCGCCCTGCCCAGAACTGCTCGTATTCGGTTGTTTTGCGTCCGAAAAGTATTCCTGTATCTTTTTGATGAAGAGGGCCACCCATTCTTCAGGGGTCTGGGGCTTTCTTTTCTGACCCCATGGCGGCTGTTGATCCTGGTTGGACATAGACTGGTTCTCCTGTTTTGATTGTAAAGGGAAAGGGCTGTATTCTCTCTATTTTCCTGCTTTTGTTGAAACGATTAATCAGATTAAGTCTTCTCAGAAGGATTGCAAGTCAAAATAGTAAAGCCTTCCGAGAAGGCAATTGCTCAAAGGACATCAAAAAGTATTCCAAAACTTCTTTTAAAGATACAGGGGTAAATTGTATTGTCAAGGAAAGTCGGAATGTGGATTAGGTGCGGAGGGCGAGTATCCAGCTGCCGATGAGCAGGAACAGGAAGAGGAGAAAAGAAAGACATTGCAGCAAGAGTGAATGGCGCAGGCTGTGCAGCGGTTCTCGTCCCAGGATGTATCCAAAAAGCAGGCCGCAGAGCAGTCCGAAGAGGTGGGCGCCCAGGTCTGTGCGTTCACCGGAACTGCCCAGCATGGCCAGAAGCGCCATTCCTGCCATGAAGGGGATGAGAAAATGACGGCCGGTGAATTTTTTTTGACCCTGGTGCGTAAGGACGGCCAGCATGCCGATGACCGCAAACACCGCCGTGGAAAAGCCGACAAACTGATGTCCAGAACCACGAACGAAGGTGTTGATCAGGTTGCCGCAACCGGCAGAGAGAAGCATGGTGCAGAGGCCTATCCCCGTGCCGGTCAGTCGGCAGAAAAAATGAATAAGCCAGCCACCGATGAAGCAGTTTCCCAGCAGGTGGACAGTGTCGGCGTGCAGGGTAAGGGCGGTGAGCAGCCGCCACCATTCTCCTTGCTCGAGTATGCGTTCCCCGTTTCCTGCTCCTTGCGTAAACC
>DCUN01000068.1:0-3680 GCA_002327225.1 Desulfobulbaceae bacterium UBA2213
TTGAGCGCCGGATCATATTCGCCCGGTTCCTGCAGGGTCACCAGATGGCCGAAGGCCCAGGTGATCGCGCACCCCCGCCCCTCGATGTAGCCTTTCTTTTTGGTCGTAATATTGAGCACATTCGCAATGTCTCGCGCCACGGACGGCTTTTCGGCAATAACAACTTTCATGGTAAAATTTCTCGCGCTCTTTGTTTGCTTCGGTTAAGAAGGACACATCATAATGACTGATACTTATCCCCAGTAAAAGTCAATTAACAGTAATAAATACGGGGCAAGGGGAACAATGCTCTGCCACCAGTGAATAGAATCATGAGAAAAATAGCCTTTGGGTACTCAACACGCTGCAATATCAAATGTGAGCATTGTGTCGCCGCCGACGCCATTCCGGAAAATTTAAAAATGGAGCTGGGAAAAGCAAAAGAGATCATTGCCGATATGGCCGCTGCCCAAATCAAGGGGATAAGTTTCACCGCAGGCGAACCGCTTCTCTATCTGGATGAAATTACCGAACTGCTCAAGCTCTGTCATCAGGAATATGGCATCTACACCCGGATCGTCAGCAACTGCTTCTGGGCCAAAACCCCGGAGCTTGCAGACAGCTTCATCGTTCAGCTCAAAGAAAACGGCTTGTCGCAACTGCGCATGAGCTACAGCCGGTGGCATCAGAAAAATATAGCCCGCCGGAATATCGTGACCGCCGCCCAGAGTTGTCAGAAAAATGGGCTGGATTATTTCATTTCATTTGTAACCGATTTTTCAGAACAGGATGATGCCTTCGAACACTATCTGCGGGATCATCGCCTCAGATATTTCCCGGAACCGGTAATCTTTGCCGGCCGGGCAGGATCATTTGATCGCCTGCCCATACAGACTGATTACCAGGCAAACTGCTGTCCGATGAACCCTTATCTTGCTCCAAACCTTGACATGTATGCCTGTTGCGATGCCGGCAGCCATTTTACCAGGACAAACTTCTTCCATCTTGGGAATTTAAAGGACAGTACCTTTGAACTGCTGCTCCAAAAAAGTGAAACGAATAGTCTCTATACCCATATTCGGAACATGGGTATAACAGCTATAGCATCTTTTGCCGGTTTTAAGGCAAGAGAAATCATTCAATACAGAAAATGCGAACTGTGCGAAAAATTGTTCAACTCACCTGACATGCTGGCAATGCTTCAGCGGCAGGCTCATTCAGGGCTGAACTCCTGGTACAGGTAGGTATAAAACCGTCAAAACAGCTTTAAACCGCTCTCTTCCATCGTACGATTGTCTCGCGAACTTCCTTCTCTTCTGTTAAGAAGTAGACAGTAAGAGAAGTGATGTAACCCTCTTTGTCTACGCTCGGCGCCGCACACTGAATTTATGAGCCGTTACGAAATAACATGGCCATGTATATCAATTTCGTTACGGATCCTTATGCCGCTCCGGTTACTTCAATGGCCATGTTATTTTTTTACAACGGCTTAACCGTCAAAATGGACGGAATACCGCTACAAACGAAGACTCCACGCGTGTTGCTGTGAGGAATTTCGCTCACCTTTGCTTGACAAGAGAATATGACCGACACCAATATCATAAAGCTCACTCCGTTTCGTGCTGATCTGACCCGTGCCCTGGCCCGTCGGGGCGAGCGACTTCTGGCCTCAAACGACCTGGCCGACGAGGTTGCAGCTCTCGAACCCCTTGAAGCATACTACATCGTCAGGGAGATCGGCTTGGATCAGGCCCTGCCCGTCCTCCTCGAATTGAGTCCCGAACAACTGGAGGCCTGTGTCGATCTGGACTGCTGGAACCGCTATGACTTTGCCGTCGACAGCCTTGATCAATGGCTGACAGCCTTTTCACTCGCCGGCCCTGAAGCCCTGGCCAAGGCCTTTTTCTCACTCGACTATGTTGTGCAACTCCTCTTCCTGGCCCAGACCGTCACGGTCTATGATCCTGACACGGATGAGGTTCCTCAAGAGGACGAGGAGGATGGACCGCTCCGTGCCATGACCCCGGACGGTTTCTATCTCCTTGAGATGAAGACCGAACTGGCACTGAAAATCCATCCCTTTACTGTCCTGGATGCCCTCTATCAATATGACTTAAGCGCCAGCCACCAACTCCTGAGCGATGTCCGCGTCGATCTGCCGACTCAGATTGAAGAGGAAGCCTTGCGTTTCCGCAACGACCGCATGCAGGATATCGGTTTTGTACCACCAGACGAGGCCGCCGTTCTTTTCTCTCCGCCGGATCTTCGTCAGCCTCTGTCCCGCCCCCGGAGGCCGGTAGGCAGTGCACTCACCCGGGTGCCTGCTGTCTATGCTGGTCCCTTAGTCGAGACCACCCTGTTACAGCAGGCCCTGTCCCTGATCACAGACCATGAGTGCCTGTCTCGCCTGGAGCAGGAAATCGTCTGGGTTATAAACAGCGCGATCATCGCCTATGGCGAAAAAACAGAGGAGACAAAAAAGATCACCGACATAGCTGAGCGGGCGCGTGACACCATTTGCCTGGGCCTGGAATCATTGATAAACAAAAAATATCCCGATTGCCCGCTGGACGGTGCAGAAACAGCAACCAAGGCAGCAGAACTGCTGGAAGAATGGTACGTGAGTGATCTGTTCCGCCACGGTTTTGCCGCCAGCCAGGGTCTGCAAAAGGAGGCGCGGAAGGCCTTGACGGAGTCCCCGTTTCGGGCCTGGTATGAGCTGTCGGATGCGAATCAGTCGGATGATTCTGGTGATCGGATGGAGCGTGCCTTTGTGGCCGCACTGCTCGGCCGCCACCCCTTGCACAGCGGTTTTGATCTGGCCGAGCCAGAGGACGTCAAGGCCTTTGCCTCTCTTGCTGATATCGAAGCCGCTCATCTGCATTTGAAGAGGCTTGTCGACCAGATCTGCCACCGATCCTGATCTTGAACGAAAATCCTTATTTTTCAAGGTATTCTTATCTCTTGACCGTTGAACTGTAAATAAATGAAAATACGTAAACTTACTCCTGAAAACTATGCCAAGGTCTCTGCCTTGTTACAGCAGGCATTTCCCGGGAGCACGTATGAAGTGCAATTAGTTGAAAACTTCCACAAGAATACCACTCCTGTGCATGAATGGGTGGGGATTCATACCAATAGGGTCATTGCCTATATTGCTTTTTCGAATGCCTATAACGGTTCTGCTGTTTGCGGCTTACATCTGGCGCCTCTGGCTGTCAACCCGGAGTTTCAAAAGCAGGGGATAGGCTCTGAATTAATGCGCTTTGCCCTGCGCCAGGATGTCATCAAGGAGAGCACCATCTTTGTATTAGGTGCTCCCGGTTTTTACAAGAAGTTTGGATTTGAGCCATGTGCAATACCTCTGTGTCCCTTTGATAAAAATAATGGTCATTTCTTAAGTCTTCGCAATCATTCAGCAAGCCAGTTCACGGTTGGCTATGAAGCGGAGTTTGACAGTGGGGTAAAGAGTGGACATGGTGGGGGCGGGAAACGCGCATCACGTAACAATTTACAGGGGAAAAAATGGTACAGATAGGCAGGATAAATACGCTGACAGTCAAAAGAACGAGGGACCACTACGGCATCCATCTTGAAGGGGGTGCGTCAGGGGATATTCTCATGGAGACACGATATATCCCTGAGGATTGCCAGGCAGGTGATGCTATTGATGTCTTTGTTTATGTCGACCGGGAAGATCG
>DCUN01000068.1:3774-11037 GCA_002327225.1 Desulfobulbaceae bacterium UBA2213
ATAGGGCGCTTGTCAACTTCTCTCATGAGGGAATGCTCTATGAAAGTGAAGTGTTTCAGAGACTTACCGTAGGGCAGCAACTGAAAGGCTATATAAAAAAAATACGCGAAGATCTCAAGATTGACCTGATCCTGCAACAACCGGGATATCAGGGGGTTGATGATGTCTCCCGGGCCATTCTCAAGACCATACAAGAGCATGGCGGCAGGATTGCTGTGACCGATAAAAGCCAGCCGGAAGAGATCTACTCCCTGTTCGGGGTCAGTAAAAAGACCTTCAAAAAGGCAATAGGCGCCCTTTATAAAAAAAGACTTGTTATCATCGACGCCAGTGGAGTTGAGATTGCCAGATGATAGAAAAATCTGTGGACGATATGTTTGTTTTCGTTAGGGACGCACTGCCCGGACCCGGCCACTCTTGCTCTTGAGGTACTTCAACTGGGAGCCTCCGCAGATCGGGTAGGCCTCCCATTCGCCGGCACGAATCTCTCCATTGGTTGTCCAGTAGCTACCTTTCGGCTTGAGGGAACAATCACCTCCCAGATTCATCTCAAAGAGTTGGTAGAGTTCATAGGACTCCTCCTTACTGGGAAGGCGCCAGTCACCATGATTTCCAAGAGTGAGGTTCCGGACATAAACACTGGCATTTTGACCGTTGGAGAAGGTCTCAGACCTCTCCACCTGCCACATCAGGCCATTGTTCTGCTGGCAGATACCGTTGCCGAGATTAATAAGCTTTGCGTTACCCTGCTGCTTATTCTCTGTTGAAGGGGGAGAAGCGCAGGACTGGCAAAAAAGAGCAAATACTCCTACAATGAGAACCAATATAAAAATCTTCATGCGAACATCCTTTTATAGTCTGGTGGTAGAGGGCATCTCGGCAGTCATCATCATTTGGTTTCCCATGAGAAAAAGATGGGTTGCAATTATCTGAGTGACAATAATGCGTTAACTTGAACAAAAACAAAAGAATCTGATTTGAAGTCTATCGTATGAAGAATACTTTTGCAAACGGGAACGTAATATTGGCAGGAACTCGTCGCATGGTATGCTGATGCAGTTCCTGAGATGGATTGCTGTCATCTGGATACTTTTCAAGAAAAAGTGGCACACCCTTTAAATTCATTCTTCGTCAAATGAACATTATTCTCGTAGATAAATTGGAAATTCAGGGAGGCAGGGTACTGCTCGTCGATCGCCGGGCCAAGCATCTGATCAAGGTGCTGCAGGTTCAGGCCGGAGATACCGTTCGGGTCGGGATCATTGACGGACCAAAAGGGCGTGGCAAGGTTGCAGCCCTCTGTGCCAAGTACCCCTTTCAGGTGGAACTGGAGGTTCAGTTCGCCGAAGAAATGGCTGAAAAACCGCCTGTTGATCTGCTTCTGGCCCTTCCGCGGCCCATCATGCTTAAGCGTATCTTCAGTCAGGCAGCGGCTCTGGGGGTGGGAACCATCTTTATTACCCATGCCCAGCGGGTGGAGAAGAGTTTTTGGAGCGCTACTTTATTGAACGAAGAGGAATATCGGCCCCATCTCCTGCAGGGGCTTGAGCAGGCAGTTGACACCAGGGTGCCTGAGGTTTCTGTTCATGAACGATTCAAATCCCTTGTCGAGGATGTGCTTCCCGAGAAGATCAAAGAGTACAGTCATCTCCTGATTGCTCATCCCGGCAGTCCGGCCACCCTGAAAACCTTGATTCCAGAGCGGCCTGGTCGGATTCTTCTGGCCGTTGGTCCCGAGGGCGGCTGGATAGATTCCGAGATTAACAGGTTCGTAGAATGCGGTTTTAAATCGTTTTCGATAGGAGAGCGGATCCTGAAAGTTGATACGGCGGTCGTGGCCCTCCATGGACGCTTGTCCGAGCGTCGAGAGAGCCTCTCCTGATCTGTGGAAATAAGTGGTTATGAGGGCAGGCCGGGTTACAATCCGATGATGGGCTTACGGTGCATCCCCTGTTCTCGGACTATAGCCCGACCTGCCATAGTATAGAAAAAAGTTACAGGATATTTATAGTTTCTTTAGCCCTTACTGAACAGACTCATGTCAATATTAGTGCCTTACAGATTATTTTCTTGTTTTTTTAAGAAAATAATCTGCGAAAGGCACTTATCCCGTTTATTGGGGTGAGTTATTTTTTGACAACGGTCAACAGGAGAAATCATGTCAGCATTGAGCCTCAAACCACTTGCCGGATTCAATCCTTTTCCGGGACCGGTGGTTACAGTGATTATGGATGGAGTAGGGCTCGGGCCCAAGAATGAGAGCAATGGTGTTTATATGGCTTATACTCCATTACTGGACGAACTCTTGCAGGGTGATCTGGTGACCCGTCTCAAGGCCCACGGCACCGCAGTGGGATTACCGTCTGATGGAGATATGGGGAATTCCGAGGTTGGTCATAATGCCCTCGGGTCGGGCCGGGTCTTTGCTCAGGGGGCAAAGCTGGTCAATGAGGCGCTGATGAGTGGCGCCGCTTTTTCCAGCAAGGCCTGGCAGGAAGTTCTCCGGCGTGCGTCAACAGGGGGCACCCTGCATCTGATCGGCCTGATTTCGGACGGGAATGTGCACAGTCATGTGAATCATCTTTATGCCCTGCTTGATCAATGTCTCCGGGACAGTGTCAATCAGGTCAGGGTGCATGGTCTGATTGATGGCCGAGACGTGGGACCAAAAAGTGCGCTTACTTATTTTGCGCCTCTGGAACAGAGATTGCTGCAACTCTCGGTGGATGGTCGCACCTACCGGCTTGCCTCCGGCGGCGGCAGGATGATCACGACCATGGATCGTTATAACGCCGACTGGTCAGTGGTTGAGCGGGGTTGGAAGGCACATGTGCTGGGGGAAGGAAGGCCTTTTTCTTCTGCCTGTGAGGCTATTCAATCCTATTATGACGAAGATCCCGCCATGACCGATCAGTATATGGAGAGTTTTGTGGTGGTTGAGGATGGAAAGCCGGTGGGAATCATGGAAGACGGGGATGCGGTTATCCTTTTTAATTTCCGGGGGGATCGGGCTATTGAACTCTCGCGTGCCTTTGATGAACCTGATCTGGCGGAGTTTGACCGCAAGCGTGTCCCTGATCTTTTTTATGCCGGTATCATGCAGTATGATGGCGATGCCCACATACCCGCTCATTATATAGTAGAGCCGCCCGCCATTGACCGGACACTTGGCGAGTATCTCTGCGCTGCCGGGATCACCTCCTATGCCATTTCCGAGACCCAGAAATTCGGCCATGTGACCTATTTCTGGAATGGCAATAAGTCAGGATATATTGATGACAACCTGGAGACCTATGTGGAGATTGCATCGGACAAGGTGACCTTTGATCTGCGGCCCTGGATGAAGGCGGCGGAAATCACCGACCAGGTAGTTGCCGCCATTGAATCCGGCAGCTATAAATTTATCCGTCTCAATCTTGCCAATGGGGACATGGTCGGCCATACCGGGGTGGAGATTTCGGTGCGGATCGCTGTGGAGACCGTGGATCTGTCGTTAAAGAGGATCCTTGCCGCCCTTGAAAAGGTTGGTGGCATTGCCCTGATAACGGCTGACCATGGCAACGCTGATTGCATGTGGACTGAAAAAAATGGTAAGCGTTCAGCCATGGTGGCCCATACCAGAAATCCGGTACCGTTGATCATCAAGGATTATAATCTCAAGAATACCTTTCAACTCAGTCATCTTGAACAACCTGGATTGTCCAACGTTGCGGCGACAATCTGTACTCTTCTGGGTTACGAGGCGCCGGAAGAGTATGATTCATCACTGCTTGTGTTACGCTAACCTCCGTCAATGTCCTGTAAAATTAACATGTTATAAATAAAAAACCGGGTACTGAGTACCCGGTTTTGAAATAACCCCTGGAAGGGGATAAAATGCTTTTGCCCCCTAGCCCGCATTTCTCATTAGCCCAAAATTCTATCAAAAAATCATAACCGACGAACCAAATTTCCGTCCTTGAGGCCAATATGACAGATGTCATGGACAAATGCCCCATTTATCCAGTCAGTTGTCCCTGGCTCGTGCCGATTTTCGGTGAATTATCCGTCAACAGGGCGCACCTCTCTTGTTGAACCGGAAACCTGTTATTCTCAGCTTACGCCCAGAGAGGTATTTTTTCTATATTTACCAATACTTGATCAAAGATTCTCCTGTAGGGATAGCCATCTGTAAAGGAAATCCACACTTTTCGTACCGTTATCCTGATTTTCGCGCCGATCTTGAACAATTTCAGCCTGATCGTGTCGCATTGTGCCCTGGACATATCCGTGCCGGTAAGGCCAAGTTGGCGTAACGCCTGGACAAGAACATAGGCCAGGGAAGAAAAATAGAGTCGAATCTGGTTACTGAACATCTTGTGTGCTGGTTCTGTCGGCAAAAAGCATCAATTGCTGTTCTTTAATCCGGTTCTCCATTTCGCCACGGGCGCAATACATTTTTTCATACAGTTCACGGGCATCGTGCTCCCCGGCCTTGAGTGAGGTAACGACAAATCGGGGATTTGCTCCTTTGCCGAGATGCTCAGCCTTGCCGACAACCCGGCGGTGCCAACGCCAGGTCTTCAGGGGTTTATAGCAGAAGTCCCTGAAAACGCGGGAGGCCTTTTCGCTGCATTGATACAGTGCCTTGGCCAGGGCCAGCTCTTCAGAAACTTCCAGTTCCAGCCGCCTGTTCCTGGCAAGCCCAAGAAGAAAATCAACATAGTGATCTTCACACCAGACCATCAGGTCTTCCCGGTAAAACCCACTGTCGCCGCGAACAATTATCCGGGTGTCCGGCCAACAGGTCCGGATACGTTCGACGATACGCTCCACCTCTTCCACCGTACCGGCCGCGCCATCGTTATTCGACTGCCGCAACCGGGCACACAGGAGATGGTCTCCGCAAAAAATGTACAGAGGCAGATAGCAGTAAGCCTTGTAATAACCATGGAAAAACTTCCCTTCCTGATTGCCATGCAGGGGATCATCGGTGGCGTCGACATCAAGGATAATCCGGGCCGGAGCTTCGCTGTGCATTTCAAGAAAAACATCGCGGCCCACAGCCGCCGCATCCCCATCATCGTCGATGGGGGCGGCCCTGCGCAGCGACCCCGCCCAGATCCGCATCGCTGATCTCATGGACACCAAAAACTGCCCCCTGGCCAGACGCCTGCGCCAGCGGCTCCGGCGCGCCGGGATAGAACGGGGCATCACCTGCGTCTTTTCCACGGAAGCGGTCTCCCGGCATTATGATGAGACGGAAGAAACACCCGACCATGACGCCCCCTTTGGAGAGCGGGGACGACAGCGACGCAGCCTGGGCAGCCTGCCCACCCTGACCGGCATCTTCGGCCTTATCATCGCCAATGAAGTGATCCTCAGGATCAGCGGCAGACAACGCTGATTCCATTTTCAATCAGTGTTAGAGCCTCTTGCAGGTAAGCGAGCCAGCGAGACTCCGAAATGACGAATGAAATCCAAAAATCGTCATTCCCGCGCAGGTGGGAATCCATAACAGGCTGAATTAACAACAATGGATTCCCGATAAAAGCACTCGGGAATGACAGTATCGGTTGCCTGCGGAACTCAGGCCGGGTGGTCCTTCAAGATATATTTTTTGACGATCACCGGCAGGGCGTGGATGTCGATCGGTTTGGTGATATAATCGTCCATGCCGGCGGCCATGGCCTTTTCTCTATCGCCTTTCATGGCATAAGAGGTGAGGGCCAGAACCTTGATGTGCCGGGTTTCGGGATCCCCCCTCAGGATGCGGGTCGCCTCCAGGCCGTCGAGGACCGGCATCTGGATATCCATGAGGATCAGATCCGGCCTGGCCTCTTTCGCTAGCCGCACCCCCTCCTGACCATTTTCGGCCTCAAGAATCTCATAGCCGTGATAGATCAGGACCTGCCGGGCCAGCTCCCGGTTCAGTTTATTATCGTCAACGACGAGGATTTTTTGCGCCATGATGCGACTCCTCCTTTTACATAGTTGAATGGATGGTATGGGGGAATGAATGATCAGCGAACCGCCAATCCTCTAGTCATCCTTTAAACCGCTCGTAGATGGCCGCAAACTCGGCGACGTTTTCCTTGAAGGCCGCCAGCACCCGCGGATCGAAATGGCCGGGCATGGTCCGGCCATCGCCCTCGATGATGATCCCGCAGGTTGTCGCGTGGTCAAAGGGGGGTTTGTAGCACCTGGCGTTGCGCAGGGCGTCATACTGGTCGGCCATGTTCATGATCCGGCCAGGGAACGGAATCTGTTCGCCGGCCAGCCGGTGCGGATAGCCGCCGCCGTCCCACCGTTCATGATGCGCCAGGGCGATCTCCGCCGCCATGGTCAGGCGCGGATGGGTGCCGAGGATCTTGGCCCCGTAGAGCGGGTGCTGCCTGATGTGGGCGAATTCCTCGTCGCTGAGCTTGCCGGGTTTTTTCAGGATATCCGGATGGATATGGATCTTGCCCACGTCGTGCATCAGGGCCTGGAGCCTGATGATGGAGACGAACTTATCGTTCATGCCGAGTTTGGAGGCAATAAGGGCGCAGTACTCGCCCACCCGCAGGATGTGATTGCCGGTATCCTCGTCGTTGGCCTCGGAGGCCCTGGCCAGGGCATGGACCGTGTAGGTGAAGGCGTCTTCCGTCTCGCTGATCTGGCAGGCGATGGTGTTCAGAAACAGGGTCTGGGTCACCAGGCTTTCGATGACCGAGGCGTCGTATATGGTGACATCCCGGCCATAATTGACCGCCACCACGCAGAGGGAGCTGCCCAGATAACAGACCAGGTTGGTGACGGGAATATCGAAGGCCCGCAGCTTTTCAAGGCAGCCCCGGTGCTTGCCCTCTATGTCCTCGCTCTCCGGTTGGTTGGAAAAGAAGATCTCTTCCCGCCCTTCGGGAAAATCAGGGGGCATATCCAGGGTCAGCGGGGTCCGGGTGAGGGCGCCGGCAACAACCTCATACCGATACCAATGGCCTTTCTCCGAGTCGTTGGGGGCGTGTATCAGCATGGTTTGGGGCCGGTACCGCATCTCGTCCCGCTGTCTGATGATCTGGCTGACCATGCTGTCAATCTTGTCCATCAGGTCGAATCCGAGCGGATTAAAGTCGTGGACGAGCTGCCTGGCAAAGGAGGTCATGGAGAGGATCGTGGTGTAGCCGTGGTTGAGCTGGTCCTTGAGCGCCTTGACCTTGAGCAGCATTCGGACCCGGGCCAGTACCTCTGCCTGGTCAAAGGGCTTTGCCAGGTAGTCATCGACCCCGGCCTCGATGCCCTGGA
>DCUN01000068.1:11105-11858 GCA_002327225.1 Desulfobulbaceae bacterium UBA2213
CGCCTCCAGCAGCTTGATGTTGACGAGTTCGTCATCCACGCAGAGAATCCGGGGCTTGCTGGTGTCCATTATACGCTCCTGTTTATATAAAAGTTTTGTGCAAATTATTAAAATTGTTAGACGCCGCAATATTATGCGATATTATAGAGGTAGGGTGGATAAGCGACAGCGCANNGCGCTATCGCTTATCCACCCTACAATCATGAGCAGGTGTGAACGATTTATTATTGCCGTTCGCCTCATTCCGCGCCGCCGCTCATCCCATCACCCTCCTGATCGTGGCGAGAAACTCCTCCCGGTCAAGCCTGCCCTTTTCCAGCACGGCCTGGGCCCCTTGCGAAAGCAACCGCTCTTTGTCCTCCGGGGAAAACGCCAGGGCAGTCAGGATGATGACCGGCGTCCCCGCGGTTTTTTCCTGGGATTGCAGCGCGGCCAGAACCTCGAAACCGTTCATTGCCGGCATCATGATGTCGAGGACAGTCAGCCCTGGCGGATTGTCCTGGGCCGACGCAATGCCGTCCCTGCCATTGGTCACCTTGGTAACGGTAAAGCCGGCAGCAACCAGGGCCGTTTCGACAATGCTTGCGGCCAGGGGATCGTCTTCGATGACCAGGGCGGTTTTCTCCCGCGTCCCGGTCTGCCCGCTTTCCTCTTGCTCCGGGGCCGGTTGCGCCTGGCCGGGCTGCCTGGCCGGGATGGTGAAGATGAAGCTGCTGCCCCTGCCCGCTTCGCTTTCCACCCAGATCCTGCCGC
>DCUN01000095.1:0-4385 GCA_002327225.1 Desulfobulbaceae bacterium UBA2213
AAATGAAACAAGCAAGATACAGCCCGTGCTTGTTTCATAACGGCATCTAAAAATCCATTGACAGAAAGCGAAGTTCTTTTTATAAGTAAAGATTCTTTTCATAAGAGACCCTTGCAAAATGACGAATCAAGCTCAAAAATCGTCATTTCCGCGTAGGCGGGAATCCATAACAGGCTGAATTTACAACCATGGATTCCCGACAAAAGCACCGGCAATGACATATTGGTTATGTTGCAAGAGCCTCATAATTTAGCTATTTTTTTTATACAAGGAAGATGTCAGCAGGTGGCCTCTTCCCCGAACCTGGATATACTGGAGCCCTAAATGATAGAAGTTGAAGTTCGTGGAGACATTGAATACGCCATCAGACAATTGAAGAAGAAACTACAGATCGATGGCATTAAAAGAGAATTGAAACGTCGTGAATGCTATGAGAAACCGAGCATCATGAAACGTCGTAAACAAGCCGAGGCCCGCAGAAAGCTTCGGAAATTTAACCGTACACGCAGGGCCTAGATTCACAGAGACAGAAACGCCTGGAGCTGGCTCCAGCCCCGGGCGTTGATTTTTATTTGCGTACGCGTATCTGGAAATATCTTCTGAGCATCTCCCGCCACCCCACTCCCCAGCAGTTTTTATCCGCAAGGTCGCTTTTCCTTCGCTACCTGATTACTGAGAAACGCCTTGCCGACAACACTATCAAGGCCTATCAGGCTGATATAGATCTTTTTTTTTCCTTCCTCAGACAACAGAGGATCTCAACGCTGGAAGAGATCCAGAGCAAAACCCTTCACACCTTTCTTGAGCGGTGCAGGGCGCGACAGCTGTCCTCTCGCACTAACAGCAGAAGGATCTCGGCCCTCAAAAGTTTGTTTAATTTTTTACAGGCCAGCAAGATAATCAGCTACAACCCCCTGGCCTCAATTGATCTCCCCCGAACCGGCAGTCAACTCCCCAAGGCCCTTTCCCTGAGTGAAGTGACCAGACTCCTGACCCCGCCCGCTACCATCACCCCGCAGATCCAGAGAAACTATTCCATGCTGCATCTTCTCTACGCCACAGGGCTCAGGGTCTCGGAGCTGGTCTCCATCCCCCTGGCCGCCTGTAATCTTTCCTCCTGCTTTGTCAGGGTGATCGGCAAGGGTAACAAGGAACGGCTCATCCCTTTTGGCATACCAGCCCGGGAAATCGTGGAACAGTACCTCAGAACAGCGCGGCCGCTGATCCTCAAAGGCAGGCGCAGCAATACTCTTTTTGTCAGCAATCGGGGCAGCGCCATGACCAGGCTCCGTTTCTGGCAGATCATCAGGGAGGCGGCACGGGCAGCCGGCATCAACAAGGCCATCTCTCCGCACATGCTGCGTCATTCTTTTGCCACCCACCTCCTGACCCATGGCGCCGACCTGCGATCCGTCCAGCTCATGCTTGGCCATTCAGACATAGCCACAACCCAGATCTACACCCACATCGATCAGGACAGACTCAAAGAGATCCATAAAAAATTTCATCCGCGCGGATGAAAGGTTGCCGGATTGGCGAGAATACCCTTATAGTAAAGATATATAAGAGTCAATCTGGAATTCTTTTTGTTGACCGAAGGGAACCTTGGATAAATTCTCAAAGGAGCACCAGCCTATGCAAATCGCGAGCGCCATCTACCATCTTGCCGTCACCTGTTGGTTGGGCGGAGCTGCCCTGTTTACCTTTGTCCTGACCCCACTCCTCTTCAAGACCTATTCGCGCGACATAGCCGGCGGGATTGTCGGTGTCCTCATCCCCGGTTATTTCCATTGGGGGCTGATCTGTGGCGCAATAGCGCTCATCTGCCTGCTGCTCATCAGAGGTCGCCGTGCCATTGTTCCAGGGCTTATCCTGACTGTCATGCTCGCCATCACCGCATCCCAGGCCTTTATCATCGTACCGAAAGCCGCCGAGCTGAAAAAGGAAATTCCCTCTTTTGAGACTACCCCGCCTGATCATCCTCTGCGTGTTGAGTTCAGAAAATTACATGGGATCTCAGCGGTCGCGAACCTTGCAGTGATCGGCGCCGGGGTAGTTCTGATTATCCTTGCTTCTTCTCCGATACAAAAAAAGGAAGATGTTCCTTCAGGAAAAGTCACGAAATAAGCTGGAGCCATGCAAGTAATCACCACCCATATCAATGCCGACTTTGACGGCCTGGCCTCCATGATCGCCGCCCGGAAGCTCTATCCTGAGGCAATTATGGCCTTCCCTGGATCACAGGAGAAGAACCTGCGGGACTTCATCAATGAGACCCTGCAAGACCGCTATGACTTCAGCAGATTAAAACATATCGACCTGCAGGCGATAACCAGACTCATTGTGGTGGACACCCGGGTGGCTAAACGTATCGGCGCCTTTGCCGCCTGCCTCGACAATCCTGACATTTCGATCCACCTCTACGACCATCACCCGGACAGTCCGGAAGACATGAAGGGCGAGCTGGAACTGGTAGAAGATGTGGGTTCCACCACCACCCTTTTCACCCGGATTTTTCAGGAACGGCAGATCCCGATCTCGGCCTCTGAGGCTACCATACTTGGCCTCGGTATCTACGAAGACACAGGCTCACTTACGCACCTGACCACACGGCCTGCCGATCTACAGGCAGCAGCCTGGCTCCTTGAACAAGGTGCCCAACTCGAGACCATTGCCCAATTTATTACCTACGACCTCACCGCCAACCAGGTTGAACTGCTGCACGATCTGATGGAGAGCGCAAGCAGCTACACCATTCAGGGGATCGACATCGTGGTGGTCACCCTGACCCTCCCTGAGTATATCGACGACTTCGCCCTGATCGTCCGGCGTTTCATGATCATGGAGAACCTGGACGCCATCTTTGCCCTCGTCTCCATGGCCGGACGTACCTATCTGATTGGCAGAAGCCGAATTCCCGAAGTTAATACAGGGGCAGTGGCGAGGGATTTCGGCGGCGGCGGTCATGCCACAGCGGCCTCCGCCACTATCCATGACATGACCCTTATTGAGGCCGAGGACAAGCTGATCCGCATCCTGCACCGCTACATCAGGCCCCAGGCTATCGCCCAGGAAATGCTGTCCCAACCCGTCATCAGCGTTCCGGCCGAAACCAGCATCAATCAGGCCCATAATCTGCTCACCAGATACAATATCACGACGCTGCCCGTGATGACGAACGACCAGGAATTATCCCGGCAATCAGCCCCAAAGGTTATAGGCATCATCACCCGCCGGGTTATCGAGAAGGCCATTCACCACGCGCTCGGCCACCTGCCGGTGAGCGAATACATGACAAGCGATATTGAAATCCTGTCTTTGAACGCCACCCTCTCCGACATTGAAGAACTGATTATCGAACGCAGGCAGCGCCTGATCCCCATTATTCATGAGCGCCAGCTTGCAGGTGTTATCACCCGCACGGATCTGCTGAACATGCTGGTTGGCGATCCTGCCCATCTGCCCAAGAACCTCCTTGACGAGAGCGGACTACAGTCTCAAGAGCGAAACAGAAACCTGAACCCGCTCATCACTGAAAGCCTGGACAAAGAACTGATCACCCTCCTGCAGACCATCGGCCAGGTAGCTGATTCACTTGGGTTTAAGGCCTTTACCGTCGGCGGTTTTGTCCGCGACCTGCTCCTGCAGAACAAGAATCTTGATCTCGATATTGTGGTCGAAGGGGATGGTATTATCTTTGCGAGAAAACTAGCCGAGAGACTCAATGGCCAGGTCAAGGCCCACGAACGATTTATCACTGCCATGATCCTGTTGCCGAACGGTTTCAGGATCGACGTTGCCACCGCCAGACTGGAATATTATGACTACCCGGCGGCCCTGCCCACGGTTGAGCTCTCTTCCATCAAGCTTGACCTCTACCGCCGCGATTTCACCATCAACGCCATGGCCATCCAGCTCAACCCATCCCATTTCGGCACCCTGATCGATTTTTTCAACTGCCAGGGCGATCTGAAGGAGAAGACCATAACGGTCCTGCACAACCTCAGTTTTGTTGAAGATCCCACCCGTATCTTCCGGGCCATCCGCTTTGAGAAGCGGATGGATTTCAAGATCGACACCCACACCAGTCGGCTTATCCAGAGCGCTGTCAAGATGAAGCTCTTCGGCAAGGCCAATGACCCGCGTTTTTTCAGCGAGCTCCAACTTATCCTTTCAGAGGAAAACCCGCTCCCTGCCATCAACCGGCTGGCAGAGTTCAAGCTCTTTCAGTTTTTATGGCCGGATCTGAAACCCAACCTGAAGATTGATCGCCGTTTCAACCATATCCTGAACCAGGCAGAACAGGCCCTCTCCTGGTTTCACCTGCTCTATCTTGAGGAACCATGTCCCGCCTGGCAGGTGTATCTCCTGGCAATCATGGGCCG
>DCUN01000095.1:4405-15185 GCA_002327225.1 Desulfobulbaceae bacterium UBA2213
AGCCGACAAGATATCCCATGTTCTCTACCGACGATCAGCGATCCGTAGATCAGAACTTTACTGGCTTTTGGGAGAACTCTCCAATGTCGGTCTTCTCTATCTTATGGCCATCGCCAGGAAAAACGAGATCCAGAAAGGGGTTTCCCTGTATGTAACCGAATTGCGCAAGGCCAGAACCCAACTCACCGGTGCTGATCTCAAGGCCATGGGCTACCCTCCCGGGCCACAATTCAAGATTATCCTGGACAAATTACTGACTGCCCAACTTGACGGGATGGTACAGAACCGACAAGAAGAAGAGGTGTTCATTCAGCAACATTTCCCTCTGCAGAAGACGCCTCCAACATTGATGGCGTCGTAAAAAGTCGCCAACTGCTGCATTGCTGCAGGTAAGCGAGGTCACGAGACTCCGAATTGTCTCGTCACTGCGGCGTACTTTTATGTACGCCTCATTCCTCGAAATTTGTGCGCCTTGCATTTGACGATTTTTACTTAGGGAACTGGAAATTGCCAAAATACCATTAATTCCCTTACCGTAGGGTGGATAAGCGACAGCGCATCCACCCTACAACTGATCCTTGCCCTACAACTACAACAAAACGGTAAATTTGTAATTCCCGAATCCCTTAGCCATCCCTTTTGATGACTTTTTGCGAATTCATCAACGTTGCATACCGTTCCAATAACATACCGTAACTATTCAATAAGACAAGCGGGCCCCTGCCTTTAATCCAAACGTGGCGTAACAATTACACTACAACAGGTGTCAATGTGCGACCAATGTCATTCCGGCAGGCTTTAAGCCGGAATCCAGGCTGTTATTTCCTTGAAAGAGATGGATCCCCGATAAAAACGCTCGGGGATGACATATTTTAAATCATGGTGAATAGTTACGAAATAACGTCGTTATTTTGAGGGGATGATTGGCATAGTATCCTGCCCTGCCAATTTTTTTTCGATGAGCTGCAGATCCTTCCAGGTCTCAGTTTTCATCTCTATCGCCTGGAGCAGATACGATGGATGATACGTGGGAATAAGCGGGATCTGTCTCCCGTCGAGTGCCGTGTACTGATGAAACCGCCCTCGCAATTGAGAGAGTGACTGCGGCATATCCAGTAGGGCCCTGGTGGCAACTGTTCCCATGGAGCAGATCAGCTCAGGGGCAATGGCGGTAATCTGGCGCCTCAGATAGGAGAGACAGCAATGGATATTGGCTGCTACAGGCTGAGCAGACACGGGCAGACCACACTTCAGAATATTGGTGACATAGACATCGGCGGGAGCAAGATGGATAGCCTCCAGCATCCGTGACAGCATCATGTCTTCCTCCAGACCAAAGATCAATCCCGGGGGATGCGAGCCACTTTCAGGGACAGTCAGCCAGCCGCCGACAATGAGAAGCCTGGCCTTTGACGTCCCCCTTCCCGGGACCGGAACCAGGCGCTGCATATAGAGTTCACAGCTGCGGCAGCCATTGACTTCCGCGCCAATATCCTCAAGCGTTTCCGAAACGACAGAGACTGACTTTTTCTGCTGCGGCGGGCTTTTTACCTCAGTAACGGCCTCACCCTTTTTCTCCACCAATGGAAAGCTTCCGGCATCTCCGGGATACCCCTCAATCCCCATAGTGTGATGATAGGCAAGCAACGCTCTGAGATCAGCTATGATTTTATAGTGTTGCAGATCCATATACTTCCCGGCACATCATTTTCATTGAATAAAAGACCGTTCTGACGACGTCACCACAGACGACAGCTCAAAATAAAGCCAGGACTCCTTGACAAAATCCGTAAAAGACAAATTGTACATTTGAACAAACAAAAAGAAAGAGCAGCTGAATATGGCCCCACCCGCTTCTCTCTTGTAACATACTCAAAAAAAGGAACAAAATGCCTATCTATGAATTTAAATGCGATGACTGCAAGCAGACATTTGAAAGCCTGGTACTCATAGCCTCCGCTGTCGACACCATCCGCTGTAAACACTGCAACAGTGCGAACATCAAAAAAATACTTTCCGCCACCAGCGGTCAGGCGGCTAAAGGGTCGACCATTCCAGCAGGCGCCCTCTCCGGCTGTTCCTCCCGTTCAGGATTTTCCTGAGCATAGGTGACAAGAGACCCGTGTGGTCTCTCTGCAAATCAAAAGAGGGAACAGCCGCCACACGATCTCCTCGGTTATTCCCTCTTTCTCTTTTCCTTAGGTGAAAAATCAAAGACGACCTCATCCTTTTTCAATAAACCATGTTGGCTCCTTGCCACTTCTTCAAGGTAGCTCTTATCAGTTTTCACCCGTTTGATCTCTTCACGCAAGGCATTATTCTTTTCCACCAATTCCTGATTTTCAGCTCTCAACACAGCGACCTGCTCCTTCTGCTTTCTCAAAAAAAACAGCCCCTTACCTGGAGTAAAGAAGACCGCTAGAAGAAGGAGGATCACAAGCAGAAGTGATATCCGGATTATCTTTTTCTGCTGCACTGACGACAAGGATGTTTTATATGTTTTCTTCACAGATAGCTCCTCCAAAATTCTCAACAACAGACGGCACAACACAGCCTCCCTATCATGCTCACTCAACCACCCATTTACCTGGTCAGTGCCTGCCTTGTCGGTCTGTGCAGTCGTTACGACGGACAAACCCGGCCTGATCAGCACTGCCTGCAACGCCTGCAGGAGGGGATATGGATCCCTTTCTGTCCGGAACAGATGGGCGGCCTTCCCACGCCAAGAACAGCAGCAGAACTCAGCCATGGCGATGGCAATGATGTCTTCTCGGGAAAAGCAACGGTGAGAACCCGAGACGGTGTCGACGTGAGCCTGCAATTTATCAAAGGGGCAGAACAGACCCTCTTTCTGGCAAAGAGCCAGCGGGTAACATCTATTTTCTTAAAGAGTGGCAGCCCTTCCTGCGGGGTCTCAGGAAAGACAGGGGTTACAGCCGCCCTCCTCAAAAAACATGGCTTTCATCTGATAGAGATTTAGAGTCCGTAAATAAAAAGAGCAAAGCTTTTCTTGCTCTTTTTATTTACGGACTCTTATGCCGCATCCAAAAAACAGCAATCTTTACCGCTGTTTCTTGGTGTGGCGCCTGGCCGATAACAACATACAAGGAGCTGTTATGAAATAACCGGCACATCTCCCCCCTCCTTCCTTATTGTACCCGCATCAGCCGAAGGATCACAATACCGGACTCATAGAGCAGATACAGGGGCCCACCCATGAGCAGCATATTGACAATATCAGGTGTAGGGGTCAGCAGAGCAGCAAGAATCGCAATCAGCAACAAGGCGTAACGTCTGTTTTTCTCAAAAACAGCGCGGGGACAGACCCCTACCCTGGCCAGAAAGACCATAAAGACAGGCAGCTCAAAGATAGCGCCAAATGCCAGGACAAACAGGGTGACAAAATTCACAAAACGACTGACGGAGATAACCGGTTTCAGCTGCTCTGAACCAAATCCAAGGAGAAAATTAATCCCAAAAGGCAGGGTCACAAAATAACAGAAGAGGGTCCCCGCATAAAAAAGCAGTGCGGTAAAAAGAACAAAAAAGAACAGCTGCCCCCCTTCCACCCCGAAGGGCTTTCCCAGGGCGCGCCAGAAAACCGTCATCATCCAGGGCATGAGGACATAGAGGGCGGCAAAGGCCGCCAGTTTCACATGGGCCAGAAACGGACCCGCCACACTGAAGAAATAGAGCTGTTCCGCCAGATGATTCTGAACAAGCCGCAACAAATCGGGGGTCAGGAAAAATATGCTCACTGTTACGGCAACAACACCTATCCCCAGCGCCCTGAGAGATTTGCGCAGTTCACCTATAAAGATCACTGCTTTAGTATGCAGTTCCATAAAGAAAAAGGTACCAATCGAAGAGTGAAAGATGATGCCTGCTGCAGACGCGTTGAACGTTGAAAGAGAGCATTCTTTCAACGTTCAACTGCACAATTTCTACGATTCTTTGACCTGCCGCTCTGCTTCTGCTTTATGGAAAACAATCTCATGATCCGCCGGTTTCAAGACAGGATCAGCGATGATATCCACCGAGATCCTGTGCTTTTTTTCCAGATCAATCAGCTCATGACGTTTATTATTCAGGAGATAGTGGGCCACGTCGAGCGGGAAACGACATTCTACCCGTCCGACCATCTTCCGGCTGGCACCGGTCTGCATCCTGCGCAGATAAAAGAGGGCCAGGGTTTCCACCGAACGCACCACGCCACGCCCGATGCAATGCGGGCAGACCTGATAATTGAGGGCCTCAACAGGGGCGCCAAGCTTCTGCCTGGATATCTGCATCAAGCCGAATTTGGAGATCCGGCTGATATCCACCTTGGCCTTATCGCGTTTCATGGCCACCTTGACCTGCTTTTCCACCTCACGGATATTCTTCTGACTGCGCATATCGATAAAATCAACGACGATCAGACCACCCAGATCCCGCAGCCGCAACTGCCGGGCCAGCTCTGTTGCCGCTTCCATGTTAGCCAGAAAAATGGAATCCTCAAAGTTCTGCCCCTTGCCGGTTGAGCCTGAATTGACATCAATGGCCACCAGGGCCTCTGTGGGATCAATGACAATCGAGCCACCTGAGGGCAGAAACACCTGCGGCTGATAGATCGACTCAATCTGGTCTTCCACATTATACTGATTGAAAATCGGCCGGGCACCCTTATGTAATCTGACCTTGGTGTTTTTCTGTTCGTCGGGCAGCATATCAATGAAATCCCGGACCTTTTCCATGGCGGCAAGATCATCCACCAGAATCTCCTTGATCTCAGGATCAAAATGTTCGCGCAGAAAGCGAAGGACACAGTCCTGATCCTGATAGACCAGGCCGATCCCGTCCATGGACTGTCCTTTCCCTTTGATCTCCCCCCAGAGCTTGAGCAGGTATTTGACATCCTTGGCCAGAGAGGTCTCTGTCAGATCAAAACTGGCAGTGCGCACGATCCAGCCTATTCCATCGGGGATCTGCAGACTATCCATAATCTCCCGCAACTGGGAGCGTCGTTCATCACCAGAGATCTTCTTGGAGACCCCGGAAGAATCTGAGCCGGGCATGAGTACAACACAACGCCCGGGCAGAGAGAGATAGGTGGTCATATTGGCACCCTTATTCCCCACCTCTTCCTTCACGACCTGGACCAGCATCTCCTGGCCACGCTCGAGCACCTCATTGATATTCAGCTTTTTCCACTGATGCTGTTCAATCAGCTTCAGGGTCTTTTCACTGACATCCTGCCGATAATATTCGGGATGAATCTCGCTGAAGGGAAGAAAACCGTTTTTCTCGGTCCCGTAATCAATAAAGGCGGCCTGCAGATTTGATTCTACCGCCACGATCCTGGCCTTGTAGATATTGCTTTTCGTGTGTTCCCTGGCAATCGTTGAGACATGAAGAGATTCCAGACGGCCATCTTCAAGCATCGCAATACGACACTCTTCCGGCTCCTCAGCGTTGATCAATAACCTGCTGATCGTGGTCTTGACTTTTTCATCTTCAACATCAGGGACCTCGTCATCCTCCTCATCCTGAATATCAAGATTCTCCGGGGCAGGCTTTCTCCGCCCGCGTGACCGGGGTGAACGCTTGGGTCTGTCAGTGGACGGTACCTGACTTACCGGTTTATCTGCAAGGACTTCAGTCTGCCCCGGCTCCTGAGACGCCTCACCGGAAGCTGTGGTATCAGGGCCTTCCGCGGCAATCTCACCAGCGGTTGGAGTCGCATCAGGCTTCTTCCTTCGCGGCCTGGCTGGTCTGCGGCCACTCTTTTTCTGAGGGGAAGCAGGCTCTGCAGCGCTCTCTCCTCCCGCTGCATCCTGCTGACCAGCGGCCTCTTTTTTTCCTGCTGCTGCCTCCTGTTCTCCAGCCTGATGTACAAGGCCAGACTCAGGCACCCCAGGAACGATGTCTGTTTTTTTCCGCCTCGGCCGGGGAGCTCTCCTGGCGGGCTTTTTCTCTGGAGCAGTGTCCACTCCAACGGTCTCTCCAGCTGCAGATTTATCCTGGCCAGAGGCTGTTGTTTCTCCGTCTGATTTTGTCTTTTCTGCAGCCTGCTGTTCAAGGCCAGAGTCAGTCACATCAGGGACGGTATCTGTTTTTTTCCGCCTCGGACGGGTAGGTCTTCTGGCGGGTTTTTTCTCTCCATCCCTGGGCTCTGCGACCACTTCGGGGGCCGACGTCTGTTCCTGTCCGCTCCCCTCCTTAGCAGGCACATCGGTGACGGAACTCTTCCACCAGGATCCGGTTTTCGCCTTGACCTTTTTTTCTGCCGGCTCTTGAACAACTTCCTTGTCAGAGCTTGTTTTCTTTTCTGTCATTCTCACTTTCCTTGATCCACGCTCCTGTTCCCGGTCTGGGAAGAAGAACAGCGGACAGCTTTTGACACCCTGCAGGACATTGTAGAGTGCAGGCTGTCATACATTTAATAAACGCCACTACCACCTCGGCTGGCGCCTTCCATGAGTCTGGACACGTTCTCTTAGCATCCATCCCATCAACATTTCTCAATACTCTTCAGGACAGCTTGAAAGACTAAGCCGCTGTAAAAAAATAACATGGCCATTTGATTTGCTTGAGCGGCATAAGGAGCCGTAGCGAAATCGATATACATGGCCATGTTATTTCGCAACGGCTCCTAAGCCTTTCGCACAGTTACCTGCTGATAAAATTCTTTATTATTATGGACCAGCTTTTCAAGCCTGCCGGCGCTGACCAGCACCTGCACACATGCCCTGGTCAAGTCCAAATCCTGTATATGCAGGGCCGTATCAATCTCTTCAATGGGGCAGGGACGGCGCTGCAGCAGGGCCGCGATGTCCTCGACGAGCTTTGCCTGCAGCTGCGTTCCCTGCCTGAATTCTTTTTGCTCGATGGCCTGAAAATCAACAAGGATTTCAACCCGCCCGGCATACCCTTCGGCCAGTATTGCTGCGGCCTGTTCCATCTTTTCCCGGGTCACAGGTCTGGCACGGCCATCCATGGGGGGCCTGGCCACCGTGTTCAACTGAATCCGCGCCGGATCTATCCGGCGCACAGCCTGTTGCAAGGCCAGCAGATCCTCCAGGCTGTCATTCATATCCCTGACCAGGAGGATCTCAAGCCAAAGCTCTCCATGAAACTCACGACGAAAGAGGGCCAGGCCTTCAATCACCTGCTCCAGGTTCACCGCCGCGGCCGGCTGATTCACCCGCTCAAAGCTCTCCTGTCTGGCCGCGTCAAGGGAGGGAATAATAATATCGGCGGCAGACAGTTCGGCGCGCACCTTGGGATCAAAAAACAGGGTTCCGTTGGTAAGGACCGCCACCGGTTTCTCTGTCTTTTCATGAAGGTAAGCAATAATTTCGCCGATGCCGGTATGCAGGGTCGGCTCACCCATGGCCGTCAGGGTAAAAACATCAATGGGTCGTCCGCCCGCCCCCTTGGCCAGGAGCTGATCTATCTCTTGCAGAATATCTGCTGTGGGCACGTATTCTTTGCGTTCGCAGGTCAGCTCAGTGGTTGGACCGACCTCACAATAGACACAGTTGAGGCTGCAGATCTTGGGAGGAATCAGGTCGATGCCCAGTGAATGGCCAAGACGCCTGGAATAGACAGGGCCAAAAAGATATTTCATTGTTTGATAACACTCGATGCCTTACGGCAGAAAAGACTTTCTTTCGTCAACACCTCTCAGTGCATACTGATAAGAAAATAAAACAATCCCCCCTCATTATCAAGGTAAATATGCATACCTCTCACTCGGTGTCAGCCAGCGGTCAACGTGTTACTCTTTTCACTTTCCGCCACCGATGCCCCTGGCGCGTACAGACACAGCAGCAACCATCCTACCAGAGGAATTCAAGATCCAGGCACACTTTGAAACACGAATACCTTGAAACATTCAACCTGATTAAGTACAGTCTGAGTGGTTATTTATTTTTTGCATTTATCTTCCTCAAAAGGGTTTACTGTGTCAAAGCTCTTCACCACCCATCACCGTACCTGCCACCTGCTCTGCCTGACATCGTTGATCGCCCTGTCGCTTTCAACCACTACCGGCCTTGCCGAAACAGCCGCCACAGAGGAATGGCAGATAGACGCGGATAAAATCACCCGTTACGAAGACCCCAAGTCCATTATTGCCGAGGGCAATGTGGTTCTCACCAAACGGGAGCAACTGCCGCCGGAGCTTTCAAAAAAACAGCAAAAAGATCAACAATGGGCAGCGCTCCTGGAAGAGACCGACCCCGCCTCAACAGAGGCGACCGGACAGGCAGTAGAGAAGGATGCCGCCCCCCGCTATGAGACCAGGGTCACGATCGAGGCAGACTGGATTGCCTACGACATGAAGCGCAATTCCATCAAGGCCCGCGGTCATGTGGCCATCAAGGCCCCTGACGATGAGATCAGGGCTGAGGAAGGTGTGGTGGATCTGGGCACGGAAACCGGTACCTTTACCGATGCCACCATCCTGCGCAAGGCACTCGACCTGCATCTTGAAGGAAAATCCATTAAAAAAACCGGATTTAACACCTACCATATCAAAGACGGCTGGGTCATCACCTGTAAGCTGAAAGACAATGAGACGCCACCCTGGAGTTTTGCCAGTAGAGATACCACCATCACCGAAGGCGGCTATGCCGTCCTGAAACATGCCACCTTTCGGATTAAAGATGTTCCGGTTCTCTACACCCCCTGGATGATCGTGCCTGCCAAGAATAAACGTCAGACTGGCCTGATGTTCCCCGAGGTCTCCAGCTCTGACCGCAATGGTCCTGGATTGAACCTGCCTCTTTTTGTCAATCTTTCCGACTCAACCGACCTGACCCTCTTCCCTGAATACTACATGGACCGGGGTGTCATGCCGGGCATGGAATTCCGTTACATCCTGGGAGAGTCCCAAAAAGGAACCCTCATGGGCAGTTTTCTCGAGGACAACCTCACCGATCCCTCCGAAATCGACTATTACCAGGAGACAGGCTACACCCACACCAATAAAGACAGATACTGGCTGCGGAGCAAGATTGACCATGACCTTGTCAACAACTGGCACAGCCGTATCGATCTCGACATCGTCTCCGATCGCGATTACCTGACAGAGTTTAACACCGGCTACACCGGCTTTACGCAAAGCAACAACCGTTTTCTGGCCATGTATGGCCGTGAATTCCAGAACAGGACGGCTGACCAGCGCCTCAACACCATGAAAGTACTCAAGGCATGGGACTCCATGTCTCTGCAGACTCACTTCCTGGCCGTTAATGATTTGCGCGCCGATCAAACTTCGCCGAATCCTCTCTGGAAACTGCCGGCACTCGACTTCACCGGTTCTCTCCCCATAGCCGAGACCTCTCTTGCCCTTGACTGGAACGCAGACTATGTTAATTACTGGCGGGAGAATGGTACCGGCGGCCAGCGCCTGGATCTGTTTCCCCGTCTCAGCGCTCCTGTACCTCTTGGCGCCTACCTTGAATCACGAGCGGAAGTCGGGGTGCGGAATACCTCCTACATAGTCAACACCTACGGAGATGGCGCCTGGAATCAAGACGATACTCCCAGTCGCTCGCTCTTTAATCTGCATGGTGAGCTTGGCACCACCCTCCTCCGTACCTTCGAAATGAATGGCAGTGAGGGTACGAGCTGGGACCATCGGCTCCGGCCCTCTCTCCAGTACGACTATCTGCCTGAAACCAATCAGGAAGACCTTCCCCTGTTTGATGCAGTTGACCGCATCAGCGAACGCGATGCCATCACTTACGGGGTCGACAATTTTTTTGAGTTCTTCACCGACAGCCAAAAAGGAGCAGGCCGTGACTATGGCTATTTCAAGGCCTGGGAAAGCTACGACCTGCGCCGGGAATACTCTGAGCGCCCATTGACCCCGATCAGCTTTGAACTTGGCTGGACACCGCTCGACAGCTTTGCCCTCTCCTATCAGACAGATGTCGGCGTCTATGGTGAAGGGGTTACCCTCTACAGCCTTGCAAGCAGTTACCAGAACAGCCGTGGTGACGCCCTCGTCCTGGATTACCGCTACAGCAGCGCTGAAAAAATTATGGGTTCTCCTTACAGCAGCACCGGTAATTACGACACCATTGAAGATCTCGAAGACATCCATCAGCTCAACGCCTCAGTGAAGGCCCAGATCATCAACACCATCAGCGCCACCTACCAGATCGAGCATTCACTCTCTCAATCTCAGACCATAGAGCAGAATATTTCCCTCACCTATCATCCAGCCTGCTGGTCTGTTGAACTGCGTTCCCACTACACCCCTGGCGACCAGGGATTTATGCTGGTGTTCAATCTGGCGAACATCGGCAGCCCGCTTGGCCTCAATATAGCCGGACAGTAACTAACCATGCAGTATGACATTTTTAATGGCGATGCCGACGGAATCTGCGCCCTGCATCAACTNNACGCAGACCAAAGCTCACTCACCGTCCTTGACATCTCGCTTGAGAGCAACCGTCCTTTTCTGCTCAAACTGCTCAGCAACTCCAATGAGATACTCTACATTGATCACCATTTTTCAGGGGAAATTCCCACGACAGCGGCCCTCACCGCTCATATCAATCCGAGCCCTGATACCTGTACATCTCTCATCGTCGACTTTCTGCTCCAGGGACGTTACCGTAAATGGGCCATTGCTGCCGCCTTTGGCGATAATCTGCATGACGCTGCCAGAAAGGCTGCCCAGACACTGTCTCTTTCCGCCCAAGTCGTAGAGCAGCTCCAGGAGCTGGGCGAGCTCCTCAATTATAATGGCTATGGTGCGGAACTGGCAGACCTCCATTTTCAC
>DCUN01000140.1 GCA_002327225.1 Desulfobulbaceae bacterium UBA2213
AAGAGAAGACAAAAGAGGCTGGCTATGATGAGCAGGCTCTTCCAGTGCTGCTGGATAAGGTCAGCAAGGCGGATCGGGCCCAGATGGCGCGCATAAGGTCCGAGACCCAGCTCCTGGTACAGTTCATGAACGGGCTGATAATCAAGGGGGACGGTCCAGCCGCCGATGCGGGAATCCTTGGCGGCTTGCGAGTCGGCAGGCATACTCAATAAGGCAAGAGCAACCTTTTCAGCAAGTAGATCGGAGGTATGTTTAAGCTTGGCCAGGGGCCATTCAGGATAGAGCCTGGTGCTGAGCAGGTAGCTGAAATCTTCCTGAGTTGGCTGCGTGTTAAGAATCTTCAGAGAGTCAAGGTCGATTTTTCCTTCTTCGTCCATCCTCTCCAGGGTGTCTGTTCGTACCGTCCCGGCGTCAGTGATTCCTTTGAGCACGGCCAAGACCACAGCTTCATGCGTGCCGCTAAAGCGAAGCTCTTTGAAATCTTTTTCCGGATTGATTCCTGCGGCCCGCATCTCCCGCAAAGCCGCAAGCCAGCCCCCGAAAGATTCCGGGGCGACCGCATAAAAAGATTTGCCGACAAGGTCGTGTAAGGTGCTGATATCATCTCGGTTCGACGTGGTAAAGATGACGCCGCCGAATAGAGTGCTGGGGATGTTGTGGACAATGTTTTTTAAGGTGGCGATCCGGCTGATGCCGTATTCGAATTCCAGCTCCACATAGTTGCCGCTGTTGGTGATGAGAAAATCGATCTTTTTGTCCGCTGTCGTCTGCCGAACCTGGTCAAAGCCGACAGGAACAATCTCAAAGGAAGAGTGAGGGATGGTGGCGGTCAGATATTCTGCGGTAGCATTCCACTCTTTTCTGGTAGCTTCCTTTCCGCTTTTGGCCAGCACGCCGATTTTTATGGAAGTGGTTTCGGTGGTTTCAGCACAGAAGGCAGGTTGAATACAGCTTGAAAAGATATATAAAAAGACGGCGCTTCCCCAGCACAATAAGGAAAAAGCCTGCCTGGCGATGAAGAGTGTTGTATCCTGTCTGGAAGAGGTCATAGGTATGGAATATCTCAGTTTGTATAAGGGACGCGGAAAGTTGGTTACATGGTGTGAAATTAAAAGAGACTTTTAACGAGGTTATCACACTTGCTTGAAAAAATACAATGGTGATTTTGGCATGGATTTTTGTCTGTTGTTATCGGCAAGGCGCCATGCAAGAGGTGGCCGCCGGGCTTGGTGATCACCAGAAACAGGGGGGCGATGAAGAGAATCTCCATTCCGCTATCCCTGCCGCAGCAAAAGTTTGTCTAAGCCACAGAGCATGAAGCCAAGGATGGGCGCGCATTTACCGGCGCAGGAGGGGTAAAAATGACCATGGTGTCGTGTCAGCGATACATTTTCGCGGCCCCAGTAGAATTCAGCCAGTCCGAGCGGGGTTAGATTTTCACATGCCGCCTGATTGAACAACTTGGGGGCGCAGCAATCACCGGTGCCGGTGGGGATGCCGCCGCTGCCGGCAAAGGCGTCAGCTAAGAGGCGTTTCTGACCGCGAAAGTTGCGCAAGGTGTAGAGGGCGTGGATCCCTCGCATCCATTGCCGGGAGAGCTGCCTCCGCTGCTCTGTCAGATCTCTCCACTGGGCTGAGTGGTGAACTGTGAAGTCGATCTCCTGGCCAAGTTGTTTGACCTGTGGCTCAATATCCGCGTAGATCCTGTTGAATGTTCCCGTGTCAAAGATAGGCGGTGCCCAGCCATCAATCTCCCAGATACCGTTGTACTGGCCGGAAAAGGCGCGCAACAGGCGCTCACTGCCGTCTGCAGCCCGGCAGACCATAATCCCGAACATCTTACCCCGCGACTGGCTAAACAGGCCGGCAGTGGTCAACTGCGGATCCTCTTTGCCTTTTGCCGCCAGGATATCTATCCGTTCTTCCTCTTCCAGAAACTGCATGAGTGCACGGCAATGAAGGCGGGCATCGCCTTCATTGAGGGCGTGCTCCACTCCGCAATCGAGGCAGAAGCCGCCGGCGCTCCTTTCCTCTTGGCTTGTTTTTTTTTGTTGCATGAATCCCTCGTCCTTGCTTGAATGCGAACTATTCTACTTTTATTTTCCAAAATTTACCAGCTTCAGGGGCTATCTTGAATTACACGGAACAACTCCAGAGGATCTTTGGTTTCTCGACCTTCAGGGCCAATCAGGAGGAAATTGTCCAGTCCATCCTGGCAGGCCGTGACGTCTTCGCGGTTATGCCTACTGGTGGCGGGAAATCTCTCTGTTATCAGCTTCCTGCCTCGATGATGAAGGGCACCTGCCTGGTGATCAGCCCTTTGATCTCCCTGATGAAAGATCAGGTGGATGCCGCCAATGCCTTCGGCATGAGGGCCGCTCTGCTCAACTCCACCCTTTCCAGTGGCCAGCAGCATGAAGTCATGACCCGCCTGCAGGAGGGCTCGTATGATCTGCTCTATCTCTCACCGGAGCGTCTGGCTACTCCGGGATTTCTGGAGCGTCTGAAGCGGGCACCCCTCTCCTTTGTAGCCGTCGATGAGGCGCACTGCGTCTCTGAATGGGGCCATGATTTCCGTCCTGACTATCTGGCCCTCTCCTGCCTCAAACAAGAACTCCCCGGGGTGCCGATCACCGCCTTTACCGCTACAGCCACCCAGAGAGTGCAGGAGGATATCGTCCGCCGTCTGGGACTGAATCAGCCACTCATGACCCGCGCCTCTTTTGATAGGCCCAATCTTTTTTATCAGGTGCAACTGCGCGACCAGGTCAACAGCCAGATTGAGGCTGTGGTTCGCGCCCATCCTGATGAGGCCGGGATTGTCTACAGGTTGAGCCGCGCCGATGTGGAAAAGACAGCCGTCTGGCTGCAGAAACAGGGGGTCAAGGCCCTGCCTTATCATGCAGGGCTTGACAAGGAGACTCGGAATCAGAATCAGGAGGCCTTCAATCGCGATGAGGCGCAGGTGGTAGTGGCCACGGTGGCCTTTGGTATGGGGATCGATAAATCCAATGTCCGTTTTGTCATCCATGGTGATCTGCCCAAAAGCATGGAAGGCTATTATCAGGAGACGGGCCGGGCCGGACGTGATGGAGAGCCTGCCCTCTGTCTGCTCTTGTATGCGCGGGGCGATTATTTCCGTCTGCGGCCCTTTGTCGATCAGTTGGCCGACGAGCGGGAACGGCAGCTGGGTCTGGCCCAGCTTTCCAGGATGATGGATTTTGCCGAGCAGCCGATCTGCCGCAGGCGGGCGGTGCTTCGTTATTTTGATGAGGCCTACGTGCCGGATAACTGTGGGGCCTGCGATATCTGTACACATGGGGTGGAAACCGTTGATGCCACGACTGAGGCCCAGATGGTCATGTCCGCCATCTATCGCAGCGGCCAGCGTTTTGGCGCCGGCCATATTGTTGATATCGTCTATGGGGCCAGAACGGCAAGGATCAGTAGTCTTGGTCATGATCAGCTCAAGACCTACGGGGTGGGACGGGATCATGGCAAGCGATTCTGGCGGCAACTCATTGACGGGATGCTCAGTCAGGGGCTGCTCAAGAGCGAAGGTGATCCCTATCCCATGCTGCTCATTTCGGCTGCAGGTGAGGAGGTGCTCTTTGGCCGGGAGAAGTTTTCCACTCACCGGATGCTTGCCGATACGAGCGGGGGGGAGAGGGCAATGGTCGATGAGCTTGCCTATGATCCGCAGTTGTTTGTGCGGCTCAAGACACTGCGACGTGAGATAGCTGAAAATGAAGGAGTGCCGCCCTTTATCCTCTTCTCAGATAAGAGTCTGCATCAGATGAGCGCCTACATGCCGCAGACCCATGGGGAGCTGCTGGCCATAAACGGGGTAGGGCAGATGAAACTGGAACGCTACGGGAGGCCCTTCCTTGAGACTATTGCCACCTATCTGGCCGATAATCCGCAGGCCACTCCGCAGCAGA
>DCUN01000206.1 GCA_002327225.1 Desulfobulbaceae bacterium UBA2213
TGATTATTTTTGTCCTCTTTGTGACCTTTCCTATCTGGTTCAATGGGTTTAAGGCGGCTACTCTGCCAAAACCTGAGTTGCCACCAGGTGGAGAGAAAAAATGTGTAGAGTCTGTTGAATATATGCGGGCCAACCATATGCAACTGTTGAACGACTGGCGGGACAATGTCCTGCGTGATGGTAATCGTACGGTTGTCACCGTTGACGGGAAAGATTACCGCAAAGGCCTGCAGATGGCGTGTATGAAGTGCCATAGCAATAAAGAGAAGTTCTGTGATAATTGCCATACCTATGCCGCTGTAAATCCATACTGTTGGGACTGCCATCTGAGCCCCAAGGAAGCAGCATCGAAGGAGGAGACCCAATAATGGATAAGCAAAGAAGAAAATTCCTCAAGATCGCAGGTGCTACAGCCCTTGCAGGGATCGGAGCCCCGGCTTTCATCAGGCTCAGCTCCTCAAACGCTCTTGCCGCCGTTCATGGTGCTGCAGAAGGACATGGTGCCGAGGCCGCTCATGGAGCATCTGTAGAGACCGCACCGCAAGGGGTACGTCTGGGCATGGTTATTGATATGCGCAAGATCGTCGAGCAGCCGGCGCTGCTTGATAATGCGATCACTGCCTGTAATAACGCCCACAATATTCCTCAGTTTGATAACCGCAAGAGTGAAATTAAGTGGATCTGGAAGGCCCCGTTTGCCAATGTCTTTCCCACAGAGTCTTCCTACCATTTAGCAAAAGATATCAAGGAAACAGACTTCGCAGTACTGTGTAACCATTGTGATGAACCGCCGTGCGTGCGTGCATGTCCTACCCAGGCCACCTTCAAGTTGAAAAAGAATGGCATTGTGGCCATGGATTATCATCGCTGTATCGGCTGTCGTTTCTGTATGGCGGCGTGTCCGTACGGGGCTCGAAGTTTCAATTGGGAAGATCCAAGGCCCTATATAAAAAAATATAATAAGGATTTTGCCAGCCGTATGCGGGGGGTTGTTGAGAAGTGTAACTTCTGCAGCGAGCGTCTGGCCCTTGGACAGGAACCTGCCTGTGTCGAGGCCTGCCAGGGAACGGGAGCCATTGTCTTTGGTGATCTGAATGATGCACAGTCAGAGATCAGACAGCTTCTTGATAAAGAGTTTGCTATCCAGAGGAATGCTTCACTGGGTACGAAACCTTCAGTCTTTTACATAGTGTGAGGGAGTTATGATTGAGAAAACACTCAAAGGCAAACCGGCCTATTGGATCTGGCTTGCATTTTTAGGTATGTTCATAGCGGTCGGTATTGGCTGCTATGCACGGCAATATCTCTTCGGACTCGGGATGACTGGTATGAGCCGTGATGTCTCATGGGGGCTTTACATCTCCCAGTTTACTTTTCTGGTTGGTGTCGCCGCCGGAGGGGTGATGCTGGTTCTGCCCTATTATGTCCATAATTATAAGGTATTCGGCAGGATCACGATCCTGGGAGAGTTCCTCGCCATTGCCGCTATCGTCATGTGCCTGCTCTTTATCATGGCTGATCTCGGGCAACCACTGCGGGCCTTGAATGTGGTGCTCCATCCGACACCAAGTTCCATGCTCTTCTATGACATGATAGTGCTCAACGGCTATCTGTTCCTGAATATCCTCTGTGGCTGGGTGATCCTCACCGCCGAGAGAAAAGGTGTACATCCTCCCAAGTGGATCTATTTCTTCGTTTATCTCTCCATTCCTTTTGCGGTTTCGATCCATACCGTTACCGCCATGCTCTACTGCGGTCTGCCCGGCAGACATTTCTGGCTCTCTGCTATCATTGCCCCACGTTTTCTGGCGTCTGCTTTTGCTGCAGGTCCTGCCCTGATCATTATCGCCTGTCTGGTCTTGAAGCGTGTTGCCAATTTTGATGCCGGCAAGGAAGCGATGAACAAGCTGGTGACAATCATCATGTACGCCGCCCTGCTCAATACCTTCTTTGTTCTTCTTGAGGTTTTCGTCGGTTTTTATTCCAATATTCCCGGCCATAAGCACAGTATAGAATATCTCTTCTTCGGACTTGAGCATCATGGCCATGTCTATAATAATCTGGTGCCATTCATGTGGACCTCGGTGGTCTTGAACTTCGGCGCCCTTGGACTCTTTGCCTGGCCGTATGCCCGGAAAAAGAATGAGTTCCTGCTTGGTCTCTCCTGCGTGATGATATTTTTTGCTTTGTGGATTGACAAGGGGCTTGGCTTTGTTTTTGCCGGATTTGTTCCCAATCCTCTCGATGAGATTACTGAGTATATTCCAACGGCTAATGAGCTCGGAATTACCCTTGGAATCTGGGCCGTTGGTTTTCTAGTTGTGACCCTGCTCTATAAAATCGCTGTTGGTGCCCATCATGAAATGGAGCATTAATCCGTAAGCGTAAGCGAGAAGAGTTTTCTCTATTCAAAGCCCCCGAGTGATCGGGGGCTTTTTTTTTATCTATATCTGCGGTATAGTCTCTGACAGGTTTTCCAAGGAGTATAACGGTACGTCAGAGAATATAGCGTGGTTTATAATATTGAATAAAAAAAGAATTCTTATACTCTCCTATTCATTCAGCAGCCAGACCAGAAATCTTCTCAATGGCTTGATTGATGGACTGGAGGAGAGTGGGGTTGAGGTCTTCTGGGAACAACTGAACCCGGTTGCTGAATTACGATTTCCCATTGGCTCTATCAGCGCCACGTTCATCATGATGGTGCAGACCTTTCTGCGTAAACGTTATCCTGTTCATCCAGTCAATCCCATCTGTTTTGAACAGTGGGATCTTGTTATTCTTGCGGGCCCAACCTGGTCATATAATCCCAGCGGCCCGGTGCTTTCTTTGCTTGATCGTGACGGGAAGAGATTATTTGACGGCAAAACCGTCCTTCCTTTTATCTCTTGTCGCGGGTATTGGCGGGTTCATTATCATGGAATCAAGGCCTTGCTCAGGAGTTGCGGGGCCAAGGTAGCCGCTCCCATTGTCTTCTCCCATCCCACACCTGAGCCCTGGAGGACTATAGGCGTTTTTCTGAAACTGGCAGGCAAGGTGCCGGAGGCTGGAAACTCATGGTTTCGTCGTTTCTATCCCAAATATGGGCATAGCAGGCAACAGGTGGAGGATTGTCGGATGATTGGTCTTGAGCTGGGCCAATACATAATAGCTGGGACTTCCCTTGATTGTCCTCTCTTTCCCGCACCCGTGAGGAGTGAAGAAAAAGATGATTCTGAGGGGTAGGGGCCGTTATAAAATAACCATTGCTTCTTATCTCTTTTGTTGCGGCCCCTATTACGGAGAGTGCAATGAGCCGGTATTGTTTGACAACGGCCTAGAATGAGCCATGAAGGTAAAACTGGTACAGCAGGTTGACCTGATCTGAAAAAAAGAGATAGGTTAAAGCGGCAAGGGAGAGAAAGGGACCAAATGGGATACGGGTTTTCGCTCCTTTTCCTTGGTGGATCATGGCCAGGATACCAACGCAGGCACCAGACAGGGAGCTGGCAAAGATGACAAAAGGGAGGGCCTGCCAGCCCAGGAAGGCACCGATCATAGCCAGCAGTTTGATGTCGCCGCCCCCCATCCCTTCCTGTTTTCTCCACAGGTAATAAAAGAGAGCTATGGCGTAGAGGACTCCGCCACCCAGGAGCAGGCCGATAAGAGAGTCCTGCCAGGTGATGGCCGGACTTGCAAGCGAGAAGATGAGACCCAGGATGATTCCAGGCAGGCTGATCACATCCGGAATAATCTGATGTTGAAGGTCGATCCAGATGATGACCAATAATCCTGCACAGAAGAGAAAATAACCAGCGGCGGTTATTGTAAGACCAAAACGGTAGACTATTGCTGCTGACAGCAGGGCCATGCAGAGCTCGACCACAGGATAGCGCATTGATATGCTTTCGTGACAGTGTCTGCATCGACCACGAAGGACCAGATAGCTGACTATGGGAATGTTCTCATACCAGGAAAGAGGGGCCAGGCATCGTGGGCAGTGTGAGGCCGGAAAGACAAGGGAGCTCTCCTCAGTGGGCAGTCGGTGGATGACGACATTGAGAAAACTGCCGATAATGGCCCCGAAGAGCAGGGCAAAGACGAGGGTGAGAGTCAACGGTTCCATAGGGGTGTCTGCATTTTAAGTGTTGAAAATTTATCTTCTTATTTATATCAAATCATTTGCATACCATATCTTTTATTATGTCTCAATTCCAGCAAAAAGTAGAGCTTGTTCAAACAGAAATTCTTGCCAGGGATGTGGTAAGACTGACCTTCGATGCCCCTGACATTGCTGCAGCGGCCCTGCCCGGACAATTTGT
>DCUN01000113.1:0-7422 GCA_002327225.1 Desulfobulbaceae bacterium UBA2213
GAGCATGCCCCAGCCGGTCTGGCGGACGGCGTTGATGTCTCCATGATCACCGAAGATAGAGAGTCCCTGGCAGGCAATGGCTCGGGCTGAGACATGAAAAACGGTGGGGGTGAGCTCACCTGCTATCTTGTACATATTGGGGATCATCAACAGCAATCCCTGGGAGGCGGTGAAGGTGGTACAGAGAGAACCGGTGGCAAGCGAGCCATGCAGGGAGCCGGCAACACCCGCCTCAGACTGCATCTGGGTGACAACGGGAATGGAATTCCAGATATTTTTCTGCAGACCGGCTGATTTGGTATCTGCCTCAGTCGCCATGGAGGTGGATGGGGTGATGGGGTAGATGGTGATGACTTCGCTGGTGGCATAGGCTACATGGGTACAGGCCTGGTTGCCGTCGATGGTGACCATTTTTCGTGACATGGAAAGAAGCTCCTTTGTTTCTTTGATTGGAATATGTTTCTGTTTGGTTATAAATTATATTGGTAACTTATTTTTTTGGCAAATCGCCGAGGTCGTCAAGACCTTGGCTGACGATTTTGTATCCACTCATTGCCGTGATCTCGTCGGCAATGATATCAATGTCCTGTTCAGGAAGGATGCGCACTGCGACGCGTTTAAAGCCGGAAGGGGCATCGTTAAAGGAGGTAAGAATGGACAGGATACGAGCATTGTGCTGGCGGAGGATATCAACCAGACGGGAGACGGAGCCGCTGGCGTCAGACATGTCAATGACAAACTGATAGGCGCCGTCCTGGATCCCTGTGGCGTGGATGAATCCCCGGAGAACATCGGATTCTGAGAGCAGGCCCACAAGATTGCCGTTCTCGTCAACGATCAGCAGCCCTGAGATCTTCTCCCGCAGCATGACGAGCGCCGCCTTTTCCAGGGTGTCATCCTTTTTCATACAGACGGGGCTGTCGGTCATCACATCTTTGACTTTCATCTCGGAGAGCAGGTAGTACATCTCGTGGATATCCATGTCGGCCTTGCTGGATGGTGACGCATCTTTCAGGTCGCGGTCAGTGATGATGCCGGCAAGCTTGCCATGAGACAGAACCGGCAGCCGTCTGATATTGTTTTCTTTCATCGTACGAGTGGCCCGCATGACCGAGGTGTTGGCATCCACAGTCAGAATTGTGGTTGCCATCCAGTCCTTTATTAACATAAATGCCTCCTTGGGGTCGTGTAAATGGTTGCGTAAATCATAGAAAATGGAATAATGGGTGTCCTTCTTGATGCGTGCGTCTGACGGTAACCATATGAAAAAAGATGCCAAGACTGAAAACTATATATAAAAAATGGAATTTAATAAAAGCAAATTGCGAATATAAGATATTTTAAATATTGATGCAAGATATGAATGAAATTGATATGTGCTGCTCATGAAGATTTTCTCTGATCTGGATCTTGAACAATTGCTCATCCTCTTGGCCGAAAGGGATGAGTTTGTCTTTCTCGATACTGCAAAACCTGACTCGGGCAACTCCACTTCTCTGCTCTTTCTGGATCCGCTCAGCCGTCTGCAATGCCGCAGGGGAGACGATTACCGCTTGTTTCTGGGCCGGGTCGAGTCAGCCTTGGCCTCTGGATATTATGTCGCCGGCTGGTTCAGTTATGAGTTCGGCTATCTTTTAGAGGATACCCTGAAGGGGCTTCTCTGCCGGGAGTCTGATGGCTCGCTCCTTCTGGCTGATCTTGCTCTTTTTACAAAGCCTTATCTCTTTGACCACCGTTCAGGGCGTACTGATTTTCCAGGCCTGAAACAGATGCCCGGTTCGAGTGACACTGGGCCATCCTTGGCCTGCGCCTGCCGGGTGAAAAATATGCGTCCGAGTCAGGATCGTGAGGAGTATCTCCAGGCTATTGAGGCCATTCAGAGATACATCGCGGCAGGTGATACCTATCAGGTCAATTATACCCTGAAGTTGCTCTTTGATTTTGATGGGACGCCGGAAGTCCTCTATACAATTCTCAGGCGCAATCAATCGGTGGCCTACGGGGCCTATCTCCGCTTTGGCGAGTCCAGGTTGCTTTCTTTTTCGCCTGAACTTTTCTTTAGAAAAGAGGTAGAGCACATTCTGGTACGGCCGATGAAAGGCACCATGAAAAGGGGACGCTTCCCTGAGGAAGATCGGCAACAGGCCGACCGCCTCAGGAATGACGAGAAGAATCGCAGTGAAAATGTGATGATCGTAGATCTCCTGCGCAATGATCTGGGACGATTGATGCATGATCTGGGAGATGGCCCGGTGCTGACCTCATCGCTCTTTGATGTGGAGCGCTATGAGACCTTGTGGCAGATGACCTCGACCATTGTCGCTTCACCTGGCCGGGAGAGTCTTGCCGCCTTCTCTCTGGAGCAATTGTTTCAGGCTCTTTTTCCTTGCGGCTCGGTGACAGGTGCCCCCAAGATTCGGACCATGGAGATTATTAATGAGTTGGAGACCACCCGGCGCGGGGTCTATACCGGGGCCATCGGTTATCTGGCGCCATCGGGCGAGGCCCTCTTTAATGTGCCGATTCGCACCGTCACCCTTTGCGGTACACACGGCGAGATGGGGATCGGTTCCGGCATAGTTGCGGACTCGGACCCTGAACAGGAGTGGCAGGAATGTCTGCTCAAGGGCAGTTTTTTGACCTCCTGCTCCCCCTCGTTTCAGCTTATAGAGACCCTCTTGTGGGAGCAGGGGGCAGGATACTGGCTTCTGACCGAGCATCTGGAGCGCCTGTGCGCCTCGGCTGATTATTTTCTTTTTTGCTGTGACCGGTCAGCCATTGAGCAAAGATTGACAAGGGAGAGCCGCCTGTTTGCTGCGATTCCCATGCGTGTCCGCTTGACTTTGGCCAAGGATGGCACGATTGTCATCACCTCTCAGCCCTGTTCCCTGCCCGTTTCCCGTACTCTTCCTCGCCATCCCGATTCGCGACGTATTGACTTGCCGCGGATCGGAATATCCCCGCTGCGGACAGACTCATCATCGCCCTGGTATTTTCATAAAACCACCAGGCGGGAAGTGTATGATCGCGAGCTGCAACGGGTCAGGGAAGAAGGATTTATTGAGTGCTTTTTTTTGAACGAACGGGCAGAACTCACCGAGGGCTGTATCTCAAATATTATCCTGTTGCGGAAAGGTGTTTATGTCACCCCTGCCTTGCAATGTGGATTGCTGGCGGGTATCATGCGTAATCATTTGCTGGTGCATTCTCAGATTCCCCTGCGGGAAGAGGTGCTGACGGTAGACGATCTGCTACAGGCTGAAGCTGTGTTCCTCTGTAACTCTGTGCGGGGGCTTGTTCAGGTGACAGGAGAGAGCGATCTTAAATCAGAAGTGAATTGAATCAGGGGTCAGGAGAAAAGGATGAACTGGAAAAATTGGTCGATTGGAATAAAACTCGGTGTGGTTTTTGGTCTTGTGTTGCTGTTGACGTTCAGCATAGGTGGTGTCGGTCTGCTGAAGGTCTCCCAGATAAGCGATGACATTGACCAGGTCATGAATGCTGGTGCGATCAATGTCGCGCTGGCCAAGCGAGAGGCTGATCATCTGCGGTTTGCGGCGAAGATCAACGATTTTTTTCGGGATGCCTCTATCGCCACCCTGGATGTGGAGACCGATGACCATAAATGCAAGCTGGGACAATGGCTCTATGGAGAAGGTCGCAAAGAGGTGGAGCAGGACTATCCTGGATTGGCTCAGTTGCTGAGAGAACTTGAGGCCCCCCATGCCCGGCTTCATGCCTCGGTGACCGAGATGCAGCAGATCCTGGCCAAGGCGGAAAACAAGGCGCTGGCCGTCCCCGCCATGCTGGATATCTTTCAGACGAAAACAGAAGTGGCTTTACATGAGGTCTCCGCTATATTGCATAAGGCTGGGGACCATCTTGATCAGGTGGTGATAAATATTGAAGAACACACCCGGCAGGAGGTTAGCGATGCCGTGCGGCTCATCCTGATTCTGACGGGCCTGACGTTGGGGCTTGGTATTGTTTTCGGCTTTAACATCTTCCGTTTGATCACCAGCAGCTTGGGAAAAATGTTGATATTTGCTGAAAAGATGGCCAAAGGGGATCTCGCCGGCAAGTTGGATAGACTTCAGGAGGATGAGCTTGGGGCTCTGGCCCGATCTCTGAATGGTATGGGTGATCAGTGGCGTCAGATTATTGGGAGTTTAGGGCAAGAGGTGGGTGTGCTGGCCTCGTTTTCCCAGGAGTTGACCGCAACCGCACAAAGTCTGTCAGCCGGGGCCGGTAATTCAGCTGATCTTTCATCTTCGGTGGCTGCGGCTACTGAAGAGATGAGCGCCAATATGAACTCGGTGGCCGCGGCCAGTGAGGAGGCCGCCACTAATGTCAATATTGTGGCCACGGCGGCGGAAGAGATCAGCTCAACGATCCATCAGATTGCTGCCAAAACAGCGCAGGCCAAAGAAATTACCACTGGCGCTGTGCGCCTGGCGCAAAGTTCGACAGACAAGGTCGATGCTTTAGGGAGGGCCGCCCGTGAGATCAGCAAGGTTACCGAGGCCATCACCGAAATCTCGGATCAGACGAATCTGCTGGCCTTGAATGCCACTATTGAGGCGGCTCGGGCCGGAGAGGCCGGCAAGGGCTTTGCCGTGGTGGCCAATGAGATTAAGGAACTGGCCAAGCAGACAGCGGCTGCAACCAGCGAAATCAGGGCCAGGATTGAGTCCATTCAGGGGTCCACCAATGAGACGGTCAGTGAAATAGAGCAGATTACCAAGGTCATCAGTCAGATGAACGGGATTGTAGCAGATATCGCCCAGTCTGTTGAAGAACAGACCGCCACGACCTCCGAGATTGCTGAAAGTGTTCTGCAGGCGGCCCAGGGGATCAGTGAGGTCAATGAGAATGTGGCCCAGAGTTCCATGGTGGCAGGTCAGATCGCCGGCAATATTGCCGAGGTCAGTAGTGTTTCCCGCACCCTCTCCATGAATGGTAAAGACGTAGAGGGAAGCGCCCGGGAACTGGCGCATGTGGCTGAGACCCTGAAAGGTCTGGTGGCCCATTTCAAGACGGTTTAAGGAAACATTACCGAAGAATCTGCTTTTCAGGCGGTGCATGGGAAGCAGATAACGGATATGCAGCGTCCAGAGTCATGGTGAGAAGGGGGCAGGGAAAAGGGTGGTGATCATTCTTTTCCCTGCCCCTCTTTTGTATCAGTCAGCGAGTATCTTCAGGTTTATTCGGGAACTGCTTACTGGATAAGCCCCTGCCCTTCTTCCTGGTCTCTTTTCGCAGGAGCGATGATCAGTTGATGCGCGTCACCAAGAGTGCGCGCCATGGTCATAAAGGTGGAGGGCAGTGGCAACTCTCGCTCCTGGAGCAGCAGGCCAATCTCGGCGGCCTGATTGAGGAGCTTTGCACCGGCGGTATCCTCCTTGCCTTCGCTGGAGTCACAGAGGGCTTGCATCCGCAGGGCATCGGTGAGCGGCACAGTCAGGCCTGGAACTTCCTGGGTCAGGCTGAGCAGTTGCTGTTCGATAATGGCCCTGTTCTTCCGGCGGAAATCCTGGAATTTTTCTTCCATGTTCAAGGTGCCGAACAGCTCATTGGTGATGGCGCCGGTAAGCATGGAAACCGAGAGTGAATCACGGTCAGGATGTTTTCTGGTCAGCAGTAAACGCAGTTCCTTGAACAGTACCATCTGCACCACGCAAATCCCTTCCCGTAAAACCGGAATCAGTCGTGACTCCGGGTAGTCTGATTTTTTTGTGTCCATGTGTTTGCTCCTAGAGAACCATTTTGACGGCAAGGTGGTTTTTCAGGTTCTGGTAGATGGTAAGGCGCGATGTCTCGTCAGCAACTTCGATTTCCACATTCAGGCTGCAGTACTTGCCGCCGGAACTGTTTTTTGATGCGGCGATAGAGACCTGACCTGGGCATACCGTTGTGATTGCCCTGGTCAGGGCAGTGGCGTTTTCTCCTATGACTTTGTACAGCCAGAGGCAAGGATAGGTGATCTCCGGCTTTTTGGGTGTACATTGGTCTCTTTTTTGGCTGTCAATCTGCATGGTTGTTTATGTATGCTCCTTGATTTCCTGATTGTATCCTATGATAATTTTCTCAAATCTTAGTGAACAGAAGGGTGTGTCTATATTTTGACAGTGCGCATCTTGTTCAACAAGCACAGGGGATCAGCTTTGTTTAGGAGCCGTTACGAAATAACATGGCCATTTATATCGATTTCGTTACGGATCCTTATGCCGCTCCGGGTTCTAAGACGGCCATGTTATTTTTTTACAGCGGCTTACTGCTGTTTAAGAGGCTGATCTGCTCATTGAGCGTCCAGAAATCATAGATAACTCCAAGGCCGAGGATCCCACCCGTCAAGAGGTAAATGATCCCTGAAATCCATTTCCCCATATAGAGGCGATGGATGCCGAGCAATCCCAGAAAGGTGAGGAGTATCCAGGCGATGTTATAGTCAATTGCCCCTTCGTGAAAGCGGATATCCGCGTCTCTGTTCATCGATGGAATGAGAAAGAGATCCACCAGCCAACCGATGAGAAAGAGTCCCAGGGTAAAAAAATAGATGGTCCCGGAAATGGGCTTGCCATAATAAAAACGATGGGCACCAAGAAAACCGAATATCCACAGTATATAACCAATGAGCGGGGTGTGGGTCTGTCTTTGTGATTGGATCATTGTCTATGGCTCCTCAATGTTTTTTTATTCTACCTCTTTGTCAAGGGACATCCTGTTCTTGACGTGCAGTATCTGTGTCTCCCTCAATCTGGTCAGTACGCGACATCTTCTTTTTCAGATGCTGAACCCGTGCCCAGGCCTCATCGATCCGTTTTTCCGGTAATCTTCCGTTCTCTATTGCCAGCAGTATGGCGGTAATGGTCCGCGTTAAAGCGTCCGGATCATAATCAAGATTATTTCCTATTATAAGCAGATCAACGCCTGCTGCAAGGGCAAGGCAAGCTGCCTCTTCCAGACCATATTGGTCGGTGATGGCCCTCATCTGCAGGTCATCAGAGATAACAACCCCGTTAAACCTCATCTCCTGGCGCAGGATCTTGGTTATGATGCCGGCTGACAGGGTGGCTGGATGGATAGGGTCGAGTTCTTTATGGAAAAGATGTCCGGTCATAATCGCTTCAGCCAGACCAGTGTCGATCAGCTCCTTGTAGGGCTGGAGTTCTGTGGCGTCCCAGGTCTCCGAAATGTCAGTGAATCCCAGGTGAGAGTCGGCTCGGGAACTCCCATGGCCAGGGAAATGCTTGAGGCATGTGAGGACACCCAGTTCATTGTGCGCCTTGATCCACTCACTGGCATGGACGCTGACGAGAGCTGGAGATGAGGAAAAACTGCGATCAAGTCTACCGATTACCGGGTTCTCTGGAAAGGCGTTGACGTCAATCACCGGGGCCAGATTGAAATTAATACCCAGGG
>DCUN01000113.1:7442-9067 GCA_002327225.1 Desulfobulbaceae bacterium UBA2213
TTTCCGGTTTGAGTCTGCGGACTCTTCCTCCTTCCTGGTCTATTCCTATGAGCAGTGGTGTGCGGGCAAGTCTCTGCAGGGAGGTGGTGAGCGCCTTGACCTGTGAGGCCGAGGTGATGTTGTTGTGGTCCTGTCTTTTTGCCAGTAAGCGGTCAAAGAGTACAACGCCGCCGAGGTTCCTCTGGCGGATGTCTGCTGCCACGGGGTGGGACGCGTCTATGCTGTCTCCCTGGAATCCGATGAGAAAGAGTTGGCCGATTTTGTGTTCGATGTTCATGGATGTCAGTACTATAAAGGTTGGTTATGAAATGAGATGTGCTTTCCTGATATTTTTCTCTACCCTTCTTGTCACGTAATTGCAACAGAAGGTCAATTAAATAATCGATATAGAATTGGCATCGTTTGTGCAAAGGTAGAATTGTCAAGAAAAGGATAAAGATTTTTTCCGGTTGGTCGATATACTCTTTAAGTTCAAGTTTGTTGTGAAAAATTTTATGAGGAAATGAGAATGACCCTTCCAATGCTGATAAATACAGATGCCCTAACGAGGAGAGTAGTGGGCGAGGTCGATCATGTGATGGTTGAGCTTGGTCATCTGAGGCGGCAAGCCGAGCGGCTGGGGCTGATAAATAAACTTCATGTTCGTTTAGCTGCTGTCCTTGATCTTGCCGGCATGATCGAGGCATACTCGGTCTGGTTGATGCCCCATGTGGAGCATGAACTTATTGGCTACAGCAATGCGGTTCGCAGTAAAAAACATCTGTTCTGTTCAGGTCATGGGCCGCTCAGGCGCAGTGTGATCGCCTTTGCCGAGCAGTTGATGGCTGATCAGGATTGCGGTGTCGCAGTCAGTGAAGATGGTCATTATGCCCGTAAATGGTTGATGGAGACGGTTGATAATGCCGGCTTGCTTCTGGTATTAAAGGGCGGACGAGCCATGGACTCCGGGGAGGTTGACTGGGTTAATGAGTCGCTGCTCGTATTGGGTGAGTCTCTCCGCCGGGCCTTTGAGTATGAAGAGCTCTTTGAGAGTGCGCGGCGCGATGCCTTGACCGGTCTTGCCAACCGCCGGGTCTTTGATGAGCAGATCAAATTAAAGATAGACAGTGCCAGACGATCAGGCCGTCCTTTGACTATGGCCTCCATGGATCTGGATCGATTTAAACAGATCAATGATAATCTGGGCCATCAGCGCGGCGATCAGGTGCTGCGGCAGGTTGCAGCGGTGATGGCTGAGGCGGTACGTTCAACGGATCTCCTGGTCAGGATGGGCGGGGATGAGTTTCTGTTGGTAATGGATGATACTGCTCAGCAAAGTGCCCGGATTCTGGCAGAGAGAATGTGCCAGGCCATCGATGATTTGGATATCTGGGCGGACAGTGAAACCAAGCTTGGAGTCTCTGTCGGTCTTGCCCAGTGGGAAAAAGATGAAGAGCTGGATGCGTGGATGGAAAGGGTAGATGATATCCTCTATCATGCCAAGGCCAATGGCCGTTCCAGGGTGAGTTTTGTTTGATGAAACTCTGTATTCAAGCCCTTCAAATAAACAAAGCCGACTCCTGTATGAGTCGGCTTTGTTTGTTTGAAAGGGGGTAAACTTAACTGTCAAAATGTTGACGGTTGTT
>DCUN01000031.1 GCA_002327225.1 Desulfobulbaceae bacterium UBA2213
GATGGTTTTTATTATGATTTTGCCTATGCTGAGACCTTTAGTCCTGACGATTTCGAAAAGATAGAGGCCCGCATGGAGGTGATCGCGGGCAAGGCGCTTCCCTTCATTCGTAACGAGGTCAAGGCCTCTGAAGCCCTTGATTCCTTTGAGGGGCAGGGTGAGAAATATAAGGTGGAGCTCATTCGGGATCTGGAAACCGATATGGTCTCCACCTATCAGATTGACGATTTCATCGACCTGTGCCGTGGTCCCCATCTTCCGGATACCTCCTGGCTCAAGGCCTTCAAACTGCTGCGGGTTGCCGGGGCATACTGGCGCGGTAATGAGAAGAACGATGTCCTGCAACGGATATACGGCACAGCTTTTTTTGACCAGAAGGCCCTGAAGAAATATCTCTTCACGCTTGAAGAGGCCAAAAAACGCGATCACCGTAAACTGGGCAAGGAGCTTGAGCTCTTTACCATTCAAGATCAGATAGGCCCTGGCCTCATCCTCTGGCAGCCCAAAGGGGCGTTGCTCAGGAAACTGATCGAAGATTACTGGAAAGATGCCCATTATGCCCACGACTATGACCTGCTCTACACCCCGCATATAGCCCGTCAGGATCTGTGGAAGACCTCAGGCCATCTTGATTTCTACGGGGAGAACATGTACGCGCCGATGGCCATCGACGAGGTGGAGTATCAGCTCAAACCGATGAACTGCCCGTTTCATATCGGCGTCTACAACAGCCGGAAGAGNNGCTTTACTCAGGATGATGCCCATATCTTCTGTCAGCCGGATCAACTTGAAGATGAGATCGTCAATATCCTCGACCTGAATCTCCTGATCCTCAAGACCTTCGGCTTTGACCAGTATGATATCTATCTCTCCACCCGGCCTGAAAAATATGTCGGTAGTGACGCCAACTGGGAGAAGGCCACCGAGGCCCTGAAGCAGGCCCTCAACAAGAAGGGGCTTGCCTATTCTCTCGATCCCGGTGAAGGCGTCTTTTATGGCCCGAAGATTGATATCAAGATCAAGGATCAACTGGGACGCTCCTGGCAATGTTCCACTATTCAGGTGGACTTCAACCTGCCGGAACGCTTCGATATGGGCTATACCGGCGCTGACAACCAGGAACATCAGCCCATCATGATTCATCGGGCCTTGATGGGGTCGCTGGAGCGCTTTATCGGGGTGCTGATAGAGCATTATGCAGGCGCCTTTCCCCTCTGGCTGGCCCCGGTACAGGTCAGGGTGATGAACATTACCGATGCCCAGGCAGACTATTGTCAAGAGCTCTATTCTCAGTTGCGAAAACTGGGCGTACGGGTGGAAAAAGATTTGCGTAATGAGAAGTTGAATTATAAGATCAGGGAGGCGCAGTTGGCCAAAACCCCGTATATGCTCATTATCGGTGATAAAGAAAAAGAAAATGGCACAGTGACCGTTCGTCTGCGGGATGGAAAGAATCTGCCCGAAATGACGGTAGCTGAGCTGGCCGCCAAAATCAGTGATGAATGTAAAGAAGTTCGTGGAATGTAGCTGCGAAAGGCACTTATCCCGTTCATTGGGGTTAGATGGGATAACGGGTCTTTTGCCCACTGTTCCTCTGGAAGGTGTCAGTCAACTCGTCACGGTCCGGTCAAGAATGTTTTTTGAATAACGGATTAACGGCCTGGAGGAAAGAGAGGTCGTTTAATTGATTCAGTTCGTAAACGCAGGGAGGTAGAGATATTAAACAAAGAGGAAAAAGAGCCCCGGTTCAACGTGAGGTAAAGGCCACTATCAATGAAATGATTCGTCATCCTCAGGTCCGACTTATTGGCAGCGATGGTAGTCAGTTGGGTGTAGTAACCGTGGACGAAGCACTGAAACTTGCCGATAATGACGGGCTTGATTTAGTGGAGGTTTCAGCGAACGCTGATCCACCTGTTTGTCGGATAATGAACTACGATAAGTTTCGTTACGAACAGGCAAAACAAGAGCAGGAAGCAAAAAAGAAACAAACGACAGTTGAGACAAAGGAAATTAAATTCCGTCCCAAGACCGATGAGCATGATCTGAATTTTAAGATCAGAAACATTGTTAAATTCCTGCAACAGAAAAACAAGGTGAAACTCACCATGCGTTTCCGGGGCCGTGAAATTGTGTATTGTCAGACCATTGGTCTGGAGGCTATGCAGAAGATTGCCGCCGCCCTGGAGGCAGATGCCGTTATCCTGCAGGAACCGAAGATGGAAGGGAGACAGATGGTGATGTTTGTCGGTCCCAAGTCGTGAGAGTATTGATAAAAAACTTAAAATAATTTATTCTATTTCAAATTAGACAAAACTGAATATGAACTGCTCTGTTTTTCTTTGAATGAAGAAAAAGCATGCAGTATTTTATAGGAAGTGTAAAGGAGCACGATTATGCCAAAGATGAAAACAAAAAGAGGCGCAGCTAAACGTTTTAAGGTGACAGGATCTGGACAGATCAAACGCGGCAAGGCGTATACCAGCCACATTCTGACTAAAAAAACCACGAAGAGAAAGCGTAATCTGAGAAAATCAGCCCTTGTACATTGTGCTGATATCAAAGGAATCCGCAAGATTTTACCATATATGTGATTTTTCCCCCTGTATGGCTGTAAAAGAGATTGTTTAAACAGTTGAGTTTCTCCTGTTGTTCTTCAATATCAAGGACAATAGAGCCAAGTAGAGTTAAAAGGAGTAGAAAATGCCACGCGCGACAAGAGGCTTTAAAGCCCGAAGAAGAAGAAATAAAGTATTGAAACTGGCCAAGGGTTTCAGGGGAGGACGCAGTCGCCTCTTTCGTACCGCTACAGAGGCCGTTGACCGGGCTCTTGTGTATGCCTACAGAGATCGTCGAACCAAAAAACGCGATTTCCGTCGCTTGTGGATTGCTCGTATTAATGCCGGTGCTCACATGAATGACATCAGCTATAGCCGACTTATCTGCGGTCTGAAAAAAGCTGGAATTGAGCTTGATCGCAAGGTCCTCTCCAATATGGCCATTCTTGATGCAGCGGCTTTTTCTGAAGTGGTAAAAATTGCAGTAACAGCCAACGCCTAATTTTTTTTTTGCAGAGTGGGGACCATGTTCTTCTATGCCGGTTTTGATTTTTATCGAAACCGGCATATTGTTTTAGAGGCTGTTAAAAATGAGCCTGAGAAGTTCAGCTCACCCCTTGCGTTGCTCCTGATACCTTTCCTGTTATTGTTAAACAACAGGGTTGTTATACACGCGCCTTAATGAGCATTTACACCTTTAGAGAGTCATGGAACAAGAGTTACTCAACTTACAGAATGAAGCCAGAGGAAATCTTAACCAACTGACCGAAGCTGGTCAACTGGAGGAGTTTCGTATTCGTTATCTGGGCCGTAAAGGATTATTCAGCACCATCATGCGGGAGCTCAGTGCTGCTTCCCCTGAAGAAAGACCACGGCTCGGGCAGCTGGCGAACAGTGTCAGGGCAGAAATTGAGCAACTCTTTGATGAGAAAAAAACAACGCTTGACAACAGCTCGTCCCGGGCCCAGGGGGCAAACGCTATAGATCTGTCCCTTCCCGGCAGATATCCAGAGAGAGGCCGACTGCATCCTGTGACTCAGATCATGACCGAGGTCTGTTCAATTTTTGAGGCCTTGGGATTCTCAGTGGCCGAGGGGCCTGATGTCGAGCATGATCACTATAACTTTGAGGCCTTGAATATTCCGGCCCACCATCCCGCCAGGGATATGCATGACACCTTTTATGTCAGCGAATCCATCCTCCTGCGCACTCACACCTCACCCATGCAGGCCAGGATCATGGAGAGCAAGCAGCCGCCCCTGCGGGTCATTGCCCCGGGTAAGGTCTATCGCTGTGATTCTGATATCACCCATACGCCGATGTTTCATCAGGTTGAAGGCTTTCTTGTTGATACCAAGGTCTCTTTTGCCGATCTGAAAGGGATCCTTACTGTCTTTACGCAAAAGATGTTTGGTGAGGAGCTGGCCCTGCGTTTCCGACCAAGTTTCTTTCCCTTTACTGAACCGAGCGCCGAGGTGGATATCGCCTGTGTTATCTGTGGCGGTAAAGGTTGCAGGGTTTGTAAGCAGACAGGATGGCTTGAGATTCTTGGTGCCGGGATGATAGATCCTGAGGTTTTTAAAATGGTCGGCTATGATCCTGAGATCTACAGCGGCTTTGCCTTTGGCCTGGGTATTGAACGGATTGCCATGCTCAAGTATGGTATTAACGATATTCGTCTTTATTACGAAAACGACCTGCGTTTTCTCTCACAATTTTAGAGGCCGTTAGGAGGAAGGGCAGGGCTTTTTTTGCCCTTCCTCATTTACGGCCTCTTATGCCGCGCCAAAGAAACAGTAATCTGTTCTGCTGTTTCCTGTCGCGGCGTCTGGCCGATTACATTTGCCGGCGTCTGGCCGATTACATCTGCCTGTTGATCATCTAGCCGATACCATACTAGGGCTTATGTAGTTTTTATACCAGCTTACTCCAGCTCTGCTGGGCCTGTGACTGTCCCCTCGGGCAGTCTTCTCTTTTTTATACAGATGATTGAATGTCATGAAGTTTACCATCGACTGGTTAAATGAGTATGTAGATACTGATGGGTTCACCCCTGCGCAACTGGCTGAGCACCTGACGATGCTCGGTCTTGAGGTTGATGCGGTAACCGATATTTTTCAGGAACTGGCTGCCATTCAAACCGCGCTTGTCATCTCGGTCGACCGCCATCCTGATGCCGATACCCTGAGCCTCTGCCAGGTTGCCGTTGGTGCAGAGACCCTGCAGATTGTCTGCGGCGCCCCCAATGTCAGACCAGGCCTTGCGGTCGCCATTGCCCTTCCCGGCACGACGCTTCCTGACGGGATGAAGATTAAGAAATCAAAGGTTCGGGGGATAGAATCCTTCGGTATGCTCTGTTCCGAACGGGAACTGGGGCTCAGCACAGGCCACAGCGGGATCATGGAACTGCCTGCCGATACCCCTCATGGCCAGTCATTTATCCAGGCCCTCGGGTTGAACGATACGCTCGTTGAGGTTGATCTGACCCCCAACCGGCCGGACTGCGCCTCGGTTATCGGTATTGCCAGAGAGGTTGCCGGAATTATCGGCAGACCCTTGACCCTGCCGGTAGAGAACGCCGAGAGGCAAGCCTCCACAGCCGCCTTTTCCGTAGATGTCGAATCTTCAGAGCTCTGCCCCCGTTATGGTGCCAGGCTTATTACCGGGGTCACCATTGCCCCGTCACCCTGGTGGCTGCGAAAGCGTCTTCTCTCCATAGGGTTGCGGCCGATCAATAATGTGGTTGATATCACCAATCTGGTGATGATGGAATATGGGCAACCCCTGCATGCCTTTGATTTTCATACACTGGCCGATAAAAAGATTGTTGTTCGTCATCCAAGAGAGAATGAGCTCGATTTCACGACGCTTGATGGTGTTGTCCGCAAGATCGATGCCGAGATGCTCATGATCTGTGATGGGGCACACCCTGTTGCCGTGGCCGGGATCATGGGCGGAATGAACTCAGAGGTAAGTGATACCACCACGGACATTCTTCTTGAAAGCGCCTGTTTCAATTCAATCTCGATCAGAAAGACGGCGCGGAAACTGAACCTTTCATCCGAGGCCTCCTATCGGTTTGAGCGAGGCGTTGACCCGGGTGGTTGTCTTCTGGCCATGGAACGGGCCGTCAGGCTGCTCTGTGAGGTAGCCGGTGGAACTGCTGCCCCTGGCGGGATTGATAAATATTACGGTCAGAAACCTTTCAACACCCTCACCCTGCGTATTGGCCGGACCTCGGATCTTCTCGGTATCCCTCTGGACTACGAAATCATAGAAAAGGCCTTGACTTCCATTGGTTTTCGCTGCAAAGAGAAAGATGCGGATACCCTGTGGGTGGGCGCTCCCTCTTTTCGGGTAGATATTGAACGTGAAGTTGATCTGGTTGAAGAGGTTGCCAGGCTGATTGGCTATAATACTATTCCAACAACTCTGCCCACGGTTCAGTTGAGTTATTCCGCCCAGGATAAAAGTAGAACGATCAGGGCCGAAATAGGCACACTGCTCACTGGAATAGGTTATTTCGAGGCGATCAACTACAGCTTTAGCACTGAAAAACATCTGCAGTGGCTTGGACTTGCGGAAAATGATCCCCGCTGCCGTTTCGTTCGCCTTGTCAATCCGCTCAGCGAAGAACAGTCGGTCATGCGGACCATGCTGCTGCCTGGTCTTCTCGAAAACGTTGAGCGCAATATTAATTTTCAGAAGAACGCCATCAAGCTCTTTGAGACCGGCAAGGTCTTCACTCCCATGGGTGTCAATGAACAACCCCTGGAAAAAACACGCCTTGCCGGGGTGGTGAGCGGCAATCGTTCTGGAGAATCCTCCCCCTACCATTTCAAGCAGCAGCTCGTTGATTTTCTCGATGCCAAAGGCGCAGTAGAATATCTTCTTCAGGAGCTGCGACTTTTGGGGCTTGGCACTCGTGCGCCGCTCAGTTTTTCTCTTCCTGATCAGGACCGCATGGAACCTTTTACCGATCCCTTGCAATCTCTGACCATAAGCGCCGGAGAACAGGAACTTGGATCTGTATCCAGGATCCTTCCTGCTGTGCTCAGGAAATTCGGCATCAAACAGGATGTGTTCTTTTTTGATCTTGACCTTGACGCCCTCTGTCAGCTGGAAGCTGTGGCCAAAAACTTCAGTTCGCTTCCTGTTTTTCCGGCAGTGAATCGTGATATTGCTTTGCTGGTGCCGGAGCACGTAGCCGCCGGGGCGCTGGTCGATGCAGTCCTTCTGGCTGGAGAGTCGCTCATTGAACAGTGTGAGATCTTTGATGTCTATCAGGGCGATTCGGTAAAGAGTGGCTATAAGAGCGTCGCCCTGTCGGTGACCTACCGTTCTGCCCAGAAAACGTTGACCGAAAAAAATGTCGAAAAGGTTCACCAAAAAATTATTACTATGCTGGGTTCAAAATTTGAAGGAACCCTCAGGACAGGATGATATGAATAAAGACAATCTTACCCGTAAGGAACTGGCAGAGGTGCTCAATGGTCAACTTGGCTATCCACAAAATAGTTGTGCGGCCCTGGTTGATTCCTTTCTTGAGCGGATGAAGGGCTCTCTTCTTGAGGCAAATTCCATTAAACTCGTTCATTTCGGGACCTTTACCGTCCGTGATAAACATCCCAGGCGGGGACGCAACCCGCGTACAGGAGAGGCTATTACCATTAAATCAAGACAGATGGTCACCTTTCGTCCGAGCAAACGATTGCGGGAGCAGATTAACGAATAACGTGGTTGCTTTTTATCTTTGAATAGGGGCCAGCTTTGAGCATGAGACCGGAGATACCGGATAAACTTTATTTTAAGATCGGCGAGGTGAGCAAGCTTGCCGGGGTTGCAGCTCATGTCCTGCGCTACTGGGAGTCTGAATTTTCAAACATTCGTCCTTCGCGGGTCAAATCACAGCAGCGCCTCTATCGGCGTGTTGATGTGGAGACTATTCTTACGATCAAGGATCTTCTTCACGAGCAGGGATATACGATTGCCGGGGCAAGAAAGTTTCTTGAAAGTGGTCAGGCGGTGACGGTGCAACCGGTTCTGCCCCAGAATGAGGCCGGATGTCTGCAGCAGATAAAATCTGAGCTTCGTCAGATGAGCGCCCTGTTGAATGATAAAGAGAAGGGCAAGAGGTAAAATGAAATGTTCTTCCTTATTTACCTTTTGTTGACAGCAGGAAAAACGCATGGTACAAACCATGAAACATTACGGGGCGTAGCGCAGTCTGGTAGCGCACTTGGCTGGGGGCCAAGTGGCCGGAGGTTCAAATCCTCTCG
>DCUN01000201.1:0-6288 GCA_002327225.1 Desulfobulbaceae bacterium UBA2213
TACCCCGCCTCTTGGCCTGCAGCGCACCGTAGGCATCGAGCAGGAGGGCTCCGGTCAAACCGGCGCCGATGGCCGCCTCGGCCAGCGCAATATCAGGGGCAGCCAGCCGGGCCCAGGCCAGGGTCATCAACAGACCAAAGGTAATGAACAGCACCAGGGCACGGTCAAGTCTGGGGGTACTCAAGGCCCGCCAGCCACTCCACAGAAGACTGGCGCCGAGAAGCAGATCGAAGGTAAGCTCCAGGCTCATTTCTGCTCCCTGCTGCGCCAGGGTTTGATGGCAAGGGCATCGGCATGGCGGGCAATGGCGTAGCTGACAGCAGCGCTGGCGGTCAGGGCCAGAGGCCAGATCAGGACAAGTTTCAAGGCCGCTGCCAGGCTTTCCTCCTGGATAGCCAGACCCAGCAAGATGCAGCCGAGGCCCAGGTTATCGGCCTTGGCCAGTGAATGCAGGCGGCTATAGACATCAGGAAAACGGAGCAGCCCCAGGGTGCCGGCAAAATAAAAGAAGCCGCCGACACAGAGCAGGATGGTAGCGGCAAGCTCAATCATCGGACGTATCTCCAGCATGCCAGGCCCGCCGGGCAAAGGCGATGCCGGTAACCGCCGCCAGCAAGGCCAGCACCAGGGCGACATCCACAAGTTCAGACCCACCACCGGCATAGGCCAGCAACACCAGGATGCCGACGCCGGTGGAGCCGAAGAGCAGCGCCATGAGCATACGATCGGCAGCCGTAGGGCCCCGCACAGCCGCCAGAAGCGCGACAACAAGATTGGTCAGCAGAAAAAGGGCGAGGGGAAATTCGAGGCCGGTCACAGGCTCTCCCCGAACATACGGGCGATCCTGGTCTCCAGGGCCCTGACCTCGGCCGCAATGGGCATGCGCTCGTCGATCACATGCAGCAGCAGCATCCTGCCGTCAAGGCGCACACTGACCGTGCCCGGCATCAGACCGAGGACACCGGCCATGAGAATACGCGGCGCGGCAGAGGAAAGAAGCAGCTGCACCTCCAGCGTCCCCGGCTGCAGGGCCCGGCGACCCTGCAGGGCAATGAGTGCAACCTGGACACCACCACGCACCGAGTTGCAGACAAAAAAACCGAGAAAGGCGCCCATCCCGGTCAGGCTGAACCGCGTTGCTTCAGGCGCTACCAGGCGGAGACTCAGCCACAGGGCGCCACTTACGGCAAATATGCCCATCACCCAGCCATCCCGACTGCCCTCAGTCAAAATCCACCACAAGAGCAGGAGCAGGGTGCCACGGCGCAGGATGGCAGTGATCATCAGAGAACTCATCATTTTCTCAATCTCCTGGAGGTGACGGGTGATAAACAGCTCCCTTGACAGGAAGGACTGAACTTTCTTAAAAAATATCTTATTTCGACCGCTTTTTCCAGACCTTTCCAGTTGACCGTGATCGATATCAGAAATAATACCAGATGGTTTCGTAGTCCGAGACGCTTTCCCCGTCCTTCTTCAACCTCTGCAGATAATCGAGCAGGGGCACATCCGTGGTGATGAAGGTGGATGCCTCGCGGGAGACCTTTTTCTCCCAGGAGTGGAATTCATACATCCTGCTGCCGTTGGGCAGGATAGTCAGCAGATTGCGGTAACCCCGGTCGCGGAGGTAGTTCTTGCCCTGACGGGGCACGTTGAAGACCGCCTCGTCGGTACGGGCCAGACCCGGCAGCAGACGGGATTCCTCCTGCTGTTCCTCGAGGAGCCGGGCAATGGGCACCCGGTAGGCCAGGGTCTCGTCCTTGCCTTTGGTGTTGAAGGTATAGTAAGGGTTCAACACCGATCAGGCGCAATTGGCGGCGCAGGGCTGTGGCCTCGAAACGCCTGGAGGCATAATAGGTGTAGACCAGCTGGTTGTAGACCGGGATACAGCGCAGCCGCAGGCGGTTGACCGCGGCTGCTGTTTCCGGGGTGATCTCGTAGGGATGCTGGATATGAGTCATCACCGCCACCTCCCGGCGGCCCGGCACCCGGTACTGGCCGAGGAGCGCGACCAGCCCTTCCGTGATCCGCATGGGAATGGTGACCAGGGTCCGGCTGCCGATGCGGATCCGCTCCACCGTCGGGACCTCCGCCACCTTAGCCAGGATGGCGGCCAGGGCATCGTTGCCCATGGCCAGGGGGTCGCCGCCGGTGATCAGCACCTCGTGGATGGCCGGATGGTCGTGGATCCAGGCAATGGCTTCATCGATCCTATCCATGCCGAAGGGCAGCTTGTGTTCCCCTGCCGCCTGCATGGCCAGGCGCTGCGAGGGACTGAGTGTGACCAGCTTCTCGAGAGTGGCCAGGTTGCGGACGATGTGGCGGATATGCCAGCGCCAGTTATGCCAGTCCTCGATGGTGCCGCCCAGCACGGTCAGAATCTTCGCCCGCCGCTGCCGACGGCGGCTCAACCGCTTCGCGGCCCAGACCGGTAGGAAAGGCGTCCATACGCTGGTCCACTTCGTTCCACAGGTTGTCCAGCTGCCGGCTGCGGATAAGGGCTGCCTTTCTGCCGCTGGCGCTGATGGCGGCAAGATGGACGACGTCAAGGGAGGCCCGCGGCCCCTGGCCCAGGACTCCCAGGAGCAGATGGTACAGGTCAGCATAAAAGGCAGGCGAAAGCTCAGGGCGTGACACATTGTGACCGATATCCCACAGCACCTGCAGGATACTGAAACCGGCGGCCTGTTCCGAGCCATGCGTGAGCAGAGTGCGCAGCACGATGCCGCAGTCGCGGATGCGGGCGGCAAAACCGGCATCCTCGTGGTTCGCTTCCTCCAGGGCCTTCTGTTCCGTACTGAAGGTGAAGTCGATAAGCTGGCCGCGCAGTTCCTCAAGATCCCCGGCCCTGGCGATGAGCTTGAAGATCTTCGGGTTTGTTTTCCTCAGATACTGGGGGGTGTAAATTGCTGTATCCATAGATATAGTCTAAAAGGCAATGCAAAGTTCTTTCTGCGTTATGAGGCGTTCTTCCAGGGGAAGGCCGGGCTCGGATGGCCCCTTTTTCGGGTGAGAGGCAGTACATGATCCCGGTAAAAGTTATCTACCATCGCTATAAACTAACTGAGATGGCTGCTAAGGTCAAGGTACGGAGAGGAAAAGGCCTCCGGGGTCTGGTTTGACTTTCAAATCCTCCACTGCTATTCTTTTAACAGTCTTGATCTCGACCGAAATTCATCTTGAGTCCTAACTGCTCAGGTTGAAACGAAATGTGTTCCGGCTAACAATAACAACCGCTCAATCGTACATGAGCAAACCGATGACGAAGCAGATGAGGCGCTACTGGATAGTTACCCATTTTTTATACCCCCTGAGGAAACTGCCATGTTTGGAAAGGATTTCCCTGTTTAAGCTTTTTGGTTTCGAGGTCAGTATCGACCTAAGCTGGGTGGTACTGGCCTTCCTCATTGCCTGGTCGCTGTCGGTCGGGCTGTTTCCGGTCCGTTACGAGGGGCTGTCCCCCCAGACCTATCTGATCATGGGGATTGTGGGCGTCACCGGCCTTTTCTTCTCCATTATCTTTCACGAAATGTCCCATTCCCTTGTTGCCAGACGCTATGGTATGGCGATCCAGGGGATCACTCTTTTTCTCTTTGGCGGGATTGCGGAGATGAAAAAAAAGCCGCCGAACCCCAAGGCGGAATTCATGATGGCCATTGCCGGTCCTCTTTCCAGTATATTCCTGGCAGTGGTCTTTTATGCGCTCTCTCTCCTCACCAAAAATATTGGATTGTCCGAGGCGGTCTATGGGGTTATCGGATACCTGGCCTGGATCAACTCCATCCTGGCCGCCTTCAACCTCGTTCCCGCCTTCCCCCTTGACGGTGGTCGCATTCTCCGTTCGATCCTGTGGAGCTGGAAAAACAATCTGCGCTGGGCCACCCGCATCGCTACTGAAGCAGGTTCCGGATTCGGCCTGTTTCTGCTCTTTCTCGGAATCTTCCACTTCCTCCAGGGTAATTTCATCGGTGGCATGTGGTTGTTTTTTATCGGCCTGTTTCTGCGGAATTCGGCCAACCTGTCATACAGCCAAGTTCTGGTGCGAAAGGTGCTGAAGGGAGAAGCGGTCCAACGTTTCATGAAGCTGGACCCGGTGACGGTATCGCCTGCCACTCCCCTGGAGACACTGGTGGAGGATTTCTTTTACCGCCACCATTTCAAGCTTTTTCCTGTCGTGGATCAAGGGGGCCGCCTTCTGGGCTGTGTCACTATACAACAGATCAAAGATATCCCGAGAGAGGAGTGGCTCCACACGACCGCCGGCGAAATCGCCATCGACAGCTCGTCTGAAAACTCCATTGATCTACAAACCGATTCCATGGAGGCCCTGGCCCTCATGAACCGGACCGGTTCCAGCCGTCTCATGGTCACCGAAGGCAACCGGTTGGTGGGCATCATCAGTCTCAAAGACATGATGAAGTTCTTTGAACTGAAGGTTGAGCTTGAGCCCTAGCGTCTGTTGACGCGACCGCAGAGCGGCGGCCCGGGAAAAGGCGTCCTTTCACCCTTTTGAAATCGAAACGAATCACCTTCCTATGTGGCCGGAAAACCCTGTCTTGACGGGATGAGGATTTTTTTCAGATCTTGGCGGAACAAATGTCGTGAAACCGAAATTTACTGGTTAAAATCAGAGAGACTGAAAGCAGACTGGAGATCCATGGCCAGGTATCCTTGCAAAGAAGCCTGACTGAAACAGCCTGCGCTTTTAAAAGCCCCCACTATCGGCAAAAACTATTTACTCGTAAACGGAACCAGGATGGACGATAAAACAACACCGGAAGCAGAACACTTAAAAAGCGACGCCGGGGATGAAAGCCGGCTGCACAAATGGGTCGGCCGGACACTGTTACTCATTATGGCTGTTGAATGGGTACTTCTGTTGCTCGATTCCCGCTGGTTATCCATGTTTCTGGTCTCCTTGATTATTGCGGTACTTCTTACTCCCACGCTCTTCCGCAAAAAACTCGAAGTTGAGATACCTGTTGAGTTCCACTTCACGGCTGTCATCTTTATGACGGCCTCTCTCTATCTCGGAGAAGTCCAACGTTTCTATGAACGATTCTGGTGGTGGGATATTGTCCTTCACGCATCGGCCGGCCTGTTGATGGGGATAACAGGTTTCTTGCTGGTCTATCTGCTAAATGAAAGTAAACGGGTCGAACTGCATATGACACCCGGCTTCATCTCCTTGTTTGCCTTTTTCTTTGCCGTTACTATCGGCACAGCGTGGGAGATTTTTGAATTTGCCATGGATCAGCTCTTTGGCCTGAACATGCAGAAACCGATGCTGGGTGATCCTTCCGGCCTGACCGACACCATGTGGGATATAATTGTCAATGCGATTGGTGCATTTATCATCAGCTTTATGGGATGGCGGTACCTGAAATATCAACAGATATTTTTTGTAAGAGAATGGATTCGAAGGTTTATTCAAAAGAATCCATCTTTGTTTCATAAGGGACGGAGAAATTACTAATAAAGGGTGTTGAAAAGTAGGCTATTTTTATAAGCCAGACCACTTTTGTCCGTCAATTGTTGTACAAAATACAAATATAGACGATTCGAGACATCTCAAATGTGGTTTGTCCTTATTGTCCGATAACGACCTTGCCTTCGGTTAGTATTTGTGTTCTATCTTCACGACTGTAACAGGATTCATATACAGGTGACTTGTATCCCATGAGTTCACTTCCATGCCGGTTGTACACCAGCAGTAAACCTGACCGGAAGTAAACATGTTGTCAAACCAGCTATCCCTTCACCGGCAGGTTATCAAGCGTTATGCCGCTTGACCACCATCGCTGGAACAGGAACCTGAATGCCCGATAAAGAAGCCACAGCTCGCATCAAGATCAACAAGCTGCTTGAAACGGCTGGCTGGCGTTTTTTTCAGGAAGGCGACGCGCCCGCGAACATTCGCCTCGAACCCAGCGTCACAGTTAAATCCACCGACTTGGACGCGCTTGGCGCCAACTTCGAGAAGAGCACAAAAGGCTTCGTCGATTTTCTCTTGCTCGACGCCAAAGGCTTTCCGCTGCTTGTTCTCGAAGCCAAGGCCGAGGACAAGAATCCGCTCGTCGGCAAAGAGCAGGCGCGTAAATACGCCAAGTCCCAGAACTGCCGCTTCGTCATCCTTTCCAACGGCAACCTGCATTACTTCTGGGATCTTGAACGCGGCAACCCTTACGTCATTACCTCGTTTCCAACACCGGACTCGGTCACCGGCTACCAGAAGGTCATGCCCAATCCGCAGCGTCTGATCGAAGAGCAGGTCGGCGCGGACTACAT
>DCUN01000201.1:6301-6449 GCA_002327225.1 Desulfobulbaceae bacterium UBA2213
CGCTTTCTCCGTCCCTACCAGCTCAAGGCCATCCACAGCCTTCAGGCCGCAGTCGGCGACGGCAAGGACCGCTTCCTGTTCGAGATGGCCACCGGTACCGGCAAGACCCTTACTGCTGCCGCCGTGATCAAACTGTTTCTGCGTTCCG
>DCUN01000131.1 GCA_002327225.1 Desulfobulbaceae bacterium UBA2213
TGCGCGATCCCGGGCTGCACAACATCCTCAGGTTGATGATCCCGGCTACCATCGGTCTTTCCGCCACCCAGATCAATATCTTTGTCAACACCAGCTTTGCCGCATCGTGCCCTGAAGGTTCCGTCTCCTGGCTCAATTACGCCTTTCGCCTGGTGCAGCTGCCCATCGGTCTCTTTGGTGTGGCCTTTGCTATTGCCATCATGCCGGTTATGGCCAGACATGCTGCCAAAAAGGATATCCCTGCCATTCGCCAGACCCTGGTCTCCTCGCTCACCATGGTCTTTTGTCTGACTATTCCGGCCACTGCCGGGCTTATCCTTCTTTCTGAACCGATCATCCGCCTGATCTTTGAGCGGGGGGCCTTCACCGGACTCGATACAGTGGCCACAGCCCAAACCCTCACCCTGTATGCCATCGGCCTTTTTGCCTATTCGGCCAATAAGATCCTGGTGCCGGCCTTCTATGCACTCGATGATACCCGTTATCCGGTTATTGCCAGCTTTCTGGCCGTTGCTGCCAATATTTTGATCATTACCCTGACCATCAAGGTCTTTCAACACAGGGCCATTGCCCTTTCAACCTCCTGCACTATGTTCCTGAACTTTCTCTTTTTAAGCGCAGTGCTCTACTGGAAGATTGGCGGCTATTCGCTTTCAGCTCTTTTCAAAGGACTTTTCAAGATCCTTGTCGCCACCTGCTGTATGAGCCTGCTCCTCTTTTTGGCCAGGAATATTCTGGCGGGCTTTCTGATCGGCAACCTGCTTCAACAGCTTCTTGCCGTGGTGCTGCTGATTTTTCTGGCGGCGTGCATGTATACCGTGGTGCTGCACTGGCTGAAATTGTCTGAACTGACCGAGATTGTCGACAAGATTCGAGCCAAATTAAGGTAAGGAGCCGTTACGAAATAACATGGCCATTTATATCGATTTCGTTACGGATCCTTATGCCGCTCGGGGTTCTAAGACGGCCATGTTATTTTTTTACAGCGGCTAAGTGAGAAACTGTTGAAGATAAGAGAAAAAACAAAGAGTCCTTCCCCTGCAAAGTCAGGACATACAGAGCTCCTGGCCCCGGCCGGCAGCCTTGAGGCCTTTTTTGCCGCCCTCGATCATGGCGCCGATGCCGTCTACTGCGGCCTCAAGGAGTTTTCCGCCAGGGCCAAGGCCCGCAATTTCACCCTGGCCGATGTGGAGCGGATGACGACCTACGCCCACAGCCGGAAAAAACACCTCTACGTCACCCTCAACACCCTGCTCAAAGAGGCCGAGCTGCCCAAACTGGTGGATATCCTCGCCTCCCTGGCCGCAATCCCTGTCGATGGCCTGATCATCCAGGATCTCTGTGTCTGGCGGCTGGCGCATACTCACTTCCCCCAGATCCCCCTCCATGCCTCCACCCAGATGACGGTGCATAACGCGGCCGGAGTCAAGATGCTGGAGCAGATGGGCTTTACGCGGGCGGTGCTGGCCCGTGAGTTGTCTCTGGCCGAAATCGCTGAGGTCCGCAGCCAGACCACCATCGAGCTGGAACATTTTGTCCACGGGGCTCTCTGTTTTTCCATCTCCGGCCAGTGCCTTTTCTCCTCGGCCCTGACCGGCGCCAGCGGCAATCGCGGCCGCTGCGCCCAACCCTGCCGCCGCCGTCTGCATAACCGAAAGCAGCCGGGCTATCATTTCTCCACCAGTGATCTCAGCGCCATCGAACTTTTGCCTCAGCTGCTCAAGGCCGGGGTCATGAGCTTCAAGATCGAGGGGCGGATGAAGAGCGCCGAGTATGTGGCCCGGGTGGTGGCGGCCTATCGCCTGATGCTCGATGCTCCTTCAGAACAGCGCAAGACCGCCCTCCAGGAGGCCGCCGAACATCTGGAACTCTCTTTTGGCCGTCAGGCCACCAAGGGTTTTCTCACCGGTTTTGTGCCCACCGGGATTGCCGATTCAACCCAGCATGGAACCCTGGGGCGTCCTCTGGGTGAGGTGGTATCGCTTCGCGGCGGCATGATCGGATTTACGGCCAAGGAACGTCTGCATGTGGGAGACAGGATCCGGATCCAGCCGCAGAATGATCAGGCCGGGATCGGCTTTACGGTGCGGGAACTGTTCTGCGAAAAGAAAAAGGCCAAGGTGGCCAAGGCCGGTGATTTTGTCCAGGTCAAGATCCCGGAAAAGGGATTTTTCCGGGTAGGGGATGCGGTGCTCAAGGTGGGCGGCAGGCCGCTCTTCACCCTGAGCCCGGATGCCTGTCTGGAGCGGCTGTCTCAGGTTGCTCTGGTTCCCCGGACCGAGGAGGAAGTAAAGCTGCGGGAGGCCTCTGCCGCCCAAGCCCTGGCCGCTCTTTTGCCGAAGATCACGATGGAACCGGCAGCGATGGTGGAGCTCACGGTCCGAGGCCGGGAGGTTCAGGATATCGGACTGCTCGATGATCAGCAAGAGGTGGCGCGCCTGGAGCTGCCGCTGACTTCCAGGAACCTTGCCGCCCTCAAGGGGGCCGATCGGCAGTTGGCCCAGAAGAAAGAGCGGCTGTCCTGGGAGCTCCCGGCCATGCTCTTTGGCCCCGATTGGATAGAATACCGGCGGGCTGTGCAGATGCTCCATGCTTCAGGATACCGGAGATTCAGGATTAACAATCTGGGCCATCTCCCTTTGTTTGCCGGGCTTGCCGATGTGATCCTGCTTGGCGGCTTCCGCTGTTACACCCTGAACAGCCAGGCGGCGCTGGCCTGGCAGGAGCTGGGCCTTACCGAGCTGACCCTGAGCCTGGAAGATGAGCAAAAGAATATCAGCGATCTCTTTCACCGACCGCTGATAATCCCTCTGACGCTTACGGTGTACAGTGCCGTCACCTTGCTCCTGTCGCGGATTCCCCTCAAAGGCCTGCGTTCCGGCAATGTTCTCCATTCCGACAAAGAGGAAGAGTACCGTGTCATCACCGATAGCGGGCTTACCGAGGTCATGAGTGGCCAGGATTTTTCGCTGGTGGGGCGTCTGCGGGAGCTGCGGGAGATGGGATGCGCCCGGATCAGTGTCGATCTCAGCCATTGCGGCGTGGCCTCAGCAAAAGGGCGGCAGGTCCTGGCAGCCCTGGCCGCAGATCAGCCTCTGCCGGATACCTTCACCTTTAATTATGTGCAGGGGATGTCCTGAGTCATATGAAATATACAGAAAAAGATTGCTATTCATAATGCGACCACATGCGCAACACGTGAATCACGGGCCGTTCTTTGTCGATTGAATAGACGAGCCGGTGCAGAATATTTATTCTGCGAGAGTAAAAACCCTGGAGGTTGCCAACCAGTTTTTCAACCTTCGGCTGTGTTGTGAAGGGATCTGCCGCCAGGCGAAAGAGCAATTCTTTTGCTGATTGAGCCAGCCCGGCTCGTTTCAGCTTTTCGATATCTTTGATCGCCTGTTTGGAGAGGATTACCGACAAGTTTACCAATCGATTTCATCCATCGGTGTTCCCTCGGCAAGGGGTTCTGCGGCGGCAAGGTGAATGCTTTCCACCAGGCCGGGAACACGATTGAGATAAATGGTGTCCTCTATGGCGCGCCAATCATCTTCGCCAAGAATGACAAAATTTGCCCCTGTTCTCCGTTTAACCTTCAAGACTTCGTGGTTTTTGATGCAGGTGTCCACCTTTTCCTTGAGTGTTTTCCTGAATTCATTAGCAGTCGTTTCCAGCATGATGATCTCCTTGAGTATAATTTACAGATACAACAGTACGGCTTTACGGTACTGTTGTCAACAGGAGTAGGATGCAAAGGAGGAGGGCGCCTGATCCATTGAGATCCGGGAGATCAAACCAACAAACGTAGCTCTCGGTATATCCAGTTGACATATCCAAAGCAAGCCCGCTATAATGAAGAAAACCCGTTCACTTCATTTTACGGAGGTCCCATTATGCCCTGTGTCCAAACGAAACTCTTCAAAAGCAATAAAAGTCAGGCGGTTCGTCTTCCCAAGGCAATTGCCTTTCCCGACTCAATAACGGATGTCGAAATTGTTGCGATCGGCAATACACGCATTATCACACCTGCGGCCCATTCATGGGACGACTGGTTTGATTCGCCCGGAGTTTCCGATGACTTTATGACGGAACAAATGCAGCCGGAGGATCAGATAAGGGAGGGCCTGTGATGTTGAAATACATGCTGGATACCAACATCCTTATTTACACCATCAAAAACCGCCCGGCCCAAGTAAAAAAACGCTTCAATCAACATGCGGGGCAAATGTGTATCTCTTCCATAAGTCTGGGAGAACTGGTCTTTGGGGCTGAACATTCTCTCCAGGTTGAACGGAATCTGGCAGATATTGAAATGATGATTGCCCAGCTTGAGGTTCTCCCTTTTGGAATGACGGAAGCAAATCATTTCGGCCGGATTCGCTCCGAGCTATACCGGATTGGCCAGCCCATAGGCCTTTACGATATGATGATTGCCGGACACGCACGAGCCACCGGAATGATTTTAGTGACCAATAATGAAAAAGCGTTTGCGCGAGTGCAGGGGTTGCTGATAGAAAACTGGTGTGCGGAAGAGAATACCGCCTGATCGTCAAGATCAATTACCCTTACGGGATGGTGTATATTCGATTCGTCGACACCCACGCAGGATATGACAAGATACAAGCAGAGGAGATATGAGATGAATATTTTTCCAATCCGGACAGATGCCGATTACGAGGCAGCGTTAGCCCGTATTGATTCGCTTATGGATGCGGAGCTGGATACGCCCGAGGGTGATGAACTCGACATTTTGACAACACTTGTCGAGAGCTATGAGGCCAAGCACTTTGTTCTCACCGGATGCGATCCCGTTAAAACAATCCGATTCAGGATATAACAACTGGGAATGGAGCTCAGAGATTTGACGCCTATTATCGGTTCTCGATCAAAAGTATCCGAAGTGCTCAATCATAAACGGAAACTTTCGCTCACGATGATACGGAATCTTCACGCACAATTAAACATGCCTTACGAGTCATTGCTCGGTGCGTAATTTCATTTCTCAATCAAGAAGTGAATGCGCAAGGGCAACCAGAATGAATCACATTAACTTGTCAACTTGGAAGCCTGGCCTTATTTTCCATATGACCCTAAAGAACCATATGAAACAATCCGGTGCACAGAAAGGAGTAAGGTTATGATTGAAGAAAAGAAACAAGACAAAAGTGAAAAACCGTGCTGTGGGATTATTATGCCGATATCTTCAATTGATGGTTGCGACGAACAACATTGGGTTGAGGTAATGAACATTATCAGTGAATCTATTGAGGAAGCAGGGTTCCATGCAAAACTCGTAAGCTATACCGATGAAGCTACAGTCATCCAGAAAACAATCATTCAGAATCTATACGAGAACCCGATTGTTGTCTGTGATGTGAGTGGAAAAAATCCTAATGTTATGTTTGAACTGGGCATGAGACTGGCTTTTGATAAGCCAACAATAATTATTAAAGATTACCAAACATCTTACTCCTTTGACACCTCACCCATTGAGCATTTAGAATATCCACGTGATTTGCGATTTTCTAAAATTGTCGTTTTTAAAAAAGACTTAAAAGATAAAATAAAGGCGACCTACAAGCGATCTAATGAGGATCCAAACTACACAGCTTTTCTGAAACACTTCGGGAAAATTACAGCAGCTAAACTAGATTCGACAGAATTATCAAAAGAAGATTTTATTATTACAGAGTTACAAGAATTGAAGAAAATAATGATAAGGCAAGAACTTACCAAAACTAAAAGAACACCTTCTGCTGTTACATTGCGGAAGAGCACAACCTCTAACGGTCCTGGAAAAATAATAGACACCGAGATGGAAATGCGAAGGCGTATACATGAACAACTGTTGTATTCATCACAAAATATGGCACTTTCCGATCTAACGTCAGAAAATTTTAAGGAGTGGGTTTACACACAAATTGTAAGTAGCAAAAGTTTCGGTGAATATTTCACCAATCAGGCTGAAATATCAGCTACTTTTAATAGAATCTTTTCTGAATATATCGATCGTTTTTTAGAAAAAAAATAAGCTTAGAAGGCATGGGGGCAGGCTTCCAAGATGTCAATCTTCTTCTTCGTTTTCAGATTTCGACACAACTCGGCGGTGCAAAGCGCTCCTCTCACACCACCTTGACAGGATTTTTACGGTAGTTTACGCTGGGTGCGCCGTCAACATAGATTCCTTCCAGATAGGAGAGTTTTCGTGGCAGCTGTTGCACCGTGCCCCTGGTAATCAGGAATGTTGCCTTTCGCCCGACAGTAAGCGTTCCCAGTTTCTCCATGCCGAAGAATCCGGCGCCATTTTCTGAGGCGCAGCGGATGGTTTCCTCCAATGAATAGCCGGCCTTGATGAACAATTTCATCTCCTCGGCCATCGACTCGCCATGGAGGATGCCGACACTGCCGGCACCGGTTCCCACTGCCGTTTTCACCCCCAATTCTCTGGCCAGACGCAGTTGCGTCAGTTGTTCGGCAAGCATCTTTTTCCAGAAGGCCTCCGCGCCGGGGATCGGCTTTCCCGGCGCCACATAGCGCTGGGAGAAACGGCAGCACACATCGCCGCTTGCGCCCGCAGCGTCCACACCATTCTTGGCCCGCAGGAGGCTGGGAATCCACAGCACATCCTGCTCCGCCATTTTCCGAAGATTGTCCTCGCCCATAGCGTATCCCTGTTCGATGGCATCGCAGCCGGCATCAAGTGCCTCCGCCACCTGTTGCCGGCCATTGGCCACCACCACCGCCTTTCTTCCGCCTCTGTGCTGGAGGATGCGCTTCAACTCTTCATGGCTCAGTCGGGGATAGGGGGGGGCCTCGTCTTCGATATTACCGGAATAAGCGAGTTCAAGAAAATCTCCAACTGCCGGCTTACCGGCGTCCGATTCCTGGTTGCCCAGGCAGAGACCGCCGGAGCTGCGAATGTGAATAATGTTCTCCGGCGCCAGCCCCTGTTGATATCGATCCGGCAGGTCGGCCAGATCATCGCTGACAGCCAGCCCCAGCACCCCGTAGGCATGGCAGTAGCTGATATGCCGCTCCACCATGGCCGCCTTTTCCGTAAGGTCGGCCTCTTCGGCGGCCAGTCGGACCAGCCGGTCCACGGAGGGGGAGCGCGTAAGCGAAACGCTGCAGTCAACCAGCACCGGCAATATGACACAGTGCGAGAAGTCATCGACTGGAGCCCCGTCATGGCGGGGAAGATCTGCCGCAGAGCCAATGGCGGTAATAATAGTGTTTGTAACTTTCAGAAAGACATTCTTGCGCACCTCGGCGCCGCTGCCGTCGATAAATCGTCCCGCCACTATGAATCGCGTGCCATCCATGATGATTTTGTTTCCTTCTCTATGCTGTCGTGCCTGTAACGAGCTTTGATGAAGTGATAAATGGTGCTGAGAAAAAGATATTAATCGTGTGAAAACAATATTTTACCAGAAGCAGATTATGTAAAAACGAAAGATACCAGACGGATCATGAAGCAACAACTAAAAATCGAAACATCGGCAAGGGAAAACGAGTATCAAGGAAAAGAAAACAGGAATCACGATCAGGAAGTTTCATTCCATCTGCTTTGCTGCTTGCAGCTCCCTATAAAGATGTTGCATTTTTCCTTTTAGTGCCTTACAAATTATTTTCTTGTTTTTTTTTCAAGAAAATAATTTATAAGGCACTTATCCCGTTTATTGGGGTTAGAGTATAAAATATTTATTCTCTGAGCCTCTTACAAAATAACCCACATGTCATTCCCGAGTGCTTGTATCGGGAATCCGTTGTTGTCAATCCAGCCTGTTATGGATTCCCGCCTACGCCGGAATGACTGCTTCTGGATTTCATGCGTTATTTAGCAAGAGCCTCATTTACCTTGAACTTTTCTGATTAAGTCTGGTGGGTTACCTTCCAGGTAAAATGTTTTTTCCGACGGCAGGCAGGGATGTGGTCTGCCGTTTTGTTTTTTTGAGTTGCTTGCAGTTGTTCCGTTGGTTCTACTTATACGTGGGAGTCGAAAAAGATAATGGCCTTAATCGTTCAAAAATTTGGCGGGACCTCAGTGGGGAGTCCTGCAAAGATAAAAGCAGTTGCCGAGCGGGTACTTAAGAATAAGCACCAGGGAAATCAGATGGTGGTGGTTCTGTCAGCCATGTCGGGTGAGACCAATCGTCTGGTCGATCTTGCCTCGCAGATGCAGGAGCTGCCTGATACCCGGGAGATGGACATGCTGCTGTCCACGGGTGAGCAGGTGACTGTTTCCTTGTTTGCCATGGCCGTGAAACAGGCCGGGGATGATGCTATCTCTTTCCTGGGTGATCAGGTGAAGATCAAGACCGATTCGGTACACACCAAGGCCCGGATTGAGTCCATTGATTCGGAAAAGATCATGGCTGAGCTGAATCAGGGCAGGGTGGTTGTCATTGCCGGCTTCCAGGGAGTGAACGAAAAGGGCGATATTACCACACTGGGACGGGGTGGCTCTGATACCACAGCCGTCGCCCTGGCCGCGGCCTTGAAGGCTGATTCCTGTGAAATCTATACCGATGTTGAGGGTGTCTATACCACGGATCCGAATATCTGTGCCAAGGCCAGAAAGATTGACCGGATCTCCTACGATGAAATGCTGGAGCTTGCCAGTCTGGGGGCCAAGGTCCTTGATATCCGGTCTGTGACTTTAGCTAAACGTTATAAAGTTCCAATCCATGTTCGCTCCACGTTCACTGAAACGGAAGGTACCTGGGTTATTGAGGAGGATAAACAAATGGAAGGATTGATCGTCTCTGGTGTTACCTATAATAAAAACGAGGCCAGAATCACGGTCTCTGGGGTGCCGAATCAGCCGGGTATTGCTGCCAAGATCTTCACCCCGATCTCTGATGCCAATATCATTGTCGATATGATCATCCAGAATCAGGATGCAGGACGGGGCAAGGCCGATATGACCTTTACGGTTATCCGCTCCGATTATGAGCGCACCCTCAAGCTGCTGCAGGAGCTGATCAAGAAGATCGGGGCCGAAAGCGTGCAAGGGGATACCGATATTACCAAGATTTCCATCGTCGGCGTCGGCATGCGGAACCATTCCGGTATCGCCTCCACCATGTTCAGCGTCCTGGCCAAAGAAGGAATCAATATCTCCATGATCTCCACCTCAGAGATCAAGGTATCGTGTGTCATTGAAGAGAAATACACCGAGCTTGCGGTCAGGGCCCTGCATGATGCCTTTGAGCTTGACAAGTCAAATACCCCTATTGAAGAACAGTAAGTATTTTCACCACAACAAGGTGATAGGCAGTATCTCTGACAGAGAACGTTAATATTTAGCCCGGAAATTATGCTATGACCAGACAAGTGCAGATCTACGATACTACCTTAAGGGATGGTACCCAGGCTGAGAATTTCAACCTGTCGGTGAACGACAAGATGCGAATCAGCCACCAGCTTGACACTTTTGGTATTGATTTTATCGAGGGCGGCTGGCCTGGCTCTAATCCACAGGCAGTTGAGTTCTTCAAGGCCATGCAGGGACAGACCCTGAAACATGCAAGGTTGTCGGCATTTGGCTCTACCCGGATGTTTGCCAATCCGGTGGAAAAAGACGGCAACCTCCAGGCCTTGATTGACGCCAAGACCCCTGTCATTACCATCTTTGGCAAATCATGGGATATCCATGTCTTTGACGCCCTGCGCATCACGCTTGAAGATAACCTGCTGATAATTGAGGAGTCGTTGCGCTATCTGCGGCCCCACGTGGAGAGCCTTTTTTATGATGCCGAGCACTTTTTTGACGGCTTCAAGAAAAACCCCGAGTATGCCTTGATCACACTTGGCAAGGCTATTGACGGTGGTGCGGATTGCCTGATCCTCTGTGACACCAACGGCGGCATGCTGCCCCAGGAGGTGCAGCCTATTGTCGAGCGCGTCCAGCTTTTTATGCAGGAGCGTGGCACGATAGTCGATCTTGGCATTCATGCCCATAATGATTCCGAGACAGCGGTTGCCAATTCACTGTTAGCCCTCAGCCTTGGCGTGCGTCAGGTGCAGGGAACCATGAACGGCTATGGCGAGCGGTGCGGCAATGCCAATCTTACCTCTATCATTCCAGCCCTGGCCCTGAAAATGGATTGCGACTGTGAGTCCGTCAGGAATGTCAGCCAGCTCAGCGAGACCTCCAGGCTGGTTGATGAACTGGCCAATCTGCCTTCGAACAAATATCAACCCTATGTGGGGCGATCTGCCTTTGCCCACAAGGGCGGCATTCATGTCTCGGCGGTGAAGCGCAACCCGCTGACCTATGAGCATATTGAACCGGAAAAGGTTGGTAATATCCGGCGCATCCTTATCTCTGACCAGTCCGGTAAGAGCAATGTCCTGCACAAGGCCAAAAAATTCGGGATCAATCTTGAAGATGACAGCCCGGTCGTCGCAGCTATCGTCAGGGAACTGAAAGAACTTGAAAACCAGGGTTTTCAATACGAAGGGGCGGAGGCCTCTTTTGAGCTGCTCATGCGGCGGGCCCTTGGCAGCCAGAGAAATTACTTTCAACTCAAGGGGTTCCGCGCCATCAACAGCAAGTGCTCCATGGATATGCCGCCCGAGACTGAGGCCACCGTTCGCCTTGAGGTTGGCGGAGAAGAAGTGCATACTGCCGCCCTGGGCAATGGTCCGGTTAATGCCCTTGATCAGGCCTTGCGCAAGGCCCTGATTCAGTTTTATCCCAACCTGGAAGAGCTGGACCTCATCGATTACAAGGTGCGGGTACTCTCCGGAGAGCACGGGACCGGGGCCAAGGTACGCGTCCTCATCGAGTCCAGAGATCAACATGAGCAGTGGGGAACGGTAGGGGTTTCATTGAATATTATTGATGCATCCTGGCAGGCCCTTGTTGATTCCATAAATTATAAGCTGATGCGAGATGAGCAGAAACAGGCAATTCAGTAGGAGAGAATCGGAACAGGCAGTGCATGTTCCGAACGATGCCCGGGTGGAGATTCTTCTCTTCCTGGGCATCGCCTTTTGGTGCTGGATGCTGTTTTTATTTTTTCAGGACAAACGTTCCTGGCCACAGGAAACATCCATGGCGTTGCATTGGAATGGAGTCGCCCTGCAGATGGGAACTGCTGACATTGCTCAGAATGAAAAATCTTATGCCGCTCCCGCAGCCATGAATCTTTTTCTGTTTCAACCCATTCCCGTCAATTTCGCCGATGCGGAGCTCCTGACCACCATATCAGGAATAGGACCCAAGATGGCCGCGCAGATCATCAAGACACGAGACAGCAGAGGTTTTTTTACCAGGCCGCAAGACCTGCTGGCCGTTCCTGGGATCGGACCCTCCAGGATGCAGAAGTTTGCCTCCCATCTTTCTTTCGATATGAGCCTGTGAACGAGTCACAAAATATAACGGGGCCAGTATTGGTACTGGTTGGACCAACCGCGATTGGCAAGACAGAATTGTCATTGACACTGGCAGAGCGTTTTCATTGTGAAATTGTCAGTGTCGATTCAATGCAGGTCTATCGATTCATGGATGTCGGCACCGCCAAGGTCAGCATCGAAGAGCGAGTGCGGATTCCACATCACCTCATTGATATAGTTGCCCCGGACGAAGAATATGACGCGGCCACTTTTGTTCGAGACGCCCTGGCAGCCATTGACCAGATTCATGGACGGGGCAGGGTGCCGCTGCTCACTGGCGGGACAGGACTTTATTTGCGGGCATTACTTGACGGACTTTCCGCAGAGATAGGGCAGTTCCCGGAGCTAAGAGAGCAATTGCAACTTCGATTGCTTACTGATGGACGTGACAAGTTACATGAAGAGTTGTCGAGATACGACCGTATTTCCGCAGAAAGAATCAATACAAATGACACCCATCGCCTGCTGCGGGCACTGGAAATCTACCAGGCAACCGGCAAACCATGGTCGGAACATATCAGAGAGCACCAAAACCAAAAAACACGTCGCTTCTCCAATATCCTGCAGATCGGCTTGACCTGTGACCGGGACCTGCTCTATCAACGGATTGACATGCGAACCAGACTGATGTTGAACAGCGGCCTGGAGCAGGAAGTGAGGGGTTTGCTTGCCAGAGGATACAGCCCGCAACTCAAATCCATGGGGGCCATTGGCTATCGCCATATGAATAATTACCTTCAGGGTATCTGGGATATGTCCGAGACAGAGAGGCTGCTCGCCAGAGACACCAGGAGATACGCCAAGCGTCAACACACCTGGTTTGCCGCAAATCCTGATCTGGAATGGTTTGATGTGCAGGATCGAGCAGGGGTGCTGGAGAGGATTAACGGCTGGATAGCCGGAAAAGAGCCCGCACTTAAATATATTTAAAAACGAAGATCTCAACAAATAAGACAATTAGTTAATGTTAATTATAGATAGCGAAAACGGTCCTAAGTGGAGACTGGCGCCACAGATTAAGCCCAGCCTTGAGCTGCAGGAACTGGCAATAAAGAAACAGCTTCATCCGGTTATTGTAAAACTCCTGGCCGGGCGTGGCCTGCAGGAGAAGGAAGGGGTGGAAGCATTTCTGCAACCAAGGCTTGCCGACCTGCCGCACCCTCTGGAGATGGGAGGAATGGAAGAGGCGGCAGCCCTTGCAGGGCTGGCGGTACTGAACGGCACGCCAATCCTGATCTGGGGCGATTACGATGTCGATGGCACCACGGGAACGGCGCTCCTTGTCTCGTTTTTTCAGGAACTTGGCGTCGAAGCAACATATATCATTCCCAATAGAATAACGCATGGATACGGCTTGCATGTTGACCTGCTGCGAGCGTTAGCGCCCGCCGACTCAGCTCAAAAAAGACTCCTCATTACGGTTGATTGCGGCATATCAGCCAGCGATGAAATCGCTGCCGCCCAGGAGATGGGGTTTCAGGTCATCGTCACTGATCATCACGAACCCCCGCCGCGGGGTTCCGGTGCCGATGCCATATTAAACCCAAAACAATCCGCCTGCACCTTTCCAACAGAAGAACTTGCAGGCGTGGGAGTAGCCTTTTATCTTGCATGCGGTATCCGTCAATACCTGCGGGAAGAGGGATTCTTCAAGGAAAACAGGCCTGAGCCGGATGTTCGTGACCTTCTTGATCTGGTTGCATTGGGCACAATTGCTGACATGGTTCCCCTGGGAAAGATTAACAGAATCCTTGTAAAAGAGGGAATGCGGAGAATTGAACAGCAAACAAGACACGGAATCAAGGCGATGCTTGACGCAGGAGGGTTGCTCAACAGACAGAAGAAATTAATCAGCACTCTCGGATCCGAGGATATAGGATTTCTGCTTGCACCTATGATTAATGCCGCTGGCAGGATTGCAGAGGCAGGGCTGGCTGTTCAATTACTGCTGAGTCAAGACAGCAATGAGGCCATGCCGCTTGCCCTGGAACTCCTGGCCTTAAACAACGCAAGAAAAAAGATTGGCCAGGATGCCTATTCGCGTGCCGTCACCTTGCAGGAGCAGCAAGAAGAAAATTGTAACTGCTTGATATTAAAAGGTGATTTTCATCATGGGGTGATCGGAATTGTCGCTTCAAGGTTGGTTGAGACTTACCACCTTCCTGCCATTCTTTTTGGTCAGGAGAAAGACGAGCAGGGGAAGACAGTCTTTAAGGGATCAGGGCGTTCTGTGCCGGGGGTAAATCTTCATACAGCCCTGGAAGGCTGCTCTGAAACGTTAATCCGTTATGGTGGACACGCCATGGCAGCAGGGATGTCGGTCTCAGAGGATCTTTTTGAACTTTTTTGCAGGCAAATACATGAAGAAATTGGCAAGCAGGTGAAAGAGTCAACGCCTTCACCAACGCTGACGATAGATCTTGAGGCAGAAATGGACGATATCTTTTCTCAAGACTGCCGTGAACAGTTACAGCTCCTTGAACCGTTCGGTCCAGGGAATAAAAGTCCGCTATTCTATACACAAAAAGCTCGAGTGGTTGAATTCAAAGCTATTGGTTCCGAAAACGCTCACCTGAAAATTTCATTTCAATGCAATGGCCTTGTTCAGAAAGGTATCGGTTTTGGACTTGGATCAAAACTGCCGGATCTCAACCAAAATAACAATCCAGCAATTGCCTATAGCCCCATGGTGAATCGTTATCGCGATATCCTTACCTGGGAAGTGAGGGTGGCAGGGTTCAATTGCGTATTCCGGTGAAAAAGGCC
>DCUN01000132.1:0-749 GCA_002327225.1 Desulfobulbaceae bacterium UBA2213
GGTTTCTTTTGGAGTCAGGCATGGGAATTAGGTTTTGAAGTAAAGTGAGATTTATGTGAATTGTTGTATGGTTGCAAGGGGCTCAAGTTTTTTTTGTTTTCTGCAGGGTATCCCTGGCTGCAGGCCAGGAACACTGAAAAAAGATGTTTTTTTCCAACAAATGGTATTATTATATCTATCTTTTACTGAACTTTGTGATAAATGATACTCTCTTTTATAAAGAGTTTCAGCATGAAATATATGAACTGATTGACCAAGTGTCTAACGGTTTGAAAGAATTTAAATATTTATAATATGCTGCAGGGCAATGCTCTTGTTTTGTTGATCTTGCAAAAAATCATCAAAGGTTGAACGATGAAGACAGTGAAGGCAGGAGTGATTGGTGTTGGCTATCTTGGGAAATTTCATGCCCAGAAATACGCAGGGATGGAAGGGGTCGAGCTGATTGGTGTGGTCGATGTGGATCCCGTCATTGCCGGGAAGGTGGCCGCCGAGTGTGGCTGCGTTGCCTTTACCGATTACCGGGAGCTCCTGCCGCTGGTCGATGCCGTCTCCATTGTTGTGCCCACAAGCTATCATCACCAGGTGGCCCTTGACTGTATTGAGGCAGGTGTTGATATCCTGCTGGAAAAACCGATGACCACAACCCTGGCCCAGGCCGATGACCTGATCCAGCGAACAGATGCCAAAAAGCTGATCTTGCAGGTGGGGCATCTTGAGCGTTTTAATCCAGCGGTCCAGGCCATGGA
>DCUN01000132.1:772-4243 GCA_002327225.1 Desulfobulbaceae bacterium UBA2213
CATTCCCCCCTGAAATCCATTCAAACCGTTGGTGCCCCGGTGGTGACCGCTACCACCGATATTGCCAACGCCCGTCTTGTCTTTGAGAATGGGGCCACCGCCACCGTGACAGCAAGTCGGATCGCCCGAACCAATATCCGTAAGATGCGGATCTTTCAACCTGGTTCCTATATTAATGTTGATTTTGCCAATAGAAAGGTGATGACCATTCACCTGACTGACGATATTCAGGAAAATGGCGCCCCTGGTCAAGATGCCCAGGTCTCTTCTTTTCCTGCAAGTGATGCCTTAAGGGATGAGATTGCCCATTTTGTTACAAGTGTCCGAGACAGGAGTGAACCCCTGGTCTCCGGACGGGCTGGACGTCGCGCCCTCGATGTGGCCCTTCAGGTGATAGAGCAGATCCGGCAGAATCAGGATCTTGAAGTGTACCAGCAGGTTAATGCAGCCTTGAAAAAGAAATAAATCGCTATGAACTCTGAAAACCTTCATGCCTTGCCTAAAAAAATAATGATCATTGCCGGAGAGGCCTCAGGCGATCTTCATGGCGCCCGTCTGGTACAGGCCATGCGAGAGCAAGAGCCCGGTCTTGTCTTTTGTGGCATGGGATCACGGGAGATGGTGGCTGCAGGCGTCGAGATTCTTTTTGATGCCGGCAAGATCGCTGTGGTGGGTCTGCTTGAGGTGCTGACTCACTTTCCTGATATATTTTCCGCTATGAAAATATTGAAGAGACGAATGCGTGAGGATCGCCCTGACCTGCTTATATTGATCGATTTTCCAGATTTTAATCTGATGCTGGCCAAAAAGGCGAAAAAACTGGGCATCCCTGTCTTTTACTATATCAGCCCGCAGGTATGGGCCTGGCGGACAGGGCGTGTGAAAACCATCGGTCAGTTGATTGATACCATGGGGGTGATTCTTCCCTTTGAGGAATCCTTTTACAGCAGCCGCGGGGTTACGGCCCATTATGTGGGACATCCCCTGCTCGATTCAGTCAAGGTGACTACTAACCGGGAAACCTTCTGCCGGACGCATGCTATTGATCCGGAGCATAAGCTGGTCGGCCTTCTTCCCGGTAGTCGCAGGAAAGAGATCTCGGCGCTGCTCCCTGATCTCCTGGCCTCTGCCAAACGTCTGGTGGGGAAATATGAACATGAATTCGTCTTTCTCCTGCCTGTCGCTTCAACCATCACGGAAGAGGAGTTGTGGAACAATGGCCTGGGTGACTATTCGGAACTGATCAATATCAAACTGATTCGCGAGGATCGTTATGACATGATGGCCGCCTGTGATGCTGTTGTCGCCGCCTCAGGCACTGTTACCCTCGAACTTGCCATCCTTGGTGTCCCCATGGTGGTGGTTTACAGATTGTCTCCCCAGACTTATCTTCTAGGAAGATTACTGGCTAAACATATGCAATTTTTTTCCCTGGTCAATCTGATTGCTGAACGGTCGATTGTGACCGAACTTTTACAGGAGGAGGTCAATCCCGGAAAGATTGAGGCGGAACTTGCCCGTCTTCTTTTTGATGACAATTCCCGAAACGAAATGCAGATGGGACTGGACGAGGTCCTCTCTAAACTCGGTCAGCCTGGTGCTTCTCATCAGGCTGCTGAGCTTGCCTTAAAACTCCTTGACCGGAAGAAAGAATGTCTCGTAAAAAATAGGTGAAAAAGGAGACTCTATGAAAACACAATATGTATTGAAGGTACTGCTGTTCTGGATGGTGATTTTTATACCTGTCCAGGCAAGTGCTGAAGACCTTGGTGCCTTGCGTTTGAGTCAGATGAAGGGTGATATCCAGATCCAGTCCAAGGGCCTGGCGGAGTGGAACCCGGCTGCCATAAATCTTCCGCTTAGAGAAGGAGATCGATTGTGGGTGCCGGAAAACGCGTGGGCTCAGGTGGAGACGCGAGATGGAAGTGTTGTCAGGATTGATACGGGCAGCTCTTTGGAAATTCTTGCGGTAGAGGAGGATTCTCTTCAGCTGTATCTCAGTCAGGGACAGGCGTATCTGAATTTCAGACAGGAAAGGGACTCCATGCTTCAGTTGGATACCCCGGTTTCCTCAATCAGGATGTATGACAGCTCAACCCTCAATGTTGCCCTTGTCAAAAATGGACATACCGAAATTTCCGTCTTTCGGGGCGCTGTGTACGCGGAAAACAGGAGTGGTGAAGTTAGGGTTGCAGCCGGCAAGATGCTCTCTATGGATGATGGTTTACCCTCGCTTATGTCTCTCGGTCCTCCCAGTGACTGGGAGAAGTGGAACAGGGAATGGGATGATTCGTTGGTTGATGAAGAGGGCAGCGAACAATATCTTCCGCAGGAACTGGCCGGATATGGACGGGATCTGAGCAGGAATGGCAGGTGGGTTCAGACCCCTGAATATGGACATGTCTGGACTCCAACTACCCATATCTCTGTAGATTGGGCCCCTTATCGGCAGGGCAGGTGGGTGTGGGTTGGTAATGATTACGTCTGGATTGCGCGTGAACCCTGGGGATGGGCGCCGTATCATTACGGCCGCTGGTCTTATATTTCTTTGTATGGCTGGTGCTGGGTTCCACCACGGCGTAATGAAGTATTTTGGGGGCCTGGCTATGTCAGTTGGGTTTCGACAGCAAATACTGTTGCCTGGGTACCGCTTGCGCCTGTCGAAACTTATTACGGCTATGGCTATTATGGCCCCCATAGTGTCAACATTACTAATATTAATATTACAAAGTATAATGTTGTGTACGGCAGAAATTATCGGAATGTTCATGTGCAGAATGCGGTCACAGTGGTTCACCGGGATACCTTCTTGAGAGGTCAACATCGGGATATCGGACAGAGGGAAAATCCTTTCTTGCGGGAACGGGTAAATATTGGTCGGCCCAGGATTGAGCCTGAGCGAAGGACCATGATGCCGATTATCAGGGATATCCCCAAGGAACACAAACCGCCTGTGCAGCTCAGGACAATCCAGGGACGGACAGAGAATGGGGAAAGACGTATTGTCAGAGAGCGTGACCGTTCGGTTTTTACGCCAACGGCGGCGCCGCAACCATTAACACCAACAATCAGGATGAATCCTGATACTATAAAAAAGGGTGAGTCACGAAAAAGAAGGGAGGCTGATGGCCGGCAACAGGTCCAGGATGATGCTGCTACTCCGCGACAAGTGAGAGACAGACTGAATAACAACAGGAGGAGTACTCAGGATGTAAACCTGTCTGCTCCTGAAGAATCACAGGTTGTGCCGACGCCTGCTGTGGAACAACCTGCTTTGAGAGAAGAAGAGGCTGCGCCCGTAAATCGTGGTCGACAGAATGTCCAGGAAGATAATGCTCCGCCGGGGCAAGTGAGGGAAAGACCAACCAGCAGCAGGAATAGAAGTGGGGAGGCGATGCAAGCTCCCCCGGAAAGTCAGCAAATAACGCCACCACCTGCTGCACCCGTTCCAGTTGAGGAACAACCTGCTTT
>DCUN01000168.1 GCA_002327225.1 Desulfobulbaceae bacterium UBA2213
CTGATGACCAGGATCAGCAGGGCGATGGTGATATTGGTGGAAAGAAAAAGATCGAGCAGGATTGCCGGCAGCGGGATGATCATGATCATCAGGATAGAGACCATGGCGATTGATGCCATGATATCGGTGCGCTGCAACATCTCCTTCCATCGCAGTCCGCTGAACATCAGTCGTTTTTCTGTCAGTTCCATGATGAGTGTGTGTGTGATTTTCTTTTGCTTCAGTCCGGATGGTTTTTTATCAGGCCATCATCTTTGACTCGCAGTCCAGAGTAGCCTGTTCTGGTATCACTTGCCTTTGAGTGAATAGATATGTGCCAGAATCTCGGCCACCGCCTTGAACATCTCTTCAGGAATAGCGGCTCCCAGATCAAGTTTATGCAATAATCGGGCCACAGGAGGGTTTTCGACCAGAGGGATGTTGTTTTCTCTGGCGATTTCCCGGATACGCATGGCGACAAAATCAGCTCCCTTGGCGACAACGATAGGGGCTATCATTGTCGCCGGATCATATTTGATGGCCACGGCAAAATGGGTAGGATTGGTGATAACAGCATCTGCCTTGGGGACTTCAGCCATCATCCGTTTCCGGGCCATTTGTTGCTGCAGGGCTCTGATCTGGGCCTTGATGTGGGGGTCACCCTCGCTTTCTTTAAACTCTTCTTTTTGTTCCTGCTTGGTCATTTTCAGCTTTTCTTCCATCTCCCAGCGGACAAAGAGAAAATCAACAAAGGCGAGTAAAATGAGCAGGGCGCAGACCTTTGCCATAATGAGGCTTGCTGTTTTGGCCAGAAAAAGCATGGTGGCATTGGCACTGGTGTCGACCAGGATCAAGGCCTCGTTGAACTTGGCCATGACGGTGGAGCCGGCAATCCAGCCGATGAGGGTGATCTTGGCAATGGACTTGATGCTTTCCACCAGAGAGCGTTTGGAAAATATACGGCCAAATCCTTTGATGGGATCAAGTTTACTGAAGTCGGGAATGAGGGGCTTGGCAGTGAGAAGCCAGCCAAACTGGAAAAAACTGGAGAAAAATCCGATGATAAGAACCAGTAAAAAAAGAGGTGACAGCAGGAGGGCCATCTCTTTGCTGACATGAAAGGACAGGCCCATTATGGCAGAGGGGGTGCTCTGAAACTCCCAGGTAGACTTCCAGAGAGAGCTTACCAGAGTGGTCAGTCCGTCCCAGAAGTAGGGCATGTAAAAGAGCCAGAAGAGCAGAACCAGGCTGAAGAGAGCAGCGGTTTGGACCTCTTTGCTCTGGGCAACCTGACCTTTCTGGCGGAAGTCCTCACGCCGTTTTGCTGTCGGGTCTTCTGTGCGTTCTCCCCCGGAAGGGGCTTCTTCGGCCATGGTTGACTATAGAGTTTAATGAGTCTACAGGTGGATCGTCTGTTGTCTTTGAACCTGATACTTTCAAAGACAAAAGGAAGCTCAACCACCCTGCAGATATTGAAGTATAATGAGGATACGTTCCCCGAGTGCGTCAAATTCCCGTCTTAGCAGGCTTGTGATCATGTCAAGAGTCAAAGCCATGACAATAAAGGCAATGCCGATATTCAGAGGGAAGGAGAGAAGAAAGACATTGAGTTGAGGAAAGACCCGGGCCAGGATGCCCAGAATGAGCCCTGAAAGCAGGAGGACAGCCAGAACAGGGGCGCTGAATTGAAGGCCAAGCTCAAACATTCTGGAGGTCAGTTCCATGAGAAAGGGGACTGCCTCTCCTGATAGATTCAGATTGCCGGGGGGGAGTAGTTGGTATGATCTGGCAGCGATCTTGATGAAGAGGTGATGTCCGTCGAGCGCCAGGAAGATGAGGATGGCAAAGACGTTCTGGAACTGGGAAATCAGGGAGATCTGGTTCTGGTGCTGGGGATCAAAGACATTGGCTGCGGCAAAACCCATCTGGTAGCCAATGACAGTTCCCCCGAACTCAACGGTGGTAAAGACCAGTCGAGACATCAGGCCAAGGAGCATGCCGAGGATGGTCTCATTGGTGGTGAGCAGGAGAAAGGAGAGAGGACTGAAGCTGACTGCCGGCAGATCGAGTGAGAGGATCGGAAAGAGCAGGAGCGAGATGGCAAAAACCAGGGAGACCTTGATCCTGGCCGGGGTCTGATTGCTGAAATAGACCGGGATGGCGCCGATAAATCCTGCCACCCTGGCCGTGCAGACGAGAAAAGTCTGGAATTGATCAATAGGGATGAGCTGGAGATCCATCAGCGCTCCGTGCTGTCATTAAAAACTGGCCAGGGATTCAAAAATACCCAGGGTGAAAACAGTCATGGTATGCATGATCCAGGGGCCAAAGAGGAGCAGAGCGAGAAAAACAACAACAATCTTGGGGACAAAGGTCATGGTCTGTTCATTGATCTGGGTGGCGGCCTGGAAGATTGAAACAATAAGACCGATGATCATCCCTGAGAGCAGCATGGGGGCAGCGATCATGAGGGTGGTCTGGATGGCCTTTCTGGCGATATCAATGACAAATTCAGGGGTCATGGCGTAATCTTGATGGGTACGTTTTTGAGGTGATAAAAGCAGCTTGTATGAAAGTNNAAAAAAAATCTGTGTCAATCTGTGTGCATCTGAGGTTCCTCTACCGAAAATGTCTTCAATCTTCGTTGTTGCCGTGTACCGTGATGAAGGTTCCTTCTATTTGAAGCTCTGAACCAGTGAGCCGACAATCAGGCCCCAGCCATCGACCAGTACAAAGAGCAGCAGTTTAAAGGGCATGGAGATGATGACCGGCGGCAGCATCATCATACCCATGGACATGAGAACAGAGGCGACCACCATGTCAATGACCAGAAAGGGGATATAGATCATAAACCCCATCTGGAAGGCCCTTTTCAGCTCGGAAAGCATAAAGGCCGGGATCAGAGTCATGGTCGGGATATCTTTCTGGTCAAAGGGCTTGTTGTCCAGAGTTATGCCGGCCAGAAGGCTCAGCTCTTCCTCTTTTACCTGAGAGAACATAAAGGTGCGCATGGGGGCAAGGGCCTGCTCCAGAGCTTGTTCCTGGCTGATCTCCTTTTTCATGTAGGGTTGCAGGGCTTTTTCGTTAATGGTGTTGAGGGTCGGGGACATGATAAAGAAGGAGAGGAACAAGGCCAGGCCAATGATGATCTGAGTGGGCGGCATGGTCGGAGTACCCATGGCCTGACGGATAAAGCCGAGAACAATGACGATGCGGGTAAAACAGGTGGTCATGAGCAGGATGGCCGGGGCAATCGAGAGAATTGTCAGGGCAAAGAGAACCTGAATAGCGGTTGACACCTGTTCAGGGGTGTTGGCATCTTCCACCCCGAGAGTGATGGTCGGCAGGCCAACAGAAAAACAGGCGCTTGGAAGAAGAAGGGGGATCCCCAGCGTCAGGCCGGTTATGAGAAGAGCGCTTGGTCGTTTATCTCGTGTTGTCATGTTTGTCCAAAGCCGCGGTCTTTGCATCTTCTATCACCGTGGCAAAATTTTTATTGTCTGGGGCTTGTGTTGCGGCCGTCAGGCAAGGTTCTATTGCGGCAATCAGGTTGATCTGGTCATTTCCCAGTCCCAGCAGAAACTCCTGGCCGTGAACCTTGACCAGGCAGAGTGATTTCCTGGGCATTAGATGACGGGTTTCAATAATGGTGATGGCGCCCTTGCCATGGCCTGTGTTCAGGAAAGAGAGTTTCTTCTTGGCCAGGGCGTAAACAAGAAGGAGGACACCAAAGACGATGATCAGTCCCCAGAAAAGCCTGAACATAGCTGAAAGTGAAAAGGGGGATTCTGTCCCGGCAAAGGCGCTTGTTGCTGACAGGCAGAAAATGATAAAAACTAAAAAAATGCGCATGTGACATTCCGCTCTTCTGACTTATCCAAGATGTTCAACGCGATCAGCAGCGCTGATTACATCTGTTAACCTGATACCGAATTTGTCCCCTACCATGACCGCCTCCCCTTTGGCAATCAGGCGGGAATTGACGTAGAGATCCAGAGGCTCGCCTGCCAGTTTGTCCAGTTCGATGACATAGCCCTCGCCCATCTTCAAAAGGTCGCGAAGCAGGATTTTACTGCGACCGACTTCGACGGAGATCTGCAGGGGAACATCATAGAGGAATTCAAGACCACGGCTTGTAGCATCTCCAGCGTCTGACACTGCTGGTCGTTTGCTCTGTGCCATAAGGTTTGTCGGGTGGCTGTTGTCGTCTTGCAGAAGATCTTTCAACTCATCAGGATCTGGTTTTCCGTTCATGTTACTCACATTTGTTGATTTTATGGTTTCTTTCTTGAGAACCATTCCATTCTTATCCATTTCTTTACGGCCCCGTATGCCGTTTACGATATGAGAATGTTATAGTTATGTATTTATAAAGGCTTATTCGTAAACACCGGTCAGGCTGATCGCTCTTTTTCCTGCATGGACTCCAGGTCGGGCAAAAAATTTCAGATTGTCTTCAATGAGGACCTTCAGTGGGGCATTGGGGTCGTAATCCAGTGGAATGATATCCCCTTTTTTGAAAGAGAGGATTTGGCTCAGGGACAGAGTCAGGTTGCCGGATTGGGCAATGACGGTAGTCGGCATCTCCAGGATTTCATCTATCATGTGTTGAGACCATTCGCTGAATTTGCTGGTCCTGATAGACAGCAGATCTTTAAGTCGTTCCCTGAGCGGTTCCAGAGTGGCTATGGGGAAAAGTATTTTTAATTCACCGGAAAGGTTACCGATCTGGACTTTGAAGTGACCGACAAGAACCTCAGAACCCGGTTCGGTGATGGAGACAAGTCTGGAATTGCTCTCGACCTTGATGAGTGACGGATTGAGATTTATTAATGGCCTCATAGCCTTGCTCAGGTCGTCGCAGCCTTTTGTTATAACTGATTTGAGGATATTCAGTTCAATGGTTGTTAATTTACGATCCGGCTTATGAGGATCAAGCTCACTGGAGGCGCCCAGCATGATTTCAATCATAGTGAAGGAAAGTTGTTGATCCAGGATAAACAGGGAACCATATTTTAACGGTGAAAGACTGAGAACTCCTATGGCCCCAGAGTTTTTCTGGGTGGTCATGAAATCGTTGAATGTCGTGGAGCCAATGTCGATACGACTGATAGTAAAAGTCCTTTGCAGCTGGTTGGTAAGTGATATGGAATAGTTTCGGGCAAAGGCGTCGAGAATGATGTCAAAATTGGGAATTCGCAGTTGATGACTGCTCTTGTTTGTTACATGAAAGAGATTGATTGATTCGGCATTGGAGAATTTTTCTGCCTGTACAGGTGGTGCAACTTCTGTTGCAACTCGGCCTTCTTTGATGGCGCAAAGCAGGTCTGTTATTTCTTGTTTGGAAAGGATTGGTTCCACTGCTGTCCCCAATGAGATCGTTATTGAACTACAAAGTCTGTGAAATAAATTTCTTTTACCTTGCCGCGTTGCAGGATCGAGTTGATCCTGCTGGCCAATTCAGCCTTAAGCTGTTTTTTTCCTTGGAGATCCTGGAGCTCTTCATAGGTTTTATTGCCAATCAGCAAGAGAATACCGTCACGAATCTGCGGCATACGCAGGGTAGCCTCTTCCATGGCCAGGTCGTTGCCGGTTGCTGCTGTTTTTTTGTCTATCACTGCCGGATTATTGTCGAGTTCAATGGTCAAGGCTGCCTTTACATAGTGGCTGTCCCCTTCACTGATAATATTGACAACAAACTCTTTTATCTCAATCATGGGGCCAATGGTTGTGGACGGAATTATGGGTGACACTTGGATTGCTGCTGCTGGATCCTCAGGATTCTCATTGTTTGCCTCATCTTTTTTCAGCCAAAAGAAGGCGGCGACGCCCAGGATGATGAGAAACAGCAGGGCGGCAACTCCAATGAGGATAATTTTCTTCTTTGGGGGGCCTTGGTCAGTAGAGGCGTCATCTGATTTTTTGGTAGCTTTATTATCAGCCATGGCTGGCGATTCCTTTGGGTTGAAGAAAAAAATATTTACATGTTGCGTTATATATAAAGAGCAATCGGCATTCGGTATCTTTTGATTGTCGATGCCGCGTGACGATAAACAGCGCTGACTGCAAGCCTTACAATGGGATTTCTCCAGCCTTTGTGCCGGTGTTGCCAAGTCCCAGAGCAGTATTGGCGCGCAGGATAAAATCAACCCTGCGGTTCTTGGCCCGATTTTGCGCAGAGGTGTTGGGCATAACCGGTCGTTCCTGGCCATAGCCCACCGCACTCATTCGGTCAAGGGGAAGTAGTTTGCTTTTCGTAAAAAATCTAAGAACCGAGACTGAGCGGTCAATGGAGAGATCCCAGTTGTCCCTTGCACTCTGGGGCAAGACGTCGTCGGTATGCCCTTCGATGCGCAGGCGCATAGGGATGGGACGGATGATGTCGGCAATTTGACGCAAGAGGGGGTAAGCCTCGGGAGATATCTTGGACTGATCGGGTTGAAAAAGAACGGCCTCATCGAGACGAAGAATGATGGTGTCATCATCTTTCTGGATCAGTTCCACAGAATTCTGGATATTAAGCGCCTTGATCTCTGTCTCAATCCGTTTTTGAATCTTGGTGATCGAATCACTTTGAATAGGGGCAAATTGGGTGCTGGGTGTAGAGGGAATTGTCTGGATCTTGTATTCTGTATAAGAAGATGCTGCAACACCAGTGCCAAAGGCCTTGCTGAGGGATGACGCGGCCGCTGAAAATTTTACCCGATCCATAGTGGCCATAGAGACCAGGAGGACGAAAAAGGTGAGCAGCAGGGTGACCATATCCGCGAACGTGACCATCCAGGCGGGGGCGCCAACCTCACATTCCGGGCATTTTTTTTCTTCCTGTTCTTCTTCGCACGCCATGGGGTAAGCCTTGCTTATTTTTTAAAGGTTGATTCCCGCATTTTTGGGGCAATAAATGCGTGCAGTTTCTGTTCCATGATGCGTGGATTCTCACCGGAGAGGATGGACTGCATTCCTTCAATGATCAGAGTCTTGAGAAGCACTTCGGAGGCAGATCTGGTCTTGAGCTTTCCGGCCATGGGGGTAAAGAGAACATTGGCAAGAACGGCGCCGTAAAAGGTGGTCAGCAGGGCGACGGCCATGGCCGGACCAATGGAATTGGGGTCAGACATGTTTTGCAGCATCTGCACTAGACCGATCAAAGTGCCGATCATTCCCATGGCCGGGGCATACATGGCAAGGGCCATAAAGATAGCCGTTCCGGAACCGTGTCGTTCCTGGATATAGCTGATCTCGGTGTTGAGCATACGGCGCAGAGTCTCCGGCTCCTGTCCGTCCACTGCCATCTGCATGGCCTTGAGCAGAAACTCGTCATTTACCTGGTCCATCATACCCTGCAGGGACAGAATGCCTTCCTTGCGGGCCTTGTTGGAAAAAGCCATGAGCTGAACAATCAGTTCGTTGGTAGAGGCCTCTTTATGGAGAAAGGTCTTTTTGGCTACATTGATAGCCCCGAAAACATTGGCGAAGGGATAGTGGATGAAGACTGTGCCGATTGTGCCGCCAAAGACGATGGCCATAGATGGACCATCGATAAAAATAGAAAGGGGGCCGCCTGACATGATTGCCCAAAGCATCAAGACAAAGGCGACAACTATCCCGATAATGGTTGAGATATCCAAAAACGCTACCTCCTTCTGGATAAAAAAAGGATTAAAAACTTGGTTGTCAGGAGAAAAAGCTTCTCTGCTGTCTTTCTGCTCAATTCACGATAAAATTGTACGTATAATACGACTTTGTTGTATAAAACTCAAGTATGCAATTTATATTCCAGAATATTTTTAATCGATCAGGATCGGTAGAGGGTGGTGAGTGGCATGGGGGAGCATATGTCTCTGGGCAGCAAAATAAAAAATGGGCGCTGATTCAATAAAACCAGAGCCCATTTTTACTGTCAATAAATTGACTTTGCTTTATCGTTTGAGATTGATCAACTCGCCAAGAAGCTCGTCAACGGTAGTTATGATTTTTGAATTGGCCTGAAATCCTCGTTGCGCTGTGATCATATTAACAAATTCGAGTCCCATGTCTACATTCGACTGTTCCAGAGAGTTGGTGAAGATACTGCCCAACTCGGGGCCAGGAAGGCCAACCCGGGGAACACCGGAGGTGTCGGTGGCCGAATACAGGTTACTGCCCAAGAGATTAAGTCCACTAGGGTTGGTGAATTTGGCCAGGGTGATAGCGGCAATTTTCGTCTGTTGCCCATTAGAATATGAGGCGATAACAACGCCGTCATTATTAATGCTGACATTGGTGAGATTGCCAGAAGCGTAGCCATTCTGGTCTTGAGAAATGACCTTTGACGCATTATTGAATTGAGTGGTGTCAAAATTAAAGGTTATGCCGGTGTCTGTCGAACCATTGTCCCAGGCAAGATCAGCGGCATTGATGACTCCGGTGCCGTTTCCGGCAATGGCTTCATCCAGGAGGCCGTCAGCATTAAAAATAATCTGGCCCTCGGGGGCGTCTCCAGCCACATTACCAAGGGGCAGGCCATTGGCGTCTTCAGCGCTCCAGTACCAATTCCAGGTGTTGGTAGCGACAGTATCTTTGCGGAAATAGGTGGTCACCAGATGGGGATTGCCCAGAGTGTCAAAGGTCTGGGTGGAGGCGGTATAGTTATAGCTGCTGGTATTGGCGGGATCAAAGTTTACGCCAAGAGGTGGAGGGCCAGGTGAGTAAGCGGGAATGCCAATGGTGTTGGCATCAAGGTTGCTCTTTATGGTCAGTGTGTCAGTGGCTTTTGCCGGGATAAGGCCCACATCTTCCACCAGAATGTCTCGTGGGTTGCCGTCTATGAGTGTACCGGTGACACCATTAAAGCCCTTCCCCTGAACCCGGAATCCTTCGGGGTTCACCAGATATCCTTCCTGGTTAAAACGGAAGGCTCCTGCCCGTGAATAATAAGTGGTATCATTGCCAGGCTCTTTCAACATGAAGAAACCATTCCCTCCGATGGCTAGATCGGTATTGGTTGAGGTGGATTCAAATGTGCCCGGACTGAAGATGTTCTCAATCTTTGACACGCCCACGCCACGTCCTACCTGAGAGGCGCCTGCGGAACCAAAGATTGTGCTGGAGAGCAGGTCTGAAAAAATGGTACGTGAACC
>DCUN01000105.1 GCA_002327225.1 Desulfobulbaceae bacterium UBA2213
TCTTGTATGGCCTCGGATTTCTGGTTGTTCTCGTTCTGCTCATCTATGGTACCCGTCTGGCCCGCAGGATGATGGGGACCTATCTGTCAGGAGGAAAAAAGTGATGTGGATGAAATGGTTTCCCTGGAGATATATCGTTCGTCATGCCGCCCGGCGCCATGGCTTCATTGATCCGATCGCCCTGCTTGCCAGTCTGCATCGCTTTGCCCAGCCCTCTGAGGTGGGAGAACCCATAGAGCTGCTGCGGGCCGGGGTGGTTCTTCATGCCCGTGGTCTCATCAACAGCAGAATTATCCAGCATAATCTGGACTGGTTGTGGCCGTATTGGGTGGAGAGGCAGTTTGATCCGCATGATGATGCCTTTATCCCCCGGGCCTTCTCCATTACCCATATCAATCTCACCCACAGAAACTGGACAGCCGTTGGCGTGCCCGACTGTGACGAGCTGCCCATTGTCGATCCCCGGGGGCTGCTCACCCCCTTCTGGGATGGCTGGTCTCTGGACTACTGGATTGTCACCGATGATCACCGTCAGCTCCTGCCCTCCCGTCTGAAGACAGTCAGCCAACACCTTGAGTATGACCAGGGGCTGGCGGTGCGGACCGATATGGTCGAGGAAGATATGATCCTCCGTTCCAAGGTTCGGGTGCAGATGCACTCCGGAAATCCTCACTGTCTTCTGAAGGTTCGGGCGGAGGCCGGGGCTTCCGCCTGGCTGGTGATCTCTCTGCGGCCTTATAATCCGGAAGGGATAAGTTTTGTCCATGATCTTGCCTTGTCGAGGGATCGCAGGAGCTGGACAGTGAACGGGGAGCAGCAGCTCATCTTCAGTGATCCTGTCGAGCGCCATCATCTCTCCACCTACCTTGCCGGAGACGTGTTACTCCATCTTCATGACCGGAAAGAAGCAGAGGAGGGGGAGTGTAATGTGGGTATGCTGACTGGCGCCGCCCTTTTCAGGATCCAGCCGGGAGAGCAGAGGGAGGTTTCTGTCAGCGTTCCCCTGGCTCATTGCAAGGCAAACTCTTCAATCCATGCTGTTTCCTGGGAAGGGAGCCTGAAGGGCCACTGTGAGCTGCGGATTCCGGATCAGCGCCTGCAGTTTTTGTATGATGCGGCCTTGCGTACCCTGGTCCTGCACTCTCCGAATGAGGTGTATCCAGGACCCTATACCTATAAACGATTCTGGTTCCGGGATGCCGCCTTTATTATTCACGGACTGCTCTGCTGCGGCATGATTGACCGCGCTGAGCGGGCCCTGCATCTCTTTTCGCAGCGTCAGACCCGGGCGGGATACTTCCTGTCCCAGGAAGGAGAATGGGATTCCAATGGCGAGGCCCTCTGGATCTTCTGCCGTTTTTGTGAGATGACCGGCAGGCCGCCTCATCCCGACTGGCTCGATTCTATCCGCCGTGGTGCCCGCTGGATTGTGCGTAAACGGACAGAGGAGAAAAAGGAGTCTCTGCATGCCGGTCTCTTGCCGGCCGGGTTCAGCGCTGAACATCTGGGGCCCAATGACTATTACTATTGGGATGACTTCTGGGGAGTCGCCGGTCTTGCCGCTGCCAGCCGGCTTATGCACAGGGCCGGAGACAACAAGGCTTCGGCCATCTTTGCCGAGGAGGCGGATGCCTTTATGCAGGCAATTGAGCGCAGTCTGCGCCAGGTAAGCCTCCGCCTCCATCAACAGGTGCTGCCTGCCTCACCCTACCGGCGTCTTGATGCCGGTGCCATCGGTTCGCTCGTCATCGGCTACCCCCTGCAGCTTTGTGATCCACAGGATCCACGTCTGCTCACTACCGTTGATTTCCTCTTGAACAACTGCATGGTCCAGGGTGGCTTCTTTCAGGATATGATCCATTCAGGGATCAATGCCTACCTGACCCTGCATATGGCCCAGGTGTTGCTGCGTGCCGGCGACCCCCGCTATCTTGAGCTGATGGAAACGGTGGCCGGGCTGGCCTCACCGACCGGCCAGTGGCCTGAGGCCATCCATCCCCGTACACTGGGCGGCTGCATGGGGGATGGCCAGCACAGCTGGGCTGCGGCCGAATGGATCCTGATGATCAGGAACTGTTTTGTGCGAGAAGAGGGGAAGAGCCTCATTCTGGGGGCAGGAATTGCCCTGCCGTGGCTGGAGAATGCGGATTCGCTTTCTTTTGGTCCGGCCCCCACATCGTTTGGCTCCATTATGGTGAGAATAGAGAGTGTTCAGCTCAAGAAGAGCAAGAAGGTGCTTCTAAATTGGCAGGGAGAATGGCATGCAGATCCCCCGCAAGTTGAGGTGCGTCTGCCTGGCTTTGTAGCCCGGTCGGTCGGTGCGGGCCAGCAGTCTATTGAAATTGAAAAGGAGCAACCTTCATGAATATTATGATGATGACCAATACCTTTACCCCGCATGTCGGCGGGGTGGCCCGTTCCGTGGAAAGATTTACCGCCGCTTATCGTGCCCAGGGGCACAGAGTCATGGTGGTGGCCCCGAAATTTGAGAAAATGGCCGAAGGTGAGCTTGACGTTGTGCGTATTCCGGCCATTCAGCATTTTAACGGCAGTGATTTTTCGGTGGTGCTGCCGCTCCATGCGCACCTTGCCTCGGCAGCCCTGGCCTTTCACCCTGATATTATCCATTCACACCATCCCTTTCTCTTAGGCGGTACAGCCCTGCGTCTGGCCCGTCGTCATGACCTGCCGCTGATTTTCACCCATCATACCATGTATGAGCAGTATACCCATTATGTGCCCGGTGATTCCCGGGCCTTGAAGCAGTTTGTCATTCAGCTGTCAACCAGTTATGCCAACCTCTGTGATCTTGTCTTTGCCCCCAGTCAGAGTGTTGCCGAGCTGCTCCGTGCCCGGGGAGTGCGCACCCCCATTGAGGTTGTTGCCACCGGTGTTGATGTCAAGGCCTTTACCCAGGGCTCAGGTCCCGGTTTCCGGGCGGCGATGGCTATTCCGGAGGATGCCTTTGTCATCGGCCATCTGGGCAGGCTTGCCCCGGAGAAGAATCTGCGATTTCTGGCCCAGGCTGTTGCCGACTATCTGCAGACGGACAGCCGGGCCCATTTTCTGCTGATCGGCAACGGCCCTTCTGAAGAGATCATCCAGAAGATCTTTAGCAGAAGGGGGCTGGTCCAGCGCCTGCACCATGTCACTGTGCTTGAACAGCCCCTGCTGGCCAGCGGCTATCAGGCCATGGATCTCTTTATCTTTGCCTCCAGGAGTGAAACCCAGGGGATGGTGCTGACTGAGGCCATGGCGGCCGGGGTGCCGGTGGTGGCCCTCGATGCCCCGGGAGTTCGTGAGGTCGTAGTCGATGGCGTTAACGGCAGGCTGCTCAAGGACGAATCGGTTGATGCCTGTGTTACGGCCCTGCGTTTCATGGCCCACCTTTCGTCTGCCCAGATGACCCTTTTAAAAGAGGGTGCCCGGCGCACGGCCCGTGATTTTTCTCAGGAATCGACAGCCGCCAAGGCCCTGGCCCTCTATGAAGGCGTCAGGCAGAGAAAACAGAGAGGCAACCGTCAAGCTGTCACCTACCATGAGGAGTATGGCATTTGGGAGGGAATGCTGCGCCGGATCAGGGTTGAGTGGGATATCTTCAAAAATGTCCTTGATGCCGCTGATGCCGCTTTCCATGGCGAAGAGTCAGAGGATACAAAGCAGCCATGATCTTGCGGGTTGAGCTTTTTTTTAGAAAAATTCGTCGTCTGATAAGCCGCAGTGAACGGGCCATCCGTCTCTTGTCTCTGCCGGAGTCAGAGGAGGAGAGCCTTTCTCCAGGCATTGTCATGATCCAGATTGACGGCCTTTCCTATAATCAGCTCAAGCAGGCCCTGAAGAAGAAAAAGATGCCCTTTGTCCGCCACTTGCTGAAGAAAGAGCGGTATCAGCTCCATCATCTTTATTCCGGTCTTCCTGCCAGCACCCCTGCAGTGCAGGCGGAACTCTTTTACGGGGTAAAAGGAGCGGTGCCCGCCTTCAGCTTTATGGATAAAAAAACAGGAAGGATTGTGCGGATGTTTGATCCTGATTCGGCGGCAGAGGTCGAACAGCAGCTGGAAACAAAGGGCACTCCCCTTCTTGTCGGCGGCAGCGCCTACTCCGATATCTTCAGCGGAGGGGCTGACGAGTCTCATTTCTGTTCATCATCAATGGGGTGGGGAGACCTGATTCGGGCAGCCAGGCCTTTTGCCCTTATCACCCTCCTTTTCTCTAATGCCTATAGTTTTGTCCGGGTCTTTGTCCTCCTGATTGTTGAATTTTTTCTGGCCCTGGCTGATTGCGTTTCCGGCCTTATTGACGGTCATAATCTGGGCAAGGAGCTTAAATTCGTGCCGACCAGGGTGGGAATCTGCATTCTCCTCCGGGAGTTGATCACCATCGGCGCCAAGATCGATGTCGCCCGAGGCCTGCCGATCATCCACCTCAACTTTATCGGCTATGATGAGCAGGCGCATCGACGCGGCCCTTCCTCTCTGTTTGCCCATTGGTGTCTCACGGGGATAGATGACTCCCTTGCCCGTATCTGGCGGGCGGCCAAACGATCCACCCGTCGCAGTTATGAGATCTGGATCTATGCCGATCATGGCCAGGAGAGGTCCCGCTCCTATATCAAGGAATATGGGTGGACAATAGAGGAGGCGGTTTCCTCTCTTTTTGCCCGCCAGGAGGATGAAGGGCCTGCCCAGGCAAATGGGAATCATCGGGGCATCCAGTCGCACCGGGTCAGATTGCTTGGGGGAAAACGGATTCAGCAAATATTTAAGGTGTTCAAGACGGAGGAGAGGGAGCCAGTGAGTCAGGGTGTGGTGGTAACCGCCATGGGGCCGCTGGCCTTTGTTTATCTGCCCTCTGAGCTCGAAGCGTCCAGGCGCGACACTATGGCCGCTGAACTGGTTGCCAGGGGCAATGTCCCCCTGGTCCTGGTTTGTGAAGCGCCTGGACGGGTCAGGGGGTGGACCAGTGACGGAAATTATCTCCTTCCCGACGAGCAGGAAAAGATCTTCGGGTCAGGGCATCCGTTTCTGGCGGAGGTCTGTGCTGACATGATCACCTTGTGTCAGCATCAGGATGCCGGTGATTTTGTTCTGTGTGGCTGGCGTGCCGGCGCCCCGTCGATCACCTTTGCCATTGAAAACGGCTCCCATTGCGGGGCCGGCCCGGAAGAGACGGGCGCCTTTGCCCTGCTGCCGGGTGATTCCATTTCCCCGAAGAAAGGGTACGGCTATCTGCGTCCCCATGACCTTCGGTACGCCGCCTGTCGTATCCTCGATCATCCCGAGAGAAGAATTGTACCCCGCCCCGTGAGGCAGGCAGGGCAACAGACCCTGCGGATCATGTCGTATAATATCCACAGTTGTCTCGGTATGGATGGCGTAGTCGCGCCGGAACGCATTGCCAGGGTCATTGCCCAGCATCATCCCGATATCGTGGCCCTGCAGGAGGTGGATGTGGGTAAAAACAGGACGGATGGTGTTGATCAGGCCAGGGTTATTGCTGAGTGCCTGCAGATGGCGCATCATTTTTATCCCACTGTGCGGGTGGAAGATGAACTCTATGGGGACGCCATTCTGACCCATTTGCCCATGCGGCTGGTCAAGGCCGGGCCGCTGCCTGGTCTGCCTGGGAGTCCGCGTCTTGAGCCGCGCGGCGCCTTGTGGGTTGTGATCACGGTGGGGAATAAAGAGCTTCAATGCATCAATACCCATCTGGGCCTTTTCCCTAAAGAACGGCAGCTCCAGGCCGAGGCCTTGCTGGGAAGTGAGTGGCTGGCCCATCCTGAGTGCCGCTTTCCTGCCCTTGTCTGTGGTGACTTTAATGCCACACCGGGATCCTCTGTCTGCCGGATGATGCAGACCCGTCTTGCGGATGCCCAGTTGATGAGCTTGAATAAAAGACCGATGAACACCTTCTGCAGCCGCTATCCGGCGGTCCGAATCGATCACATTTACACCAGTCCCGGCATTGCGCTTGTTGATTTTGAGGTGCCGGCCAACGAACTGGCTCAGGTGGCCTCTGATCATCTGCCGCTGGTCGTCACCTTCCGCATCGAATGACGGAGTCAGATTGTTCACTTGCGGAAGATGAGTCGAGCAGGTAAAAAGAAGCTGTTGAAAAAAGATGGTAGAGAATCGTTGTTGAGTTGTAATTGGATGAAATGTATATGAGAAACAAAAGATAGGAAAGAGCGTGATGACAACAGAAATTCCTTTGCAGGATCGTATTATTGTGGCCCTTGATGTGGAAAAACCTGAACAGGCCAAGGAGCTGGTGAAACGCTGCGAGTCCCATGTCGGCTTCTATAAGGTCGGGCTGCAGCTCTTTATGGCCAGCTGGTTTGAGGTGGTGGACTGGATCATCGAGCGTGGCCATAAGGTGATGCTTGACCTGAAATTTTTTGATATCCCGGAGACGGTGAAACTGGCCGTAGAGCAGGTCAATAACCGGGGGGTCACCTTTGCCACTATTCATGGCAATGATCCCATCATCCGGGCCGCAGTCGCTGCCCGCGGTGATATGAAGCTGCTGGCGGTGACTGTGCTCACCAGTTTCGGCGAGGAGGATCTGCGGGCCATGGGCATGACCCAGTCGATCGAGGAGCTGGTTTATTTCCGGGCCAAACGGGCACTCGATCTTGGTTGTGACGGGGTGGTCTCTTCAGGGCTGGAGGCAGGCAGGTTGCGGGATGGTTTAGGTGAAAAACTGTTGATTGTCACCCCTGGGATCAGGCCAGGGGCCAATGTGACGGATGGCGAAGATGATCAGAAACGGATTGTGACCGCAGGCAGGGCCATAGCTTCCGGGGCGAATTACGTGGTCGTTGGACGGCCGATTACCAAGGCCGCTGACCCGATCAGGGTGATTGAGGCCATGCAGCAGGATATAGTGCACTTGCAGAGGTGATGGCGGCGATGCTATTATGCGATCAGCTCTGGATTTTCTCCCAGACAAACCAGATACACTGCAGGCTGGCCAGGGCATAGATCCCGGCGATCACATCATCCATCATGATACCGATGCCGCCATGGATGCGCTCATCAAACCAGGAGCAGGGAAAGGGTTTCTTGATGTCAAAGAAGCGGAAGAGGAAAAAGCCCAGGACCCAGGCTGCGGGATGATTGGGGGCGCAGGTCAGGGTGATGAACATGCCGAGGATCTCATCGATGACGATGGGTCCGGCATCAGCCTGATCCAAGAGTTTCTCGGCAGAGCCGGCGACAAAGAAACCGAGCACAAAGACCAGGCCCAGCATGAGCAGGTAGGCCGGCAGGGTCAGCTCTCGCAGGAAAAACCAGGGGATAAGGGCGGCAAGCGAGCCCCAGGTTCCCGGGCATATCGGCAGCTTGCCGGAGTAGAATCCTGTTGCCAGGGCGATAATCAGACGATCCATTTTCATTCCTTCTCTTCTCTCTTGATTTCTCTTCCCAGATACACTTCCCGGTAGACCTGCTGCAACGGAACCTGCGCCGATTCAGCAATCTCTTTGCAGGCCTCATATTCCGGATAGATTACTGTTCCTGCCGGGGTCTGCACCTTCTTGGCCACAATTTTTCCCCATTGGGTGTCCACCGTCACCTCTTCACGTTCCAGGGTCAGCCGGGATTCGGTGCGGAAGCGCAGGCCGATGGCCGTGGTCTCTGAGAGGATGGTCTGTTTCAGCTGCATTCCATGGGCCGGGTGGCAGATGACGCGCAACTGCAGCCCTGGCCGCCCCTTTTTCATCAGCATCGCGGTCAGGCTGACATCGAGCGCTCCCTGCCTGAGCAGGAGGTCGCAGAGATAGGGAAATCCTTCGCTGTTCCAGTCGTCCAGGTGGGTCTCGATAACCTCAACGGTCTCGGATTTCTCTGTCTCCTGGCCGATAATCAGGCGCAGCAGGTTGGGTTGCTGCCTGGGGAGAGTATGATTGCCGCTGCCATATCCTGTGGACGTGATGGTCATCTCAGGAAGCGGCCCAAAAGCCTGACTCAAGGTTGTAAGCAGGGCGGCCCCCGTGGGAGTTACCAGCTCCTGGCTTATGTCGACGGCGTACACAGGGACACCTGTCAGCAGCTCACAGACAGCCGGGGCCGGGAGCGGCAGACGGCCATGGGCGCAGTCCACAAAACCATGGCTCCAGGGCAGCGGTGAGCTGACCAGCCGCTCTATCCCCAGATGATGCAGGCCGATGACGACACCCACCACATCAATGATGGTGTCGATGGCCCCCACCTCATGAAAATGGATCTTCTCCACCAACAGGCCATGGACTTTTGCCTCGGCGCAGGCCAATGCCTGGAACACCGTGCTGGCCCGCTCGATTACGATCGGCGCAAGATCACTGGCCTGCAGGATCTCAAGGATGGTGGCAAGGTGGCGAAACTGTTGTCCTGCCCCGGCCTTGATCTCAACCTTTGTTGCCTTGAGCCCCGAGGGCCTGGTGGTGGTGATCAAGAGATCGAAGGGCCCAATATCCAGTTTTGCCAGTTCCAGCCGCAGAACGTTTTCGTCAAGGCCAGCATCCAGCAGGGCGGCCAGAAACATATCGCCGCTGATTCCGGAAAAACAGTCGGTGTAGGCGATCTTTATGGCGTGTGTGGAAGTGGGCATGGCAGGGTTAGGGTAGTTTGCAGGCTGCGAAAGGCACTTATCCCGTTCATTGGGGTTAGGAGGTTATTCTCGGGTGAACTGAGCACCAGGTGCCAGTGGGTGGCCGCACAGATAGGCCTCCACCGTCATCCGTTTTTTTCCCTCCGGCTGGATCTCTTTAATCAGCAGGCAGTTTTCAGCCGTGGCGATGAGCAACCCCTGGCTGTCGGCCAGGATCAGGGTTCCGGCAGCTTGTTTGCTCTCTTTGTGGACAATTTCCGGCGAGAAGAAGCGGAAACGCTGGCCGTTTAGTGCCTTACAGCTCATTTTCTTGTTTTTTTCACAAGAAAATGAGCTGCGAAAGGCACTTATCCCGTTCATTGGGGTTAGAAAGCGTGTCTTAAACCGAACGTCAGGTAGTTGGACGAGCCTTTGCCGATCGTCCCAAACAGGCCGGAGCGATGATGGATCCGCGTCAGCAGGTCCCAGCGGGGAAACTGAGGCAGTCCGAAGGTCAGTTCGAATGCCAGATAGCCCAGCAGGCGCTGGGCGTCATCGGTTTTGTTGTTTTCCACTCTGGAAATTTCGGTATAGCTGGAAAGACCTGCCCCAGCCCCAAGGCTTGTATCCATGACATCATCCCACGGGAATGTGTGCCAGCGGCCCAGTCCCATGGCCACGAATTCCCAGTGACTCACATCGTCACCGAAATGCCTCCCAACCTGCCCTTCGATCTCGAAACTCAGGTGCTGTCGTCTGGAGCGGTAGACCTCACGGCTTAAAGCAGCAACCAGGAGATTATTGCCGTCTGAGTAGTCGGCATCAAAGGTGATGATGTCATGAACGGTGTCGATGGCATGCACTCCACCGTAGAGCGAAAGACCCCATTGATGCTCCCGGCCTGTGGTCTCCTTTGCAACCTCTGCCGTATGGCCCTTGGCTGCAAAAAGAGAACAGGCAATGAGGATGATGCATATCTTTGTTCTCGCTGTCAACTTCAAAAGGCGCCTCATTTTTTTTAGAAGCCGATATGAAACAAGCAAGGTCTGTTTGTTGCTTGTTTCCTGGTGTGGTGACTGGCA
>DCUN01000074.1 GCA_002327225.1 Desulfobulbaceae bacterium UBA2213
AGTGCTGCAAACAAGATGAGAACAAGGGGTTGCAACCACCGCTGAAGGGTGGCAAGACCCCTTGTTCTTCAAAAGGGATTTGTGACACAAAACACTAAGGAGGGCCATTATGAAATTGGTCATAGCCATCATACAGTCCGACAAGATGAAAGACGTCAAACAGGCTTTACGCAACGTCAAAGTAGGTAAAATAACTGTGTCCGATGTAATCGGCTGCGGCGCGCAGGTCGGTAAAACGGATACATGCGACGGGATCATTACCGAAGGAAACCTTCTGGAGCGTGTGCGCTTTGAAATCGCCGTCAACGACGATTATGTCAAACCCACGCTGGAAGCGATTATTGAAGGTGCGCGTACCGGCAACATCGGTGACGGTAAAATTTTCATTGTTCAGCTGGAGGAATGCATCCGCATCCGCACCGGCGAATCCGGCCGCCTGGCCATCGGATAAGGCGGCAAAAAGAAGGAAACAAAGAAATGACCGGAAGAAGGATGGTGTCCGCTATAAGGTGGCATTAGACGGCAGATGCTGAAAATTACCCTTTCAGGAAGCAAGCTGGCTCTCAGACGCATGATAAACCAAATTTCGCTGCCATATACCGGCAAAATTGCTGATAAAATATTTGTAACTATTCAGCCCCATCTATTAATTTAAGAGTATCTTGCCCCCCCCCTAAAAAAGTCAAGGGATTTTTTTAATTTCTTTGATTTTTCTCTGGACTCCCTTTCATTTTTATGATAATATCAAATCATGAAAATGACAATGGTCATTCAGGGACGGGAAATAACACACGATGATATTGAATCAATCCGGCGGTTGGTAAAAGCCAATCCATACTGGAAACGCACCCGACTTTCCAAGGAGCTATGCGTTCTTTGGAACTGGCGCGCCGCCAATGGCCAGATGAAGGATATGGCCTGCCGCGCTTTTCTTTTGAAGTTAGAGCAGGGCGGTTATATCACCTTACCCCCATCCCAAAAATCTCCTGACAACTCTCTTCGGAACCGGTCTATCCCCTATGTTTCCCACCAGAGAGCTGCTATTACCGGCAGCCTTGACATCTTGGCCCCGGTGCATATCGAGTCGGTTGAAAGTACAGGTCTTCTGGGGCTCTTCAAGTGCCTGCTTGCCTGGTATCACTACCTGGGTTTCAGCGGTACCGTGGGAGAGAACATGAAGTATATGATTTTTGATCGGGAGCGCAACCCCCTGGCCTGCCTGCTCTTTGGCTCGGCGGCCTGGAAGAGCGCTCCCCGGGATGACTTTATCGGCTGGGATGCTGATACAAGAAAAGCAAACCTCAACCTTCTGACCAACAACATGCGGTTTTTGATTTTGCCTTGGGTCAGAGTTCCACACCTGGCCAGTTACATCTTGGGGAATATCGCTAGGCGGATCAGTTCGGACTGGCTTTTGAAATATGGCCATCCTATCTATCTGCTGGAAACCTTTGTGGAACGGGAGCGCTTCCGGGGCACCTGTTATCAGGCCGCCAACTGGATCTATGTGGGTCAAACCAAGGGGCGCAGCCGTAACGACAGGTACGCCACCCTGAGGGTGCCTATCAAAGATATTTACCTTTACCCGCTGACAAAGAGATTTCGGGAGACACTCACCCATGAAGCGTGAAGATATTCTTAAAGTTTATGAGGCCGGTCCCGAGGCGGTGATCAAGCTCGCGGGCACCCTGAATGCAACCATTTTCGAACAGTCGGAGCAGATTACTGCACTCCAAGAGCGGGTAAAGGCTTTAGAAGATCAACTCAACAAAAATAGCCGCAACAGCAGCAAACCCCCTTCAACAGACGGATTTATAAAGCCCAAAAGCCAGCGTCAAAAAAGCGGCATGCCGGTTGGCGGGCAGAAAGGGCACGCCGGCCATACCTTAAAAATGGTAGGCGAACCGGACCGCCTACGAAATCCTGGAGCCTGTGGAAAAGGAGATCAAGCGGCAAGTGGTTGATTCTCCTGTGGTCCATTTTGATGAGACTGGCATGGGCGTCAATGGGAAACGGGAATGGCTCCATGTAGCCAGCACAGAGATTCTGACCTGTTATGCCGCCCATCCCAAACGCGGGCATGAGGCCACCGAGGCTATGGGGATTCTACCTGACTTTCAAGGAATGGCCGTGCATGATTTCTGGAAGCCCTATTTTAAATACGATTGTCGTCACGCTCTTTGCAACGCCCACCACCTGCGAGAACTGACAGGCATCCTGGAGCAAGACAAACAAGAGTGGCCCAGGAATATGATTGACCTGCTGCTGGAGATCAAAAAAGCCGTGGACGAAAGAAGAGCAACATCTGATAAATTAGACCCGGTACAGATCAAAGGCTTTGAAGAGAGATATGATCAAGTGATCGAAAATGGCATGGCTGAAAATCCGCCCCCTACCCGCCTGCTAACGCCTGAGCGTAACAATGGCGGACAGGTCTCTCGGAGACAACCTGGGAGGCGGGGCAGAAAGAAACAGAGCAAGGCTAAAAACTTGTTGGACCGCTTAAATGAGCACCGCCAGAAGGCCTTAGGCGTCGTCACGAATTAACTA
>DCUN01000100.1 GCA_002327225.1 Desulfobulbaceae bacterium UBA2213
ATTCAGGACCCCAAGGGACTGGATCGAAAGAAACTCTACGTCATGGTTGAGATTGATCGCTGCGCCACCGATGCCATCCAGTCGGTCACCGGATGCAGCCTGGGAAAACGGTCCATGCGCTGGATTGATTACGGGATCATGGCTGCCACCTTTGTCAATCTTGACACCGGCCGCGCGGTACGGATTGTTGCCCGTGAAGAGTCGAGGGAGCTTTCTAAAAAATATTGCCCTGAAATTGAGAACAAATACGCGCGTCAACTCGATGCTTACCGGGTCATGCCCCAGGACGAACTCTTTACGGTAGAAGAGGTGACGGTGAAGATTCCTGAACAGGACATGCCGGGACGCCCTCTGAAACGGATCCAATGCCAATCCTGCGGAGACTGGGTTCAGGATTGTCGCGATGTGGAACAGGATGGCAAGCTCCTGTGCCGGGGCTGCGCCCATGGCAAATATTATACTACCCCCGATGAACGGGATAAGTGATTTTCGCAGATTATTTTCTTGTAAAAANNAAAAAACAAGAAAATAATCTGTAAGTCACTAAAAACAGAGAGTAAAGAGAGCCTTTTTGCAATATGAAGGATTACATCCAAAAACCGTCATTCCCGCGCAGGCGGGAATCCATAACAGGCTGGATTGACAACAATGGATTCCCGACAAAAGCACTCGGGAATGACATATTGCTTATTTTGCAAGAGCCTCAAAAATAAGGACGTATCATGATAACACTCCTTGACTATGGCGCCGGCAATGTCCGCAGCGTCAGAAACGCCATTACCCGGCTGGGCTATACTGTTCGTGATGTCCAGAGCCCAGAGGACATCCTCACAGCCGAGAAACTGATCTTTCCTGGTGTCGGCAGCTTCGGTTCAGTAATGCAGCGCCTGCACCGTGATGGACTGGTGGAGCCGATTATTGAACGGATCCGCGCGGGAAAACCCTTTCTCGGTATCTGTGTCGCCCTGCAAGCCCTGTTTGAAGGCAGTGAAGAATCACCGGGTGTAGCTGGTCTGTCAATCCTGCCCGGCCAGATCAAACGGTTCACTGGTCGGAATTCATTGAACCCTCACGCCGGCCCACTCTCTGTGCCCCAGATCGGCTGGAACGGGATTGTCCTCCACAAAGAATCTCCCATTCTCAAAGACTATCATGACCAGAAGCTCTATTTCGTTCACTCCTACAGGGCATCCGTCGCTGACGTTGGACCGGACTGGTTGCTTGCCACTACCGATTATGGCGAATCCTTTGTCAGTGGCGTGGAGAAGGGAAAAATCACCGCCTTTCAGTTTCATCCCGAGAAGAGCGGCGAGGCGGGGCTCGGAATCCTGAAGAATTATCTTGATTCGCAGGGGCGTGAAGAAATTACCGTTCGTCCGCTTTTGCCCGTTCAGGACAAAAAAACACATATCGCCAAAAGGATCATTGCCTGTCTCGACGTGCGTACCAATGATCAAGGTGACCTGGTGGTGACCAAGGGCGATCAGTACGATGTGCGCTGTGAAGGCGAAGTGCGCAATCTGGGCAAACCGGTTGAACTCGCGCGTCGCTATTATGAAGAAGGCGCCGATGAAATCACCTTTCTCAATATCACCGGCTTCCGCGACTTCCCCATGAAGGATCAACCCATGCTCGAGGTACTGCAGCGGACTTCCGAGAATGTCTTTGTCCCTCTGACCATAGGCGGCGGCATCCGTGAGTTTACCGATTCAGACGGCAGACAGTATTCGGCGCTCGATGTAGCCGCCGAATATTTTCGTTCAGGGGCCGACAAGATTTCCATCGGCAGTGATGCGGTGTACGCAGTGGAAGATTTTTTACAAACGGGCAAGAAGAGCGGCAAGAGCGCCATCGAGCAGATCTCTTTTGTCTATGGTGCCCAGGCAGTGGTGATCTCCGTTGATCCCCGGCGGGTCTATGTTCACGCCCCTGAAGATACTGAGCATACTACGATTCAGACGACCATTCCCGGGCCGCAGGGAGAAAACTATTGCTGGTATCAGTGCACCGTCAAGGGCGGTCGGGAAGGACGGGATATCGACGCCGTGCAGCTGGCCCGGACCTGTGAACTACTGGGGGCAGGTGAGATCCTCCTCAACTGCATTGACCGTGACGGTAGCAACTCCGGATTTGATCATGAACTGATCAGGATGGTGCGAGGGGCAGTGACCATTCCGGTGATTGCCTCATCAGGGGCAGGATCGGCCCAGCATTTTGTCGATGTCTTCCGGGAAACTGATGTGGAGGCGGCGCTCGCAGCCGGTATCTTCCATCGTCAGGAGGTACCGGTCAGTGAGGTGAAAGAGGCTATGCAAAGAAACGGCATCGAGACCCGATGATACCGTGTGTGGAAAATCAAACAACAACAGTGGATACGTGTTCAGTACCCCATCATGCTCAAGGTAAGTATATGAAACAGCGGGCCATGGTCCTTCTACTTCTCGTAATTATTACGCTCTTATATTCAGGCTGTGGCATCCCGGATCTTCCAGGACCACTCGGTATCCCAGGTCTTTAGTGCCTTGCAGCTCATTTTCTTGTTTTTTTCACAAGAAAATGAGCTGCGAAAGGCACTTATCCCGTTCATTGGGGTTAGGCTACGATGATGGTGGCGTCACAATAGGTCCGACCAACTGCATCGCAGTGCATTTCTGAGACTGATGAGCATCCCGACCTCATAGAGACCGAAAACAGGCAGGCAAGAGCAAGGCGCCTTTGAGCATGACACAGAGATTTGTCATGCTACTCTCTTCAGGCCAACGCTTCCATTGTTGAAGATTACTCTATTACGGCCTTCGCTCTTGGCTTGATACAGGTATTTGTCGGCACGTTCCACTATCGTCTCGGTATCCAGATCTTCATGCAATCGAAATTCGGTAACCCCGATGCTGACGGTGACATGAATAGCGGGCCGCTCTTTTACCAGATTCGGATCTACCATCACCGTCTCTTCAATCTTCTGACGCAAACGCTCGGCCAGTTCCACTGCTTCCGCCACTTTGGTGCTCGGCAGGATCACCAGAATCTCCTCCCCGCCATACCGAATCACCACATCAAGTTCACGCACAGAGTTGACAATCACAGACCCGATTTTCTTCAAGACCATATCGCCAACCTGGTGACCGTACGTATCATTCACCTTCTTAAAATGATCAATATCAAGGAGGAAGACAGAAAATGGTACTTCATATCTCCTGGCCCGCTGAATTTCTTCCATCAGTCTGTGATTGAAATAGCGACGATTATACATGCCCGTTAAGGGATCAGTAATGATCTCCTGTTCAAGGATACAGATCTGCTTCAGATCCAGAGCTGTTTTTAAGGAAAGAGAGCAAACCACAAAGACAAAAATGGAGCCGCCGAAAAAAATCCCTGGAACAACAAGCGAGCTAATGGGTTTGACATGGGCGGAGGTGTGGAGAAAGGGATAAAGGCTATAGCCTGCAATAAAGATAAAGATAAAGATAGAGAGAATCTTCCACCTGGCTCGCGCATTCCCTTCAGGCAGCTGCTGAATTATTGCTCTGACCGGGATCAGAGACATCACCAGTATGAGTATGCCCCCAAGGAGCAACCCCAATTCAATCCAATGAACAGTATCCTTCATCTATCTTGCTTCCCTGTTGAATATGTAGTAACAGTCGCTCTCATCTGTTACCATTGCAACAGGCTTTTTTGAACCATTTCATAGACTCCTGCCGACAGATCTGCCCTTTCTGAAATTCTCTCCATCTGTTCCCGCATCAATTGCTGCCTATTTTTATCATACCGTTTCCAGAATGTAAAGGGAGTCATCAACCGCGAGGAAATCTGTGGATTAATGGGATCAAGTCCAAGGATCTGCTCGCCCAGAAAGGCGTATCCAGCTCCAGACGACGCATGAAAACGCACATGATTTCCTGTAGAGAACGCTCCGATCAGGGCCCGAACTTTATTGGGATTATGAAGGGAAAAGGCAGGGTGGACCAGAAGCTCTTTCACTTTTTCCAGGGTATCCTCCAGGGTTGAGGTTGCCTGCAGGCTCAGCCACTTGTCAACCACCAGGGGCTCATCCTGCCACTGCTGGTAAAAATCAGCCAGAACTTCGTGGCGCTGCTCCACCCGACATTGCGCCAGGGTGATCAGGGCGGCCATCACGTCGTTCATGTTGGCCTTTTGCTTATACTGACTCACTGCCAGTTCCAGATACGCAAGGGGTAAAGGATCCAGAGCCATGAGATAAGAAAGACATATGTTTTTTAAGCTCCTGCGCCCCATAGCCTCAGGAGCCAGAAGATACTCTCCGACCTCCCGGTTTTCTTCGTAGACCCGATGAAACTCATGGTGTAACTGCCGGGCAAGTTCGGCTCGTACAAACTGGCGGGCAAGAAATAGATTGTCAGGATCAACGACCTGCATCTGCAGCGCCAGAGTGGTTTCAGAGGGGAGGATCAGGGCCTGGGCCAGCAAAGCCTTGTCACCACCCTGGTGTTGCAGATTCAGGCGCAGGGCATCGACAAACAAGGAATCAAGGAGTGGAGCACCACCCTGCTGCAAGGTTTGCACACATTCCAGGATAATAGACTCACTGAGCCGGTTGGCAGCATCCCAACGGTTGAAAAGATCACTGTCATGGGCCATGAGAAATGCCAGCTCTTCCCGCCCCTGAAAGGGTTCAACCGTGACCGGGGCCGAAAAACCGCGCAGGAAGGAGAGTGTTGGCCTTTCGGCAAGAGACGAAAATCTAAAAGACTGTTTTCTCTCCTGCAAAATCAGGGTTTCCGGTGCCATCATCTCCTTGCCATGACTATCAAGAAGACCAACACGCACAGGGATACAAAAAGCTTTTTTTACCTCCTGCCCTGGTGTCGGTGGACAGCTCTGCTCAACAGTCACTGTGTACCTTCCACCCTTGCCATCCCAAGCTTCAGAGACATTCAGGACCGGCGTTCCGGCCTGGCTGTACCAGCGTTTGAACTGTTCCAGATCAACACCTGACGCATCAGACATGGCCGCCACAAAGTCATCACAGGTCACGGCCTGGCCGTCGTGTCTGGCAAAGTAAAGATCCATACCCCGGCGGAAGCCATCGGCCCCAAGCAGAGTATGCATCATGCGGATCACCTCAGCCCCTTTGTTGTAGACGGTCACCGTGTAAAAATTATTGATTTCCACGTAGGAATCGGGCCGGACCGGATGGGCCATGGGGCCGCCGTCCTCCTTGAATTGAAAGGTTCGCAGCACCCGAACGTCTCCGATGCGCTGCACTGGCCGCGAGTTCATGTCCGATGAAAACTTCTGATCCCTGAAGACGGTGAGTCCCTCTTTCAGGCTGAGCTGAAACCAGTCACGACAGGTGACCCGGTTGCCCGTCCAGTNNACCTCCTCGTCCCAGCGCATGGATTTTTTCAGGGATTGCATGGCGTGATCGCATTTCCCCTGGTTCCTCGCCTCAACATAGATCTGCAGGAGGACATCGCGACCAGACCTGGTGACGAAGCTATCCTCAATAAAAACCAGATTCCCTGCCACCAGGGCAAAGAGATAACAGGGCTTCGGGAAAGGGTCCTGCCATACAGCAAAATGCCTGCCTGCCTGCAGACTACCCTTCTCAAGCAGATTGCCGTTGGAGAGCAGGACCGGACAGCTTTCCACATCCGCCTCGATGCGGGTGGTGAACCTTGCCATCACATCGGGCCGGTCCTGATAATAGGTGATCTTGCGAAACCCTTCCGCTTCGCACTGGGTGCAATAGTTGCCACTTGAACGGTACAGACCTTCAAGCGCGGTATTGCGATCCGGAAATATCCTGGTCGTGATCTCCAGGACAAAGGTATCCGGGACTGTATGGATCCGGATACCGGTATCAGTCAAGGAATAGTCCAGGACCGCAAGCGGTGTGGAATCGAGACTGATAGCCACAAGTTCGAGTCCTTCTCCGTCAAGGAAGAGGGATGTATCCTCACACCTCTGGTCATGATTGCGTCTAAAATGAGAACGAGCCGTAACCAGGGTGGCATCCTGATTCAGCTGAAAGGTCAAAACAATCTCATCGGTGAAATAGTCAGGTGCTCTATAATCGTGGCGATACAAGGTCGGTGGTGCCTGTTGGGTCATTGTGTCCTCTTTATTCTCTCCTGCGCGCCATTCAGCGAGTATCTAAACCTTGGCGGTTGACAGCTATTTTTCATTCCATTATATTCAACGGTTCAAGGAAGGTACCCTGAATAAATTGAATTCCAGTTTATTTTACCATAACAAATTTAAGGGAAGATGTCCCCATGATCACTATCAACGAAAATTACCTCAAGCTCCAGGCCTCATATCTCTTTTCCAATATCGCCAAACGTGTGGCAGCCTTCCAGCAGGCCCATCCTGAAAAGGACATTATCAGACTGGGAATCGGTGATGTTACCCGGGCCCTGCCCGATGCCTGTATTGCCGCCTTCCATAAAGCCGTAGATGAGATGGCAGACGATACCAGCTTTCGCGGCTATGGTCCGGAACAGGGATACGATTTCCTGCGTCAGGCAATTGCCAAACATGATTTTCAGGCTCGAGGGGCTGATATTGCAGCCGATGAGATCTTTATCAGTGACGGGGCCAAATGCGATACCGGCAATATCCAGGAGCTCTTTACCCAGGATATCAAAGTGGCCATTCCCGACCCCGTCTACCCGGTCTATCTGGATACCAATGTCATGGCGGGCCGCACCGGTGACTTTACGGAAGGAAGATACCAGGGGCTCGT
>DCUN01000165.1:0-3668 GCA_002327225.1 Desulfobulbaceae bacterium UBA2213
ATTATGGGGTATATACCCGGAGCTCCGCCTTTGTCGATTTTATCAAACAGTATGTGCCTGCCGCCAAGTTTACCACAGGGCCGACAGTCGCTCCCCCCAAGGCTCTGCCCTGGCTCATGTTGTTGCTGCGTACACACTGATGCGTCTCTTTGTTTACGCCAAGAGATGGGGGCGTATGAAAGCCGGTTCTCCTGTTACAGCAGTTCCGCGCAGATATTCCGCCAGACCTCAATCCTGCTGCCAAGACCGAGTCTCTCCAGATATTCAAGATTAAGACCTGGCGCGACTCCTTCGTGTCTGTTCTCGTGATAGAGGGCATCGGCAACATGGACGGCAAGAGCCGCGCTGAAGGCCTGCTCAGGGTACTCCACCAGGCAGTGATGAAAAGCAATGGCCTCGACGATCGCTCCAGGCAGGCCCCAGATACCTATGAGATAGGCGCCAATGCTGCCATGGTCGGTGTGAAAGATCTGGAGTTCCGCATCACGCAGGGAGATGTTCTGCTCACGGGCCAGCATGATGGCCTGATCAAACTGCTCCTGCATCCGGGAAGCCAGAACCAGTTTGCCGATATCATGGAGGATGCCTGCAATAAAGCTGTGATCGATCATGGTCTTGTTGTCGGTCTCGACGGCGGCGATTTTCTTGGCACAGGCGCCTACGGCTATGGAGTGGTCCATCAGTTTNNCCCCAGCACCAGTCCTTTGATGGTGTCAAGCCCGAGCAGACCAACCGCGCGGGCCGGGCTTTCCACGGGCTGGAATATCCCGAAAAAGGCAGAATTCACCAGTTGCAGCACCTTGGCGCTCATGGCCATATCTTGTTCAATAATTGCGGCCACCTCTGCCACCGACACATCCGGTGAAATCATGGTCTGCTGCAATCTGACATAGATATCCGGCAGGCTGGGCAGGCTTTCAATCCTGGAAATGATCTCCTTGATCTTGTCATCGGCAAGTAATTTATACAGGGCGCTGGCGCGGATCAATACCGATTTCAGGAGATCCGGATCGCTGGGTTTCTCGAGAAATTGATGAACCACCCCTACGGTGCGCATGATTGCGTCCTCATCAGCCTGTCCGGTCAGCATGATCCGGATGGTACAGGGATAGAGCTCCTGCACCCTTCTCAGNNNCGCAAAGTGCAGTTCAAAGTCATCCCGTAAAGAATGGAGCAGCCGGCGAATTCCGGCCAGGAGATGAGGATCGTCATCGACAAAGAGGATACGTCTTCTGGTCATAGAAATTTATCCAGGCGTTAAAGGGAAATTACTTTCCCGGATGGATTGGTTTTTGCCTCATCGAGTACCATCCTGACTGTTCTGGCCAGGATGTCTCCCACTAGGGGTTTGCACATATAGTGTTTGATCCCCATGGCATAGGCATCTTCTGCCGAGATGACCGTGCTGTGTCCGGTGCAGATGATGATCGGCATGAGCGGGGCGATCGCCAGCACAGCCCTGGCCAGCTCAGACCCGGTGAGCCCCGGCATAGTCTGGTCGCTGACAATCAGGTCGAACTGGGTCGGATCGGCCTGTACTTTTGCCAGGGCCTCGCGGCTGTCTGTGAGCCCGGTGACCGTGTAGCCATAATTTTCAAGCAGCCTCTGATTGATCCGGACCAGCAGGGGCTCGTCATCGACGATAAGGATCCGCTCAGCGCCAAGGGGCGGAGGGAGCAAGAGTTTCGCTTTCTCCGGAATTGAGATATCCTTTTCCAGGGCCGGGATAAAGAGGCGAAAGGTAGATCCGAGACCGGGCTCGCTTTCCACCTCGATACAACCATTATAGCCCTCAATGATACCATGGACTACAGCCAGGCCGAGCCCGGTCCCTTTGCCCATCTCTTTGGTGGTAAAGTAGGGCTCAAAGATACGATCAACTGTCTCTGCATCCATACCCTGTCCCGTGTCGCTGACGGAGAGGACGATAAAAGGAACCGGCTCCCCGCTCTTGCCTGCTGAATCTCCCACTGTCCTTGTCTGACGAGAGAGCGAGACTCGCAAGACCCCCTTTTCATCTTTCATGGCATGGAAACCATTGGTACAGAGGTTCATGACAATCTGGTGGATCTTGGTCGGATCGGCCAGGATCGCCCCGCTGGCGCGATCAATATCTGACTGGATCTCAACACTGGTCGGCAGGGTGGCGCGCATCAGGCGTAAAACCTCTTCAACGACCAGATGCGGTTGCAGCAGCTGCAGGGACTGTTGTGTCTTGCGGCTGAAGTCGAGAATCTGCTTCACAAGGTTACCGGCCCTTTGTCCCGCGCTTATGATCTGGTCGATATCCTCCCGCGCAACCGTTCCCGTTTCTGGTGGCAGGTGCAGTTTTGCCAGTTCAGCGTAGCCCTGGATTGCTGAGAGAATATTGTTAAAATCATGGGCTACACCGCCGGCCAGGGTGCCGATGGCATCCATTTTCTGGGCCTGAAAGAGATCCTCTTCCATCTTTTTCTGGTCGGTGATATCGTGGATTGTCGAGCAGAGAAGTTGACGGTCGTCGATGGTAAGGGTCCCGCTATGGACTTCCACCTCGCGCAGTTCGCCACTTTTCAGCCGGTGCTGGAAGAGAAAGGTCTCTTTTCCGTTTTTCTGTACCTGATGGATCTTTTCCAGGATCTTCTGGGGGGCGAGCGCATTGATATCCGAGATATTCATCCCCGGCCATTCCTTGCTGTCGTAGCCATAATAGGCGCAGGCGGCGGAGTTGGCATCGAGGATGTCGGCGGTGTAGGGATCAATCAACAGCATGACGTTGGGATTATCATGAAAGAGGGTGGCGTACCTGGCCTCGCTTTTCTGCAGGGCAAACTCTGTCTTTTTCCGCGCCGTGATATCGAGCCCGCACTCAAGCGCCCCGATAATCCTCCCTTCCGCATCCTTGACCGGACTTGAGGTGACTGAAATATATCTCCCCCTGATCTGTTTTTCGTAGCTGTACTTCTGGCCGTCGGTCACTGTATATTGCACCTTGCAGGCGTCGCAGATCTTCTCTCGTCCTTTTTTTTCAGGGGTCTCTGCATACTGGCCCCAGACCTCATAACAGTGCCTGCCTCTTACCTCTGCAGATTTCCGGCCGATGAGCTGCTCCATGTAGGTATCTATTGTTATGACCCGCATCTCCAGGTCCACATAGGAGAGATAAAACGGGGCGTTGTTCAATATGGCCTCATTTTCGAGGAGGGTTCTCTTGAGGGCGTCCTCCAGCTCTTTCTCCCTGGTAATATCTTTGATAACACAGAGTATCCTGTCTGTCGTCCCATCGTCATCCTGTATGGGAGAGGCGGTAATCCGGCAAAATCTTTTTGAACCATCGGCCAGGGTGTGATAGTGTTTTACGGTAGCGGGGAGGCCTGTTGTGAAAACCTGTCTGTGGACACACTTGAGTTCAGGGAGACATTGACCATAACAGGGCGATTCGACACGATGAAGGATCGCATGGCACGTTCGTCCCAGGACCTTCTCACTGCTGCTGGCGCACAGATCATAGAAATTCTGATTGGCAAAGAGTATTGTATGGTTCTGGTCGACAATCAGAACACAATCAGTGAGATGGTTCAAGATAGCGTATTGATCGTGTGGTGGCATGCTGTGTTCTCCTTGAGACAGTAGCTTAATCAGAGACTTCTTCTGGTTCCTTGGCCTTGCACATGGCTTCAGCTTTTTTT
>DCUN01000165.1:3723-6604 GCA_002327225.1 Desulfobulbaceae bacterium UBA2213
GTTCCAGCCTGGCCAGCAGGATGGGTTCCGAGTCACTGCTCGAGACGGAGGTGAACAGGATCGCAAATTCATCACCGCCCATGCGTCCGACAATATCGGCGTCTCTGACCGCGCTGCGCAGGAGTATGGCGGTGGTAATCAGGGCCTTGTCTCCCGTTTCATGGCCCAGATTGTCATTGATCCATTTCATGTTGTCGAGATCGGCAAAGACGAGAAAGAGCTCACCGCCGGCGCGCTTCACGTAGTCGAGCTGCTGCCGGGCAAGGTTCATGAAGCCGCGGCGGTTGCACAGGCCGGTGAGTTCATCGGTTGTTGACTGGGCCAGCAGTCGTTGCTCCAGCTCTTTTCTCTCGGAGATATCCCGGAAGTCTTCTACGATCCCGGCGAGTTCACCGCTGCCATTGTAAAAAGGGGTGACTGATATCAGACAGGTTGTCGTGCTTCCATCGAGCCTGACCTTTTCCGTCTCNNATGACAGATGGCGCCGGAAAAAACTTCATGACACTTGCTGTTGATCAGCTGATCCATGGGAAGATGGGTAAGCTCGGCCATGGTATTGTTGGCGCGTCTGATCGTGCCGTCAAGATCCAGCAGCCACATCCCGTCCGCCGCCGTATTGAAGATCTGGTCAAGCTCGGCATGGGATTCGTTGAGCTTCTGTTGGAGTTTTTGTTGCAAGAGCAAGTGCTTGAAACGTTTGGTCGCAGCCAGGGAGTGCAGGGCGATGAGCAGGAGCGAAAAGGTGGTGACCAGGAGATAGCCGACGGTATAACGCCATTTCATGGCCGTCAGGGTCGGGCTCGATTCATAGGTCATCAGGTAGCCGGCCGCCTTCCCGGAGATATCATGGATCGGCAGGAGATGGACCAGAAAATCCTTGTCCTCCAGCAAGAGAGAAAGGGAAAAGGTCTTGTAGGCCTGAAGCTGTTTGGCAAGGGGCTCCTGCAGGGCCTTGTCTATCCGGTCAATCTGTCCCTGATTGATGTGGCCACCGGACTCAGGATGCGTATGTCCTTCCATGGCCTTTGCTTCTTCAGAGTCGTGGAGAAAGGCGGCGGAGAAGGAGGTGGCCGGAAAGCGCTTGTGCAGCTCTGCCGGATCGAGATGTTCTGCGGCCCTCTCTTTGCTGACGATAAAACGATATTCGGCTGGAAAACTCTCGATGAGGTCATTGAGCAGGGTGGACATGGGGAAGCTGATCTCAACCGAGCCAAGGTGATGACCGTTGCGGGCGAGGGGGAAGATAAAACGGTAGGCCTGGTAGTTCCGGCCTATTTCAAAGCCGGTAGCTGATTTTCCTGTGCTGTTGACCTGCATGACCGAGGGACGGATACGGGCCAGTGGGTCGCCGAAGAGCTTCGGCATGTGCATGCGCAGGAAGCTGGTTCCATCTGCCAGGTGAAAGTGAACCTGACGGAAGGAATTTTTGAGCAGAGTCTGGTACAAGGGGAGGAATCTGCTGTAAAGCTCCTGCCGCAGCCTGCCGCGTTCCTCTGTATCGGCCACGGAGGCCTGTTCCATGAGGGAGAGCACCTCGGGCGTGGAGAGCATTTTTTCATAGTTCATCTCGATACGCTGCTGGTAGGAATGGGTCACCAGCCTGTATTGGCCCTCTATGTCGCTCTGCCTTTGAGTGAAAAAATAATCGAGTTCCTGTGCTTTGAACAGGTGCAGGGCGGAGAGGGTGATGACCTGGATGGCCGTAAAGAAGAGAATATAGTGGAGGATATGTCTTGTCGCTTTCATGGTATGTTAACTGTTTATGGGCAGGCGGATGATAAAGGTGGTGCCTGCCCCGACTTCAGATTCAAAGGAGATGGTTCCCTGGTGTTTGTCGGTGATCACGTCATGGACAATGGCCAGACCCTGTCCGGTGCCTTTGCCTACTTTTTTGGTGGTGAAGAAGGGGTCAAAGATCCGCCCGCGGATCGCTTCGGGGATGCCTGCGCCGGTGTCGCTGATGCGCAGTTCCACCCATCCTTCATCATGACGGGTGCTCAGGGTGATCACTCCCTTTTTCCCTTCCGGGTTGGCGCCCAGTGTGTCACTGATGGCATGGGCGGCGTTGACCACCATGTTGAGGATAACCTGACCCATCTCATCGGAGAGGCATGGGACCTCGGGCAGGTCCGGGTCGAGATCGGTTTTGATCTCCGCCACATATTTCCATTCATTGGTGGCGACCGTGATGGTGGTCTGGATAATGGTATTCAGATTGATCGCCACCTTCTCCTTGCTGCCGGGATGGGAAAATTCCTTCATGGCCCGGACAATGGAGGTCACCCGTTTGATCCCGTCCCGAGATTGATTGATGGCTGCGGGGAGCTCGGTGGCCAGGTATTCCCAGTCGGCATCCTCCAGGGCCTGACGCGCATCCTGGAAGTGGTGGGGAGAAAGGCTGCCCGTCTCCTCGGCCTTCAGCAGCGTCTGCAAGTGGCCAATCAGCCTGCTGACATCGTGGAAGGCCTCATCGAGAAAATCAATATTGGTGCCCACATACTGGGTGGGGGTGTTGATCTCATGGGCAATGCCTGCCGCCAGCTGCCCCACCGACTCCAGTTTCTGGGCATGCAGCAGTTGTGACTGCAGTTTCTTCTGCTCTTTTTCCGCCTCTTTGCGGGCCGTGATGTCCCTGGCGATATGGATGGAGCCGATCAGGGTCGTGTTGTCGAAATCATAGCGCGGCACGACGATAACCTCGAAGGTGCCGCCCATCCGTTCTTCATATAACTCCACTGTATGCGGCAGGCCATCGGTCAGCATCTGGAGGTGAGGGCAGCCTTCGGGCGGGCATTTCGTACTGTGCATGCAAAAATAACAGTGTTGTCCCACGGCCTCAGCCGGCGTCAGACCCAGGGCCGCGGCCATCGGTCTGTTGACC
>DCUN01000174.1:0-12276 GCA_002327225.1 Desulfobulbaceae bacterium UBA2213
ACGGCGCAGGCGCCAAGAAAAGAGGCCTGCAGGCCAAAACAGGCGGCGAGGACGCCGCCGAACAGGGGGCCCATAGTATGGCCCATGTCCATGATGGAGCCCAAGATTCCCATGGACGACCCTTGGGCGCTTTCGTGGCTCAGATCGGCAATATGGGCGGCGCTGGCGGAAGTCACCACCGAGATGGTCAGCCCCAGAAGAACGCTTGCTGCAAGCAGGGAGATAAAAGAAGCAGCGAGCGCGAACAGGGCGATAGAGGCACCTGCCGCAAGCGCGCCGAAGAAGATCTGGTGTGGCCGGTCATGGCGGTCAGAGAAGCGGCCCATGACCGGTTTTGCCACGGCGATGGTGATGACCTGGGATGAAAGGCATATGCCGATCTGATAGGGATTCAGCCCTGCCGTGAGGGCGTGGGCCGGGAGAAAGGTTTCGAATATTCCGTAGGCAAAGAGGATGGCCGCCTCCACGCCGCAGGTCATCATGATGCCTTTATTTCCCAAAAGTCCTTTCAACCCCTCACGCCAGTGAGGGCGAAGGGCAGGATCTTTTTGACCTTGCCGGTTGTCGCCGGGAAAGAAAAAGAGAGTGAAAAAAACTGCAAGCCCGGCAAGGCCGCATACAAGGTAGAGCGCGTGGAAGCCGGTAGTCTGATCAAGGGTGTAAAATCCGAGAACAGCGCCACCGATTGCCGGGGCCATAAAGCGTCCGAGCAGGGTGGCGGTGGAAAACCAGCCCATCTTTTCCCCCCTCCCTTTTTGAAAAAGATCGGCAACCATGGCCATGGCCACCGGCACAAAGATGGCAGTGGCCAGGCCGTGATACAAGCGGACCAGGGCAAGCTGCCATATTTCCTGAACCACCAGATAGAGAAACGGGGCCGTGGCAAAGACAATGGCGGCAACAAGGAGCATACGTCTGCGGCCGATCCTGTCTGAGAGAATGCCTGCCGGAAGGCTGAAGAGGATGCCGGTGCAGGCGGAAATCGAGGCGATCAGGCCGACCTCAGCCGGTCCGCCGCCAAGATGGCTGACAAACAGGGGAAGCGCCGGGCTCTTGGAGATGGTGCTGCTGAAGATGGCCAGCAGCACCACTCCGCAGAGCAGCTTGAAGGGTGAGAGAGTCATTGCCCTCTTTCCGGTCATGGTGAATGGTCCTTTATCTGATGATCTCTCAGGTCAGGGTCTCCCCGCAATCAGTCCAGGCCTTGATGCCACCGTTAAGATAGGCGACATCAATACCTCTTTCCAGAAGTTTTTTGCCCACCGATTGGCTCACCGAGCCGCCACGGACACAGTAGATGAGAGTCCGTTTTTCTTTTTCCACCTCATCGGCCCACTGTTCCACCATCTCCGGATCGCGCCAGACTGCGCCGGGAATCATGGCAGGAGCAGCGTCGAGGTCGCTCCTGCGCCGGACATCCAGGAGGACGATCCCGCCCTGGACCAGCATCCCTTTGAGTCGTGGTGCATCAATGATCCGGCCGGCGATCAGCCCCTGGATTTCCTTGTGGTAGCCCAGATACCGTTGCAAGGTGATTTCGTTCTTGCCGTATTTGGGATAGCTGGTGAGAATCTCGACAAAACGGGCCTCGGCCTCGGTCTCTTCTTCTATATTCACGATACCGTCATGGATGATATCCACCAGCCGGTCGGCGTAGATGATGATCCGTTCCTCCAACCGGTGCAGTCTGTAATCCTTGACCGGCAGTCCCAAATCTCTTGCCTCCGCTTCACTGAGGCCGCCCCGGATGTGCTTTTCCATGATAGCATTGATCTCCTGAGGCAGGCCGAGATTTGCACCCAGCTCGGCACCGATCCTGCCGTGGCTGATTGCGTGCGTGGCGCTCTTTCCCAGATCATGAAAGAGTGCGCCCCGTCCCACCAGCTCAAAATCCAGGGCGGCGCCGCTGCATCGGGCGATATCCAGGGCCTTGGCCGCGACCTTCAGAGAGTGATCAAGATCGGCTTCATTCATCCCGGACTTGCGGAGCAGGGTGATGTCTTCTTCTGTGATACGGTAATTATGTGTCATGGTTGTCTCTCCTTATGAACTGATCCCGAAATAGATAAAGGCATCTTTCAGGGTTGCTTTGTGTTCAGGGACAAGTTTGCTGATTTTATTCTCCATGTCTTCCCGCAGATGTTCGATGTATTCCTGGACTCCTTCCTCACCCAATTGGGCGGCGATCACCGCTCCGAAGGCCCATATCTTTTTGAAATCATGGCGTTCATATTTTTTCTCGGCATCATCAATCCAGTCATGCAGATCGGCATAGTCTTTTCCGGTTCTCCGGATGCTGGTGACATAGTGGTGAGTAGTCGGTGGCATGATGTTTTTCCTTGAATGATGGCACAGACAGATGGCTTCCGCCCGGCTCTGCGCCCGTTAGAGTAAGTGTATCGTGTAGGTATATGCCAGCCCCACTACAGCACATCCTCCGATCACCTTCATGATGTCAATCTTGTACCTCCACAAGGCGAGGAAGGCGCCAATGGCGACAAACACTGGAAACCATTCGAAGGGCTGGGTAAACGGGGCAGCCATAGTCCCTTGCGGCCAGAAGGTGTGCCAGGCAAAGAAGACCGCCAGATTCAGGATGACCCCCACCACCGCCGCCGTGACACCGGTCAGCGGCGCGGTGAATCTCAGCTCATTGCGTGTTGCCTCCACTACCGGGCCACCGACCAGGATGAGGAGAAAGGAGGGCAGGAAGGTGAAAAAGGTCGCCGTCCCGGCCCCGGCCAGACCGGCGGCCACTGGATGAGCAAAGACCTGTTTGGCCACTCCGCCCATATAGCCGACCCAGGTCACCACCATGATCAGTGGTCCCGGCGTGGTTTCTCCCAGGGCCAGACCATCCATCATCTGCGCTCCGCTCAGCCAGCCGTACAGTTCCACCCCGCCTTGATAGACATAGGGCAGCACCGCATAGGCTCCGCCAATGGTCAGAAATGCCGCTTTGGTGAAAAATATACCCATGTCCGCCAGTGTCTGTTCGCCGCGCACTGCCAGTATCGCCACCAACCAGATCAGCACAAAGACAAACAGGGTCACGCCTGTTTTCAGCCATGAAAATTTGGCATGGGCCGGGGTCGGGCTGTCATCATCAATCACAGCAGGGCCGTATTTTTTGCTCGATGCGCCATGGCCGCCGCCGCTTGTGAATTTTTCCGGCATGAGTTTGCCGCCGACAGCCCCCAGGGTGGCCGCTGCCAGCACAATCCATGGAAAACCGATGCCAAGCGCGAAGACGGCAACGAAAGCCAATGCCGCCATGCCCCACAGCAGCTCATTCTTCAGCGCTCGCGACCCGATGCGCCAGGCGGCGAACAGCACCACTGCCACCACCGCCGGTTTGATGCCGTAAAAGAGCCCCTGCACCAGCGGCACATCGCCCCATTCCAGATAGATGCTTGCCAGCATCGACAGGAGCAGGAAGGCAGGCATAAAGAACAGGATGCCGGCGACGATAGCCCCCGCCACGCCATGCATCAGCCAACTGATGTAGATGGCAAGCTGAATGGCCTCCGGTCCCGGCAACAACATGCAAAAATTGAGCGCGTGCAAAAAGCGGTGTTCGGAAATCCAGCGTTTTTTTTCCACCAGTTCCTGGTGCATCATGGAGATCTGCCCGGCAGGGCCGCCAAAACTGATAAAGCCCAGTTTCAGCCAGTAAAGAAAGAATTCCTTGAAGCTGGGAGGCGGCGGGGCTGTTTGTGGTATGTTGCTCATGATGTTAAGCTCCTGCGGGGGACTACGTGATTTTTATGAAACATTCGCGGGTTCGTAACGGCTCCTAAATTCAACCATCAATAGTTGCGTATACAAACATTACCCCTTGTTCTTACGGTCGTGAGTTCCCTCTGTTTCTGAAAAAGGCCAGGAGGCCATCCAAAATTATCCCGGCCTGGCGGATCCGCTCCCTGTCGTCATCGGTGGTGGCGACAATGCCGTCAAACAGGGCATGGACTCCGTCGGTTTCCGGCAGATTGTAGGTGTCATCCTTCAGGTCGATATCGTGGATGATCAGGGCGATCTGCGCCAAGGCCGGGTCAGCGGCGCCGAATTGCCGGGCCATGACCTCAAAGGTGCAGAGTTCTCCCTCATGGGTGAATTGCCCGGTGGGCATATCAAAGCGGATCTCTTCCGGGCCGGGAGCAAAATCGGCGCTGCCGACAAAGCGGAACCCCGCTTCGTGGTCGATATAGCGCTGGATCAGCCAGGCGCTGGCCATCCGGTCCACATAGACATTGGCTCGGGTGACCCAGGTCTTGCCGGTCAGGGCCGTCCTGTCGACCGGTTTTTTCGCGGTGACGCTCGGAGTGACGTTTTTCTCGCGGAGGATGGTCTCCATGTCGGCCAGGGTCGCCTCCACTGTCGCCCGTTCAGGCACGGGAAAGAAATCGATGGCCGTGATCCCGGCAAAGGCCTTGCGCAGTTTGGAGAGCCCGCTCTTGTATTCAAGGAAACTGGAGCTCTGTCTGGAATCGTTTTGCCGGTAATGGCTCAGCAAGTCATTCGCTTCGATGGCAATTTTTTCATAATCCCTTTTTCTCGCTTCACGGAACAGATTGATCACCTGGTCGTCTCCCATTCCCTCGCGGAAGCGGGCCTCCAGGAGAATGGCCTCGCCGCCGCCCTGGAGGATCTCCTTGACGATCCAGGTGAGGTCCTCATAGGCCTGTTCGGTCATGGGCATGGCGTACGCCGCCTGTTTGACCGGCACAGCCCCGACCTGTTGCAGACGACGCCAGATCTTGGCCCGGAAGTAGGTGGGTTTTGCCGGTATCTGATGAATAAGGAGAAGCCAGTTCATATCACGTCTCGTTGATGTTCATGTTATATTTTAAATATAACATGTGTTTTTATTCCGTCAAGGGGCTTTTTTCAGGCTCATTCTAAGTTGCATTCAATTCAAGAGTGAGGAGCCGCGCAGTGCTGTCGACGAAGGTATTGGTTTGAATGCGGCTTAGGAGCCGTTACGAAATAACATGGCCATTTATATCTATTTCGTTACGGCTCCTTATGCCGTTCTGGACAATTAAATGACCATGTTATTTTTTTACAGCGGCTTAGAATCAGAATAGTCTTGTCAGCTTCTGTTAAGCTGTGTATTGAAAAGGACGCGCGGCATGAGCGCCTTATTCTCGTTGATTGACTCTGTGATGGATGAGAGGTTTGGAAGAAGATGAATCCCTATGTCGTTACCCTGATTCTGCTCTGTTGCAGCAATGTGTTCATGACCTTTGCCTGGTATGGCCATCTGACCAATATGGCTCACCGGCCCTGGGTCTTTGCCGCCCTGGTGAGCTGGGGAATAGCCCTCTTTGAATATCTGCTGCAGGTTCCTGCCAACCGCATTGGTCATCAGGTCATGAATGTGGGGCAGTTGAAGATCCTGCAGGAGGTGGTGACCCTGTCTGTCTTTGTCCCCTTTTCTCTCTTCTATCTGAAAGAGAAGCTTTCAATGGATTATCTGTGGGCCGGGATCTGTCTGCTCGGCGCGGTCTTTTTTCTCTTCCGTGCAAAGATCATGGGGACGTGATTATTTGGTGGCAGGCAGACGCCTGGAGCAGATCATCAGCAGGGTGACCATGAGCGGGACACCTGCAGGAGCTTCTTCGGAAAGCGGCAGCTTAGTGCTCGCCAGCCAATACTTGGGCGATGCTGTAGGCGAGATCACCGATTTTTTCAAAAGAGGTGAGCATGTCTATGAACATTAGGCCACTGGTAACGGAACAGCATTGTTCGTTGAGACGGGAAATGTGGCTGTCGCGCATACGTGTGCGCATTTCATCAATGGCCTTTTCCAGTCCATGGGCGCTGACCATGATCTCCGGTGAAGGATGTTCCAGATTGTCGGCGATGAGCCGCATGAACCGGCGGGTGGTGTTGCCGATCTCCAGGAGCTGTTTTGTCGCTTCTGGAGATTGCTCAATTTTCTGATCATAGCGCCGGGCCAGCAGTTTGTGCAAGGTTTCGCAGCGATCGCCGATGCGCTCAATGTAGTGGACCACACTGATCATGCCGGTGATTTCATGGGCCTCGCTGCGTGACGTCTCGCCCTGGGTGATGATTACCAGGTACTCGACGATCTCTTTTTCCAGATAATCTACCTTGTTTTCCGATTGACTGATGGCATCGGCCACCAGTCCCATCTTGGCAACAGGGGATTCGATAAGCAGTATCACCTTGTCGAGCATGGCATAGACCTCGCTGGTCATGTTACGTACTTCCAGGCGTACGGCGTGCAGGGCCATGGGCGGAGAACTGATCACATGGGGGTCCAGGTACTGAAGAATAGGGCGATGCTTCATGGGGTCAGAGGGAACGATCCTGCTGGCAGTCCAGGCGATCTGTTTGACAAAGGGAAGAAAGAGCACGGTGTTGATAACGTTGAACATGGTGTGGAACATGGCTACATGGGCCGCCAGGGCTACCATGGAAATCGCCGTACCGGTGGCCGAATTCATCAATTCTCCAGGCACAAGGGTGTCGATGAGTTGCAGGTAGGGGGTAAACAGCAGGATGGCCCAGGCAGCCCCGAACAGGTTGAAAATGGAATGAGAAACAGCCGTCTGCTTGGCTTCACGGGAGGCCCCCAGGGCGGCAAGATTGGCAGTGATCGTGGTGCCGATGTTNNCGCTCCGACGGCTACTGCCCACAGCCGGTGCGTCATGGTAGAAGCGTCCACGGATTGGACAAAGGCGAGGATGGCGGCGGAATCCTTGAGGTTGCCAACGGATTCCTTCATGAAATCGAGTCCGAGAAAGAGTATGCCGAAGCCCAGCAGTACCTCGCCCCAGTCCACCAGCCTGTGCATGCCGAGCAGTCGGGGCAGAAATCCCAGAAAAATGGCGGGAAAAGAGAGCAGAATTATTTTAAACTTGAACCCGAAGAGCGCCACAATCCAGCCGGTCATGGTGGTGCCGATGTTGGCGCCCATGACGACCCCGACGGCTTGGGTCAGGGTGAGAAGTTCAGCGCTTACAAAGCTGATCAGCATCACCGTGGTGGCGCTCGAAGATTGAACCATGGAGGTGATCAGCGTGCCGGTGAGAACGCCGGAAAAACGGTTGCCCGTCATTTTGGAGAGAATGGTGCGCATGGTCGGCCCTGCCACTTTCTGCAGACCGTCGCTCATGGTTTTCATGCCGAACAAAAACAGGGCCAGCCCGCCCAACACTGTGATAATTATATTCGCAACTGTCATGCAACTGATCCTTTTTTGGGCCAACTTAATCAAACGGCTTTTTAAGGGACGCGGAAAATCAGGTACACTAGTATTTTCCGAGTCCCTCATCACGGCGGCCTTTAGAGAATAGAACTTTTGCCACATCTCTGGTACGATTGCAATAATTCTGTGACAAAAAAGGTGAAAGAAGCGGCTTGCGGTCAGAAGTGGCTGCTGTGGACTCTGCGGACCTTGCCGGCAATTTCTGTCAGGAGTTACTGGTGCTGGTGTTCTTTTAAGGTGTTTTATTGATATCCCCCAAGGAGAGAGAGGTATGGCACGATTTCTGAAAAAAAATAAGGCAAGTCTGCATCGAACGCCGGGCTCTGTTATCTTTGTCGGCAGTCAGAAGATGGATCAGGCCAGGGTCAGCGTTATGGACTATGACCAGGGAGATCTGCGGGAGCTTGAACCAAAAAAGATCGACGAAGGTGAGCGTTTCAGGAAGACAGATACCGTCACCTGGATCAATGTTGACGGGGTGCATGACACTGAGCTGATTATGGAGATCGGCAGGAGTTTTGATCTCCATCCCCTGATTATGGAGGATATCGTCCATACCGGACAACGGCCCAAGGTGGAGGAACATGATGACTGTATCTTTCTGGTGCTCAAGATGCTCCGTTTTGACGAGGATCAGGAGCAGGTCATAGGCGAGCAGTTGAGCATGGTGCTGGGCCGGACCTTTCTTCTTACCTTTCAGGAGCAGTCCAGTGATGCCTTTGACTCAGTGCTGGCGAGAATCGGTCGGCAGAAAGGACGGGGCAAAGGGGCAGGGATTGACTATCTTGCCTATGCCCTGCTCGATACCGTTGTCGATAACTATATTTTTATCATAGAGAATCTGGGAGAGAAGGTGGAGGATCTTGAGGAAGAGGTCCTGTCCAGTCCGAGCCAGGAAGTGCTGGAAAAGATCACCCGCTATAAAAGGGAGATGAACTATATCCGCAAGGCTGTAAGGCCGTTCAGGGAGCTTGTGCAGCAGCTGAACTTCCTGGATTCGGAGCTGATAAGCGACAAGACTGATCCTTTTCTCAAAGATATGCAGGGTCTGGCCCTGCAGTCGGTTGAGATTATCGACACCTATCGCGAGATGCTTTTTGATTACCTGAATATCTACAATACCGGGGTGAACAACAGGTTAAATGAGATCATGAAGGTCTTGACCATCTTTTCAGCAATCTTCATTCCTTTGACCTTCATTGCCGGGGTCTACGGGACAAATTTTACATATCTGCCTGAGCTGCGATATAAATACAGTTACTTTGTTTTCTGGGTTGTGCTGGTGCTGGTGGCCCTGGTCATGGTCAGATTTTTCAGGAGGCGTGGCTGGCTTTAGGCTGTTGTGGCAAAGAAATGTTTTCCTTGAGCGAGAAATAAGGCTTCGTGCATGTTGTTATCGGCAAGAATGCAACGAAATGGGAAAGAATGTTGAAAAAGGGTTGACATTGACATGGCTGTCAGGTGTTGAGTATAGTAAACTTTAATAGAGTATTTTTCATCAAGATGGTGTTGGGAAACGCTGAAATCTGGCAGCTGTTTGCAGAGTGAAAGAGTTCAGCATTATCAAGTGAACACATCACGAACGGAGAAATGATTATGATATGTAAGAAAATAGTTCCCTGGCTTGCTGTTCTGCTTCTGCTGGTGTCCTGTGATTCCGGCGAGAAGGGTTCAACGCAGTCACAGTCCGGCTCTCAGAAGGCAATTAGCATCAAGGGATCTGACACCATGGTACACCTGACCAGTTCCTGGGCGGAGCTGTACATGGGCCAGCACCCTGATGCTCAGATCTCGGTGACAGGTGGCGGCTCAGGTACGGGTATCGCCGCCCTGCTCAATGGAACGACGGATATCTGCGCTTCTTCCCGTGAGCTGCAAGGCAAGGAAAAAGAGCTGGCCGTCCAGAAGAAAATAGACCTTGTAGAACATGCTGTGGCCCGTGACGGTCTGGCGATTATCGTCAATCCTGCCAACCCGGTCGAGGAACTCTCCATGGAGCAGCTTCGCAAGATTTTCACCGGCGAATATACGAACTGGCAGGAGATGGGCGGGCCTGACCTGCCTGTTATCGTGCTTTCAAGGGAATCAAGCTCAGGTACCTTCGTCTTTTTTCAGGAACATGTACTCAACAAGGCGGATTATACCCCCAGGGCCAGACTGCTGGCAGGAACCTCGGCCCTGGTGCAGTCTGTGGCCTCGGATAAGGGGGCCATTACCTATGTTGGTCTCGCCTTCGCCCTCGAGGCCAAGGCAACGGTAAAGATGGTGGGGGTCAAATCAGCAGAGGACACTGCGGCCGTGCTGCCCAGTGATGAAACGGTGCGTGCTGGTCACTACCCGGTGGCCCGGCCTCTCTATCTGTACACCAATGGAACTTCTTCTCCGGAGGCAAAGGCCTTTGTCGATTTCTGTCTCAGTGAAGAAGGTCAGAAGATTGTGACGGAAACCGGTTATATCTCCGTAAAGTAACGCTTATGTGGAAAGACAAGGCCATGCGCCTCTTGATGCTGAGCGCGGCCTCAACCAGTATTTTTCTTGTGGTGCTCATCTTTATCTTTCTGGTGAAGGAGGCCGCCCCCTTTGCCCTGAAGCCGGGGCTGGACGCCTTGTTTGATCGTCAATGGATTCCCGTCTCCTTTGTCCAGGAGCGGTATGGCATCCTGCCGCTGATTACCGGATCGGCTCTGGTCACCGGTTTGTCGATGCTCTTCACCATTCCCCTGTCAGTATTGGGTGCCATCTATATCGCTGAGATTGCCAGTCCTGTCGAACGCGAGATCCTCAAACCCTTTATTGAGCTGCTGGCCAGTATCCCCTCGGTGGTACTTGGTTTCTTCGGCCTGGTGGTTCTGGCGCCGCTGATCAAAACCTTCTTTGGGCTCGGCACCGGATTGAGTGCCCTGACCGGTGCCCTGCTGCTGACCCTTATGGCCATTCCCACGGTGATCAGCTTGTCCGAAGATGCCATCATGAGTGTGCCGCACGCCTATAAGGATGCCTCCCGGGCCTTGGGTGCCAGCGATCTGCAGACCATATTTCAGGTGATTATTCCTGCCGCCCTGCCTGGGATCATCGCCGCGATCATGCTGGGTACGGGGCGGGTTATCGGTGAGACCATGGCCGTACTCATGGTTACCGGAAACTCAGCCCTCATGACCTGGTCGCCGCTGGCGCCGGTGCGGACCATGACTGCGACCATTGCCGCTGAAATGGGCGAGGTCTCTTTTGGCAGCCTTCATTATCAGGCCCTGTTCTGGATAGGACTGGTGCTGCTGGCGGTGACCTTTCTCCTCAATATTATTGCCCAGCGGGTACTGGTTCGTTACGGGATGATGAAATGAGAAGACAATATTCGGAGCAGATAATCTATGTTCTGATCAGGCTGGTCATGTACTCCATTGTCCTGGTGATCGGCTATATCCTCTTTGATATTATCCGCCATGGGCTGCCGGCCCTGAGCTGGGAATTTGTTTCGCAGTATCCCCGCAAGAGTGGCGCCGAGGGCGGAATCCTGCCGGCCATTGTCGGTACCTTGTCGCTGCTGGTCGGCACCATTGCCGTGGCCCTGCCCCTTGGTATATGCAGTGCCATTTATCTCTCTGAGTATGCGGAACAGAATCGTTTTACCGATATGATCCGCCTGGCCATTATCACCCTGGCCGGAGTGCCCTCCATTGTTTATGGACTTTTTGGCCTCGGCCTTTTTGTTCTCTTTCTCAATTTCGGCACCTCCATTCTGGCCGGCAGTCTGACTCTCGCCTGCATGATCCTGCCGACTATTATCGTCTCCAGTGAAGAGGCCTTGCGGGCCGTGCCCCGGGGCTACAGGGACGCAAGTCTGGCCCTTGGCGCCACCAAGTGGGAGACGATCCGCACCAATGTCCTGCCCTATTCCCTCTCCGGCATTATCACCGGCTCCATTCTCGGCATCGGCCGGGCGGCTGGCGAGACTGCGCCCATCCTGCTGACCGTTGCCGCTTTTTATCTGCCGAGGCTGCCCAATTCCATATTTGATCAGGTTATGGCCCTGCCATACCACTTATATATCCTGGCCACCCAGCACCCGGAGGCCGACAAGGTACTGCCCCTGCAGTATGCAACCGCCCTTGTTCTCCTGCTTCTGGTGCTCGGACTCAGTCTGGGGGCTATATTCATTCGCATTCATTTCAGGAAAAAATATCGATGGTAGAGACTTCTCCTTTTCCCGCAGATACCGAGCATGTCATCACTGCCCGGCAGGTGAATTTTTTTTACGGGGCCACCCAGGCCCTCTTTGATATCTCTATGGATATCCCCGGCCGTCGGGTCACCGCCTTTATCGGCCCTTCCGGCTGCGGCAAGTCAACCTTTCTGCGCATCTTCAACCGGATGAATGATACCATTGCCGGCACCAGGCTTGAGGGGGATGTCCGTATTAACGGCGAGGATATCTATGAAAATGGCAGCAATGTCGTGAGCCTGCGCAGGAAGGTGGGGATGGTTTTTCAGAAGTCAAATCCCTTCCCGAAATCCATCTTTGACAACGTGGCCTACGGCCCCCGTATCCATGGTACCAAGGACAGGCAGGAGCTGGCCGAGATTGTGGAGAAGAGCCTGGTCCGTTCCGCCCTGTGGGATGAGGTGAAGGACCGGCTTGATACCAATGCCATCGGTCTCTCCGGCGGTCAGCAGCAGCGCCTCTGTATTGCCAGAGCCCTGGCCGTAGGCCCTGAAATCCTGCTCATGGATGAGCCGGCCTCCGCCCTTGATCCGAAGTCAACGATTCGGATCGAAGATCTGATCGGCGAGTTGAGAAACGACTATACAATTGTTATCGTGACCCATAATATGCAGCAGGCCGCCCGTATCTCCGACTATACCGCCTTTTTTTATGAGGGTCGGTTGGTGGAATTTAACCCCACCAAGAAGATATTTACCAAGCCGCGGGAAAAACAGACGGAAGATTATATCACCGGTCGTTTCGGATAATTCTCGGACACAATTCTCGGACACAAGAGGGAGACGCAGGTCATGTCACAGCACTTACAGAAAGAAATCGA
>DCUN01000174.1:12286-21145 GCA_002327225.1 Desulfobulbaceae bacterium UBA2213
CTCATCAACCGAAATCAGCAGATGGCGCAGGCCGTGCTCTCCGGGGATCATGAAATTGATGATCAGGAGGTAACTATTGAAGAGGATTGTTTGAAGATCCTGGCCCTGCATCAGCCGGTGGCCTCGGACCTCCGTTTTATTATCGCCGTGCTGAAGATCAACAGCGATCTTGAGCGGGTTGGAGATCTGGCAGTTGGCATTGCCGAACGCAGCAGTTTTCTTATCGACCAGCCGGCAATTCCGATCGCCTTTGATATGGCATCCATGATGCGGACAGTGGAAGGCATGCTGACCCGCAGCATCGAGGCCCTGGTTAATCTGGATGTGAACAAGGCCTATCGTGTTCGTGCCGAGGATGATCGGGTGGATGCCATGAACCGGGACATGTATGCCCTGGTTAAAGATGAGATGGCTAAACACCCCGAGCACATCAGTGTTTTATTGCATAATCTGTCAATCAGCCGCCACCTGGAACGGATTGCCGACCACGCCACTAATATTGCCGAAGATGTCATCTACCTGGTGAAGGCCGAGATCATCCGCCATTCGCCGGAGGTTTTTGAGGATTAAAAGTTCACCTGAATCAAGAACGGCACGAAGCAATCAGCGTTTCGGCACCTCCTGTCTGATCTCCAGGCTGAGTCGCTGAAACGCTTTGCTGTTTCTTGTGTAGCGCAAACAAATTTGTCTGCAGTTCCATCCCCCTCCAATGTCATCCCAAATGAGTTTTTCTATGCAAGCGTTGCCGCAATGTTACGCCAGCAAATCCTCATAGCGTTCAAACAGGAAGGCCACTCGTCCGGCGTCGGTGTTGATCCCCTTGTAGCCATAGGCGGTGTCAACGGCTTTATCGAGGGCGGCGTGGGCCTTGACCAAACCAATAGGCATGTTGCCCGGCGCATAGAGAGCTGCCAGTGAGCATTTTTGCCCCTGCTCGGCGCAGCGGGTTTCTTCGGCAGTCCTTTCATTCAAGATGGCTTGCGCCGCCGCTTCGATCTTTGCCGTGTGGGTTGCTGACAGCGAGACAGGCCAGGGGAAGTTGTTATATTTTACGATACAGAAATGTGCTTTGAATGGTTCGTTAAATCGTCTCGTTGTGCGAGCAAGGCATTAATTTCTACGGAAGAATCCACATCAAGCGGGAAAGGTACGGCGTCAAGATACAAATCTGTGTCCAGCTCAAAAGATGGCAATGGCTTTGAAAATTTTCTCCATGCAGGATAAATCAGTGCCAATTTTCCTGGGCCATTGGTAAAGTATTTTTTCCCGTAAGCAAACATCTGATACATATCGGCTTGGCTTATTCCTGCCTTTGAATCGTGAATTCCATTGTTGTAGCGGGTGTCAGCGTCAATCAGTTTCCACTTGGTATCAAGGACAATTTCCGGTTGATCGTTTCTGTAAATTACCATGTCAGGTTTGAGCATGAATGCTCGTGGATTTATAGAAAGAAACTTATCAGTTACTTGGGTTCGCAGTGAATATCCTACTGGGAGTTGTTGAGCCAGTATCCTGGCAATATATTTTTCAAACAATACTTCCATGGGAAAAAGGAAGGAAATTCCAGCATGTTCGTCAAGCAAGGTGAAAGGACATTGCTGATTCAGGATGAGCCGTAACCACGGAAGTAAGGACTGGTAATAAATCATGTCCCTGCTGGTTCGCCATTGAGTGAAATCGGCTTTATGGTTGATTGAAACCGGTACCTCATCAAAAGCAAATCGTAATTCGCGACAGAGACGTTGGTTGGCATCTGACCTGCTCCATTTTCCTACTAATATCAAGGCTGCATGGATCAACCTGTTTTCAGCCCGATTATCTGAAAACACATCATATTCAATACAGAAAAGATGCTGTTTGCTGATAGGTTGCCTGAGCTGTCGCTCCAATTGCAGATGTCCCTTCAAAAAATACTCTTCAGCTGTAATGCGGGTGTAATCCTTACGGACCCCACGACGAACTACCTGGGTAAGATGTTGCAGAAAGCGGGTAATCAATACCTCGATAAGGGGCTGGCGATCCAGTGTCAAATCGGCATCGGTAGTCTCAATGAAAGGCAGGAGATCAACAGCCTGCAACATTCGCCATAAGAGCTTTCGGGTTTGGCTTGTGTCCTGCCCCTCTTCACTGGTTTTTGGAAGAATTTCGATTTGGGTTCCGTCTGGCGTTGTGATAACCCCGATAAAACTGGTTACCTGAAGGGCTTTTTGTCCATTATAAGTTGCTGTACGGATAAAAGCATGACGATCATCATGAGACCAGGCGAGTTGCTCCAGGAAAGTCCAAGCCAGGGGATGGCTGATACCACATACCAACAAAGAATTGCCTGCTTGCTCTCCTCGCAACAGGAATCCATATTCGCGCAAACAGAGACAAGGCATGATCAGGGTGCCTCGTAAATCCTGCGGTAGGTTGACTTGTCATTCAACAGGTGATCATTGCGTTGGAATCGTTTGCCAATAGGGGGAAATCCGAGGTTATTGAATTGTTTCTCCGTATAGATGCCCGTTTTTCCTAACACCTGCGAAATCTTGTCCCAATCCTCAAAGAAATATTCTTCAAGTAAGGGGAGGATATTCCGCTGGAAGACCAGGGCCAAGTCCTGAATAGTCTTCACATTCATAAAAAAAGCATGGCCGATGGTGTGCTCACGATCATACAGGGCTTCAATTCGTTGATTCATGGTCATGAGCAACTGACAAAGGTTGACACCTTCCATATCTGTCGGCAATTTCTCCGGTTGTGGCATGAACTCAACAAAATCAAAACGACGGCGTAATGCTGTATCCATAAGGGCCAGGGATCGGTCAGCTGTATTCATAGTGCCGATCAGATAAAGATTATTTGGAACTGTGAACTTTTCTCTGGAATAAGGCAGGATCACCTCAACGGTTTCACTATTGCCAGCCCGTTTGGTTGGCTCAATCAGAGTAATCAGTTCACCAAAGATCCGGGAAATGTTGCCTCTGTTGATTTCATCAATAATGAGGACATAAGGATTGCTGGGGTCGTTCGCTGCTATCCTGGAAATTTGTTTAAAAATGCCGAATTCAACCTCGTAATTGATCATGCCATTCTCGACAACAGCTCGTAGTCCCTCAACAAAATCTTCGTAGCTAAAACTTTGGTGAAAGGTGACAAATCCGACTCGCCCTTCTGTCCTGAATTGATCAAAACGAACCTTTTGCTCAGCAAAACTACCTGTTGGAGTTGTTGTTTTCTCAAGAACACTTAAAGATTCTTCTACCGTGCTATAGGTTTTTCCAGTACCCGGAGGACCAAAGAGGATACGGTTAAGGGAAGCAGTAAGCTGAGATTTGGAAGATATTCCAATAATTGGTGATTTAGAATATTGCACAGATCCCCCATTTTTGTGAAAAAAATCATGAAGAAATTTAAGATAATTTCCAAGTGCAGCTCTCGGTCGGTGATGTCCTGTGCGATTAGAAAAGCCATGAAGTGGGTCTATTGTTTGATTACAACGGTCATAAAGTTCTTGTATTTTCGATTCGTCATCAATTTCAAACAATGACTGTGAAGATAACTCGCCATGTTGTCGTAAAAAAGTTGGAATACTATCTTTCAAGTCATCAATACAGTTTTTTTCATATTGTTCACCAGTGCCACGACCTTCTCGCCACTGCTTAAACAATTGCTCCATGTCACCAGGACTAATTGTCATATTATTTCCACTTAGTGATTATTTTATTAAAAAGGGATGGTCATGGTAACAATTAGTTCTGCTGAGCGGCTAAACTGAAGAAGCGATTCGCATTTTCATTGGCGAGATTGTGTACTTCATTTTGTAGTGAAGGTGATAGCTTATTCCTGAAAATATGCTTTCCAATATAAGCCATTTTCATTTCTTCTATACGTTTCCCTGATGTAATTAAATTCCATAACTCCATTACTTTCTCCTCATATTGTTTTTCCTTCATGACTAAATCTTACCACTGCGCTACGGAATGCTAATGACGTTGCTGGCAGGAAGATTGGGAAGGTATTCAGTGGCTTGCTGGTAGGCCAATGCCAGATCCTTGCCGGTGGACTTCATCTCGATGAGGAGCAGGCCGGGGAAAAAGCCATCTATCCGGCCATGACTGCCGCCTAACTTTTTGGCCCGATGCTCGAAACTGACAGCTTTGAGCACCGGCAGTTCAAATATTTCACAGAGGCCCCGGATGAAGTTTTGCGCCTCTCCCATCTCATAGCCTGCTCGGGAAAAGTCATTGGCAAAACGGGCGGCCCGGGTACGGATCGTGTTGAGGGTGGCGGTGGTGGTCATGGCTGTGCAAAGCCGCTGTAAAAAAAGAACATGCTCATGTTGTTTCGCAACGGCTCCTTGTATGATTCTGCCCCGCGCGCTCAATGGAAAGTGCTGGTCAGCCTGTAAATTTAAGTAAAGCAAAGCGCTTTAGGATCGATAGCTGAAACGTGCTTTAGAGTTTTGCCTGCAGTCAGGAGTGTCCGGTGTGAAAAGTGTAATATCCTGCCTGAACGGCCAAATCCTCCCTCTCTCATCCCCGGACCAAGCTGTCATTCCCGAGTTCTTTTGTCGGGAATCCATTGCTGTAAATTCAGCCAGTTATGGATTCACGCCTACGCAAGAATGACGGTTTTTGAGCGTGATGTGTCATTTTGCAAGAGGCTCATCTGCAAGCATTTTTTAAACCGAATTATGCTGGCCTGCAGCATGATTTCTAGCTCGTTGGGTAACATTACTCTAAAGGTAAAATGCTAAGAAAACAAACAAATTCTCAAGGTACACTGTACGGAATGTACAGAACGTCGGTTCGCCGGCACAGTTGTAAATCTGCAAGAACAAGCCGATCCTGATCTCTGCCTATATCGAAAGGTATAGAAAAATATACCCATGAATCTATATCAAGAGCCATGGGTTTCGTTATATAGTCTTATTTAAAGAAGGGAAGTCATTGCCAGCTTTCCCATGAGATTAAGCGGTATGGTGGATTGAAGGAATGAATTGAAATGAGAGAAGACTCCGGAGAGATGCCAGTGGAGAAAAGGAAGTCAGAGCGGTTACAGGTAGGAATCCCCATAGAGTTGAAACTGGGTACAGGCATAACCCGCGATTGCTGCATTGATGGTGTGTTCTTTGAGACGGATCAGATCTTGTCCGTAGGAGAACAGATCGAGTTTGTCATGAAGATGGAGTACGCGATCAAGGGAGATAGTTCCGTAAACCTTCGCTGTCAGGGGGAGGTGGTCAGAGTAGAGTCGGGTTTGGAGAAAATGGGGGTGGCTGTCAGCATCACGCGGCATCTGTTTGATGCCGCACCCATGGCATAGGTGGAAAGGGGAATTGAGTCAGGTGCAGTTTATCAATGTCGGCATGGCCGATAAAAACTACAAAAGGAGAAACAGAAAATGAAAAATGTAAAGAAATCGATTTTCGCAGCAGTGGCAATGGCGGGGTGTTTTGCAATGGGAGCAACGATGGCAGCGGCAGACGTAACCGGCGATTTTAAGGTCACGGGATACGGCTATGCGAACGATGTTGCGACTGTTTCCGGTACCGTCAACCACGGGGCCATCCAAAGCAAGAAGACGGTTGTCGTTGATGTGACCTACGACTATGAATTTGAGTATGAAATTACGACGACCACTGAAGGTGTAACTACTACTACCGTATTAGTAGCTGCGGGCAAGTGTATTTCAGGCATCCCTAACAGGCAAGGTTGCGCGAATAGTACTGACAATGGTACTGGTGGTTGGCAAAGAGAGGTGTCAGAGACAATAACGACAGAACCAAAAACTGTTACTCAGACCTTCGACGGCGCCAGCGGGATGACCGCCATCACCGTTCCCACCATCGAGAAGGGTCGTCTCAATCCCAAAGGCAAGATCACCGGCTACAATTGGGAAAGCAAACTGTCCATCGTCCCCAATGCCGACATAGTTGATCTCTCTCTCATCCCTGAGGGACACACCTTGGTCCCAGGTTCGGTAGTTATTATCAGCGTCTCCTACACTGCGTACCTCAAAGATGCAGCCGAATACCAGATTGACGACACAGTGATGACCGGTCAAATCTACCCGGCCCTCTAAAGCTGGAAGCATGCCTGTGTGTACCATTGAGCCGGAGGCGAATATTCGCCTCCGGCTTTTCTTATGGAAGCGGCCTCATACCAGTGACTTCTCCTGAGCGTAGCGCAACAGCGCCATCCGACTGTTAATATTCAGTTTTTCATAGATGTTGTGGAGGTGAACCTTAACCGTCCCCTCGCTGATGAACAGCTGGTCGGCGATGTCTCTGTTGCGCAGGCCAGCGGCGACCAGGCGGACAAGTTCGATTTCCCGTGAGGTGAGGAGACCGATTACCCCCCGCGTTCCCGTCTCCCGCCGCAGCATCTTTTCCAGCATCTGTCTGGTGGATTGGCGCTCCAGCCACTGTTCCCCGGCGGCTACCTTGCGAATGCACTGCACCAGGAGCTGGGGTGCCATCTCCTTCAAGATGATGCCATGAACCCCCAGTTGAAACGCCTCGGCCATTTCCTCCTCTTTGAGCGCTGCTGTCAGGATCACCAGCCGTGTCGGCAGGTGATCCTCCCGAATTTTTCCGCAGACTTCCAGGCCATTCATTCCGGGCATGCAAAGATCAAGGACCACCACGTCCGGTTGGAGACGGCGTATCGTCTCTATGGCATCAATGCCGTTGGTACAGCTCGCCAGGACATTCAGGTCGTCCTCCATGAGAAGGAGGCTGGTAAGACCGTTAAGGATAAGTTGATGGTCGTCAGCCAGGACAAGAGTAATAGGCATTTCAGGCTCCGTGTTCCGTGAGTGGCAGGGTGATATCCAGATGCGCGCCGGTTTCTCTTGAGTCGATGGACAGCGTCCCCTTCAGGGCGGAGATCCGCTCCTTTAACGTCCTGGGGCCTCGTTTCATCTCAAATAATGTGTCAAGTTCATAGCGGCCGTGGAAAGGGAATCCATTTCCGTCATCAATGACTGTGATGTTAATCCGGTCGGAGTCGAAGGAGAGTTCCGCATGCACGGAAGAGGCTCCGGCATGGCGCACGGCGTTAATCAATGATTCATTGACAATAAAATAAATTTCACGGGCCATGCTCCTGGTAATCCTGGGAACCGGAGGATGGAGAATTATCTCGACAACGCGATCCCATTGAAGCCCAATCTGTTCGGCCAGTGTCTCCAGGCGGTCGGCAAGTCCAAAATCTTCAGTCGGCCGATCTGGAAGAAAAGGCCTCAACTCATTGATATGGAGCCTCAGTTCCCGTTGCTCGGCAGCAAGCAATTGCTGGATCTCATGGATACGCTGTCGCGCTGTCTGCGGCTCACTTTCTATAAGGCGCTGCGCTGTTTCCAGTTGCAGGGCCGCTCCGGTCAAGGACTGGAGTAGACCATCGTGCAGGTCACGGGCCAGGCGGATCTGTGCCTCCGCAGTTGCCGTCTGCTGCAGCTGCCTCAAGAGGAAAAAGTTGTCAAGGCGGGCTGCCACTTCATGGGCGACAATCTCACAGAGCACCAGATCGTCCGTGGTGATCGTTTTTTTGTCGAGCGCCATGAGATGGCCTGAGTTTTTTTCACCCTTCACCTCTGAGATCAGGACCGTGCTCATGGCAAAACGCTTCTGCAATAGTTTTGGCAGGGGAGAACCCTGTAATCCCTGCAAACCGACAGGAGAATTATGCACGACCTGGGGGTGAGGGTTGGTGACATCTCTGCAGAAAAAGCTCGCACCGGCCAGGTGCCCGACTACAAGAGTTCCAAACGTATCAGGATGTTCGCAGGTATACTGACACCCCTTCTGTGTCCAGAGAACCAGATGAAGCCAGGGTTCCTCCTCTTCCTCCCAGGCCAGGAGAATGCGGGGAACGCCGAGGATGGTCGCGGCATGCCCCAGCATTTCATTGGTCATGGTCTGCAGCTCGTCGGAGAGGGTGTGTGGCCATTCCGCCAGCATGGTGAGAACGTTACGTGTCGACTGTTCATAGGCGCCCAGGAAACCAAGCATGGTTGCAACGACTGTCAGGTAGGCAATGCGGATAATGAAGCGGTTCAGCTCAAAATTAGGATCATGCAGGAGATTGTGTGGATACAATGACAGGGCAATAACTACGAACAGAGCAGCTACCGCACTCCATAGCGTCCCGCGCCACTGCCAGCGCAAGGTGGCACAAACAAGGAAAAAAACGAAAAAGACGAAGAATGGGCTGTTTGGCCCTTCAGTGAGGGACATGAGAAGAGAGAAGACTAGCAGATCGACACTGTGAGTAACAACCAGCAGGAGGTTCCGGATGTGATCCTTCTGCCACGTAAACGCCGCCAGCAATACAAGGGAGTAGGTCAGATACGATGCCAACAGGCCGTAGGTGATCGTGGCATTCTGGGAAGGCTCAGAAGGGTCGATCCATATTGCTATAAGAAAAAAAGCCGCCAGTACCAAGCGCCCGATGGCGATAAGGTGTTCAACCCGGATTTGCGGAAAATAGTGTTTTCCCGTACTCAATGCGGACTCCGGAGGTACTCTGTTGTAGGTAGGTTTGATGGAAGAAGACGACTCTTAACTTTTCGCATAAAGATCCTGACAATACAAGATAAAAAGAAGTAAAAAGGGGGCGCTGCGCTTGTTCCTGTTCTGTCAGTGTTTTATCGGTTGCGTAAAGTGCTGTTGTATGGGTATATTGTTTGATTCTTTTTCAGTGCCTTACAGATTGTTTTCTCGGAGTCTGCGCTTACCTGTTTTTTTGCAAGAAAACAATCTGCGAAAGGCACTTATCCCGTTCATTGGGGTTAGATTACTTACAGATTATTTTCTTGTTTTTTTTTCAAGAAAATAATCTGCGAAAGGCACTTATCCCGTTTATTGGGGTT
>DCUN01000203.1 GCA_002327225.1 Desulfobulbaceae bacterium UBA2213
GGATGATCATACTTGAAGGCGGACTGCACCGTAAAGGTCTGGACATCCGGGTATTCTCTCAACACACTGTCGACATTGTCCGGCGCAAGGTGGCCCCTGAAGGGCGCGCTGCCGGCGCCGAGGATCGGATAGATCTTGACTCCGGTCTCTTTTGAGAGTCGCTGCAGCCGCTGGAGGGCTATCTTGTTGCAGAGGATAGCGCTCACCATGCCATAGTTCATGGCCGGATCAGAACGGGCGATGAAAACCCGCTGATGCTCGATGTCCTTGTCCTGCAGATAGGCCCGCATGATGGTATGGGCCTCGAGCATGTGTTCCCTGTCTTCAAAAAGGGGGATCACATTGATCTCTTTGGGTTTGAAATCACCGATCCATTCGGCAATGGAGATGTCGCCCTGATAAAAGGGTTTTGTCTGCTTGCCGACCACGAAATCCTTGTAGTAATGATAGACGCGATTCAGGCTCTCGGCCGACATGGTCATGGGCAGGATCACCTCGTGAATGGGCGGGGCGTCGCAGCCGTAAAAGAGACTGGCGGCATCGCAGGAACGCGGGATGCTCTCCAGGGTCTCCAGGAGGACTTTGGCCTCGTTCTTTTCCACATCCGGGTTCGGTACCCGCAGGGTCAGACGCACATCTTTACCCAGGCGGGTATGTTGAAAGAAGTGTTCATATTTGGTGAGCAGTTTTCTGACCACGAAGGCATCCACCTCCTTGCCTTCGCAGTCCCACATCTGCTCATCACAGCCGATATGGGTAAAGGCATAGTAGGCCTCCTGAATTTCATCTTCTCCTGACATGTCCTGGTTTTCCGCAAAAAAAGGGAGCTGGACATTGTCAGGGTGCTGGGTCGACATGATTCGAGGTATCTTCATGGTCACATACTCTTTGCAAGGTTGAGGTTATTCTTCATTCTGTACCAACGCGACCTTCACCGCGCAGAGTTTATATTCCGGCGTCTTGGACAGGCGGTCAAGGGCATCGAGGGTCAGATAATTCACCGGCGTTTCCTGGAAGTTATAGACTGTAAAAACAGTCCCTTCCTGTGAACGTTCAGTGATGGTGGCCCGCATGGCCACGGAACCGCGCCTAGAGGATATCCTGACAAGGCTCTTCTCGCTTATCCCCATCCGTTCGGCATCCGCCGGGTTGATCTCTGCCAGGCATTCAGGGGCGATCACGTCGATCTCCGGTGTCTTGCCGGTCATGGAGCTGAAGTTGTAACGGGCATATTCCCGGCCGGTAGTAAACAGCATGGGGTATTCCTTGTCAACCGGTTCCCGGGGTGGCAGGTATGGCTCGGGGATAAAGAGCCCCCGGCCGCGGGTAAAGGTCCTGGTGTGCAGGACAGGGGTGCCGGGATGGTTCTCGTCCGGCACAGGCCACTGCAGTCCCTGCTGTTCCAGCCGCTGATAGGTGATACCTTTATACTGGGGGATCAGGCTGTTGATCTCGTTAAAGACTGCTTCTGCTGAGTCATAGTGCATCTCATAGCCCATCCTGCGGGCCAGATCGCAAAAGATCTGCCAGTCGGGACGGGCCTCGCCCGGCGGTTCGACTGCCTTGCGTACCCGTTGCACCCGGCGCTCGGTGCAGGTGAAGGTGCCGTCCTTTTCAGCAAAGCAGGCAGCGGGCAGGACAACGTCGGCCAGCCTTGCCGTGTCGGTCAGGAAGATATCCTGAACCACCAGGAAATCAATCTCCCGCAGGGCCTCCTGGACATGACCGATGTTGGCGTCGGCAATGGCCGGGTCTTCGCCGAAGACATACAACCCTCTGATGTCTCCTTTGAAAATATTATCCCATACCTCAGTGGCAGGCTTGCCGGGAAGGCGCGGCAGTTTAATCTTCCAGGTTTTTTCATACCTGTCGAAGGTTTCCTCGTTTTCCAAGCCGCCATAACCGGGCAGGGTGTTGAACAGGGCTCCCATGTCGCAGGCACCCTGCACATTGTTCTGGCCGCGCAGGGGATTGCAGCCGCCGCCCTCCACCCCGACCTTGCCGCAGAGCATGGCCAGGTTGGCGATGGATTTCACCCGGTCAGTGCCGGTGGTGTAGTGGGTGATGCCCATGCCGTGGAAGATGGCATGCCTGCCCTCAGCCGCATACATGCGGGCCGCCTGATAGAGCTGTTCTTCCGGCAGACCGGTGATCTCGGCCACCTTGGCGGGTGGGTAATTCTGTACCAGGTCGCGGAGCTCCTGGAAATCCTCAGTCCGCTCTTCCACGAATTTTTTATCCCAGATTCCTTCTTCCAGAATAATATACATCAGTCCGTTTAAAAGGGCCACATCGGTTCCCGGCTGGATCCGCAGCCAGAGATCGGCCCTTTCGGCGAGCCGCGTCCTGCGCGGATCAACTACCACGAGTTTTGCACCCCGATCTGCTGCCTGGTGAATACGCAGGCCGATGGTGGGGTGGGATGTGTCCGGGTTAGATCCGATGAGAAAAAAAAGATCGGTTATAGTGGTGTCGGCTATGGAGTTGGTCATAGCGCCGCTGCCGAAGGTGAGGGCCAGACTGGCCACCGTTGGTGCGTGTCAGAGGCGGGCGCAATGATCGATGTTGTTGGTGCCGATAGCCGTGCGCATGAATTTCTGCATGAGGAAATTTTCCTCATTGGTGGCCCGGGCGCAGGAAAAACCGGCAATGGAATCCGGGCCGTACATGGACTTGAGGTCAAGAAAGCGTTTGGCAACGGTTTCGAGTGCCTCTTCCCAGGAAGTTTTTACCAACTGGCCATTCTTGCGAACCAGCGGCTGGGTAAGCCGGTCCTTGTGCTGAACAAAATGAAAGCCGAAGCGTCCCTTGACGCAGAGGGCACCATAATTGGGAGGAAGTTTGGCATCAGAATTTACCTCAATAATGGTGTTGCCCTTCACCTTGAGGACCATCTGGCAACCTGCACCGCAATAAGGACAGGTCGTCCTGATATTGCGGATATCCTCATTGGTCACCGGGATAATCTGGTCTTTCTTGTTGAGGGCACCTGTTGAACAATTGTCCACGCAGGCGCCGCATGAGATGCAATCATCGGTGAAATTGAAGACGATCCCTTGCGCTCTTCCCTTACCATCAAAGCCGGATGCCGTCAGCTCAATGGCCCCGTACTCACAGGATTTTGTGCAGGAGTGACAGAAAACGCATTTGTTCAGATCAACCACGATGGTCGGATGGCTGGCATCCTTGACATAGATCGGCCCTGTCCCCATGCCTGTTTTCGTCAGATTGACCTCATGATCAAGGCAGAGTTCCTTCAGATCGCAGCGGTCAAAGGCTGTGCAGCCGCAGGAGAGGCAGCGCTCAGCCTCTTTTTTTGCCATTGTCTCGGTAAGGCCGAGTTTGACTTCATCGAAATCCTGGACTGCAGTGTCAGGCGACCGCTCGGGCATCCTTTCCCGCAGTTTGACGTTGATCCCTGCAAAAATACGCAGATCAACATCGTCAAAGGACTTGCCGCGGCTGAAATTAAAACGGCTTTCCGCCTGTTCTTTTTCTACACCCATGATCCGGGCGTGGATGTTCTCCGCCGCCCGTCTGGCCGCCACCACCGCCTGGATCACCGTGCGGGGTCCGCTTGTAGCATCGCCTGCCGCATAGATCCCTTCCAGATTGGTAAGCGACGTGCGCGGATTTGCCTTGATGAGATTGGCCGCTGTCAGCTCGAGTCGCTGCTCCAGTTCTCCGCTTGAAAATCCGGCAATACATGCTCTCTGGCCCAGAGAAGAAATAATTGTATCTACCTGAAGATGGATCCTGGAGCCGGGGACAGGTTCGGGCTGTCTGATGCCGCGTGCATCCGGTTCTCCTAGTTTCATGCGGGTCAGTTCCACGTCCATACCGTCGTTTATGGCCGATATTTGAACCGGTGAGGCCATCAGCAGAAACTGGATGCCTTCTTGCTCTGCCTCGTGAATATTGCGCTGATTGGCCGGCATCTCCAGCTTGGCCCGCGGGTAAACGATGGTCACCTCGCTCACGCCGCTGCGTAAAAGCGAACGGGCAACCTCCATGGCAATATTATTCCCGCCGATGACCGCGGCCCGCCTGCCGTAGTCCCTGGCAACATTGGTATTTATTTCTCTCA
>DCUN01000148.1 GCA_002327225.1 Desulfobulbaceae bacterium UBA2213
CCAGGGATGGCGGCAGCGGTGACGGTGATTGGCTGGAATAATCAGATCCCCGCGCGCACCGTTATTGGCGAAGGCGCAACCATTGAACCCCATCTGCCTGCTGAAAAGTGGAAAAAGAAGGTGGCGCCAGGGGAGGTGATGCGATGAATCGAAAAAAAAACGCCCTGGTTCTCCTGCTGGCCGGTGGGGTTGGCAGCCGCTTAAATATCCTGGTTCAGAGCCGTGCCAAACCGGCCGTTCCCTTTGGCGGGCTCTACCGGATCATTGATTTCAGTCTCAGCAATGTTATGAACTCAGGGCTGACAAGAGTCGGGGTACTGACCCAGTATAAGCCACTTTCTCTGATGAAACATATCGGTACTGGTGAGGCCTGGGATTTTACCGGCCGGAGCCGTGGGGTGAAGATCCTCCCGCCTCACACCGGTTTTAAAGATTCTGACTGGTACAAAGGCACGGCGGATGCGGTACGGCAGAATATTGATTTTCTGGAGGCTAATCCTGCCGATGAGGTGGTGCTGCTCTCAGGGGATCATATCTACCACATGGATTTTCATGCCATGCTTGAGTATCATCGTTATAAGAAGGCGGATGTGACTGTGGCCATGATGGTGGTCCCCAGGAGTGAGATCCACCAGTTTGGCGCCGGGGTTATAGATGCCCATAATCGAATTATTGACTGGGAAGAAAAACCCGAACACCCCCGAACCAACCTCGCCTCCATGGGGATTTATGTCTTTAATCGGCGCTATCTCCTTGACACGTTGGCAAGAGATCGTGATGAGGTTGATTTTGGTATGCATATCCTGCCCTGGGCCATTGAAAATGATAATGTCTTTGCCTATCCCTTCTATGGCTATTGGCGGGATGTGGGTACGATCCAGGCCTATTGGGAGGCCAATATGGATCTTCTCAAGCCTGGGAGCGGCATCTCGCCTGAGAAGTGGGGGATACGAACCAATGTGGAGGCTGAAGAGCGGCGGGCTGACCGGGCGCCAGCCCGATACGGGACGGAGGCTGTTGTCAGAAGTTCCATGATTTCTGCTGGTTGTACCATCCAAGGAACGGTGATCAATTCAGTGCTGGCCCCAGGGGTGATGGTTGAATGCGGGGCAGTGGTCAAGGATTCTATTCTTTTTGCTGATTGCGTGGTGGAGACTGGCTCTTCTGTTGACCTTGCCATTTTTGACAAACGGGTTCATGTGGGTTCCGGGGCCGTGATCGGCGCGGGGAAAAATCACCATATTCCTAACCGGCTGCAACCAACCCATCTTTATACCGGGATTACCCTGATCGGCAAAGAGGCAGTGGTTCCAAGGGGGCAGGTGGTGGGACGAAATTGTATTATCAACTCTCATACCCATTATGATGCCTATCCTGGAAACGAGGTTCCGGATGGTGAGTCTTTATAAGCGGCGGGGGGCCTTCCGGGATCCTTACCCCTGAAAGATATTGCGTTTTCAACAAACTCAGGTATTATGCCTTGCTGTCTGGGCCGCTGTGAAAAATAATATGGCCATTTGATTGACTGGAGGCGGCATAAGATGCCGTAAATAATAAGAGCAATAAAAGCCTTGCCCTTATTGCAACGGCACCTAAAAAGTCCATCCTGCCCGCGTAGCTCAGGGGATAGAGCACAGGATTCCTAATCCTGGTGTCGCGCGTTCGATTCGCGCCGTGGGCACCAATTGTTGTAGAGGGATTAATAAGCAAATTTAGCTTGTTAATCCCTTTTTTTGTTCTCTTTGCATTTTGTTTTCTTGCTCAAAGTTGTGGTGTGAGAAAAAGTGTGTGAAATTTCTGATTTTGCTTATGGCGAACTTTATACAAGGCTAACCATACCTATCTTATTGATCTCTTTTCCTGATACCAATTTTGTTGGTGCACCTCGGATAGTTAATGCATCCCCAAAACTTTTCATTGGTCTTCTCATTAGTTCTTTTGACCATTTTTATACCACAATTAACGCAAATGTGAGACATGTAATCTGTTGCCAGAATTGTATCTAATATTTCTGTTTGTGTTTCTAACGAGAGTTTTTTGATAGCAATAATCAGCTCTTCTCCTGTAATCACTTCAATATTTTCTTCTTCGCAAAATTGTCTGGCTTGCTTGTAAAATGTACCCGAGGTAAAGAAAAAACCTTTATCAACTTGCTTTGAAGTCATTACGTATCTAAAAGCCCTGACAGTATCAATTTTGATAGGTTGGCTTTGCCTTTTACATTGTGCTATACCAATAAGTCGCTCAGGTTCATCTTGTTTGTAGATTTGAATATCCACACCACCGTCTGGGCCAATCTCTCCCAACTCTGCTCGATATCTCTTTTCCTGCAAAATTCTGGCACACAGTTTTTCAAATTCACGCCAATCAAGTCTTTGTATGAATCCAAGATTCCAGGATGGTTTCGGACTACTTTCCTCCAGTTCGCATATGACAGGTTGTGGAATTGGAATATATTTAGAACGGTCAGGTTGTGTTGATACCTCTGGGGAGGTTCTTAGCGCCGATGAGTAGGAACCATTTTTATTGTTTTTGGCTTGGGAGGGAGAACTTGATCTACGGCCAGACCATTTCTTAGATGATTTTTGTTTCCATCCTGAGCGTCCCCGTAACATCCTAAAAATAATTACTATTGCCAGCAAGAACAAAATGGTTCCGATCCCACCCAAACCCTTATTCACAGTTGTTAATTTTATCGGCTTTGGAGGGTACAGTTGATATTGAGCCGTTGTATTTTCGTTTGCTGACTTCTTAACAGGCGTTTGGTTGTGTGTGGCAGAAGGACCCGATAGATCAGATACCTTATAGTTGCTGTAATGAGTTTGCCCAGATTCATCGACCCAGGAGTAAACTACATCGTTGTCTTTTGGTTGAGGAGGCATCGGGTAAACTCTCCTTGAATACAAATATAAATTATTTTGAAAAACCTATTTTCTGTCAAGTATTATACACGAAACTAATTTTAAGTGTTAGATTCCAGTGCCTTTTCAAAAGCTCTCATGACTTCTACTGATCTGCCGCGAGTAGTGTGAATATAAACTTCTGTCGTTTTCCTGTTTTCGTGACCAAGTATTCCTTGAATTTCAGAAAGTGGTATGTTGATGCTGTCCATTAAGCTGGCTCCGGCGTTCGCAAGGGGTGAAAGCGAAAATAACGTCTGATGCGCCGGAATCCCGGTATCGTAACAGCTTTCTTGCCCATGCCATGGTGAATCTCAATATGATTGATACGATTGGCAGTGGTATTAAGCGGATGTTTTCTATTCAAAGGAAGAAGTTTTTTCCTCTGCCTGAGTATTCATTTGCAAACGAGCAAGTAAAAGTCGAGATTACCGGCAAAGTGCTGGACATGAATTATGCTAGTAAATTATCGCAAATGCCAGCATTGATGCTGTACGATATTATGCTGCTTGATAAAGTGCAGAAATATAAACCATTGGAAGATTCAGAGATTAAACGGCTGAAGAACAATAAGCTTATCGAAGGACGAAAACCGAATTTTCATATTTCATCGCGGGTGGCTGGCAAGACCGGCCAGGCTGCTGATTATATGAAAATGAGGGGTATTGATGATGACGCTATGGCATGCAACCGGTACTTTTCAATCAGGAACGCATATCCAGCCAACCGGTTTTTTACCGCATCTAGTTTCATCTCATTCCTTAAAAAATAGTTACAACTATCAAAAAACATATATTTTTCATATAAGATTCAAAAATATACTTATTTGTCTGTTTTTGTGCGAGAAAATAGTTGTGACGATACCGCATCTTTCTTGATTTTTTCGGCTCAAAAATTTCATTCATATTCAAACAACCACCCTTTTTACTTATCTATCCACAGTTATCTGTAGCCGTCCAAGATCGTTTGTCAGGACGATCCCCTCGTTGAACTATGGTCTCAACCATCCTTATAAAAAGAAAAAGTATGGTATTGTGCAAGAGAATGCTTGTCACCGTTATTGCCTTTGGAGTAAACTTTTCAAAAGTGGTTAACTCTATGATCCTGTGTTTTCCTGACATTCGAGGCTTTTGCAAATGACGCTTGTTGGACTTCATCCGTCATTTTGCAAGATCCTCACTCTGTGAGGGTACGAGAAAGAAATGATCATCACTGTAATTTTGAAAAAACTCAGAGCTGCTGTCGCTGATCTGCTGCCTATCGTCCTGGTGATCGCTTTCTTCCAGATTGTTGTCTTGAAACAGCCCTTGCCGCACATGGGAGAAGTCCTTTTTGGCACTCTTCTTGTCGTGGTCGGTCTTACTCTGTTTGTGCAGGGGTTGGAGATGGGCCTGTTTCCCATTGGTGAAACAATGGCGCATGCCCTGGCCAGAAAAGGCAGTCTCTTCTGGCTCCTCTGTTTTGCCTTTGCGCTCGGTTTTTCCACCACCGTGGCAGAGCCGGCCCTTATCGCGGTGGCTGCCGAGGCAGCAGAAATTGCCGGCAAGGGAGGGCTTATTGATCCAGGTCAGGAATCCTTGCAACGCTATGCCTTTGGCCTTCGCATGTCTGTTGCTTTTTCCGTGGGACTTGCCATTCTTATCGGTGTCATGCGTATCATCCGTGGCTGGCCTATTCATTATCTGATCATTGGCGGCTATGTCCTTGTAATGCTGATGACAATCATTGCCCCGGATGAGATCATCGGTATAGCCTATGATGCCGGTGGAGTGACAACTTCCACCATCACGGTTCCCCTGGTGGCTGCTCTGGGAGTGGGGCTGGCCTCCATCATCAAAGGCCGGAGCCCTCTTGTGGATGGTTTTGGTCTGATTGCCTTTGCATCTCTTCTGCCGATGATTTTTGTCATGGGGTATGGAGTTATAATCTTCGGCTGAAGGGGGCGCGGTTCTGGTGGGATTTATTCATGATTTCAGTAAAATATTATTTGCTACCTGTAGGGATGTCCTGCCGATCATTCTTCTTATTACCTGCTTTCAGCTCGTTGTCCTGCGCCAGCCGATTCCCCATCTGCGTCGTTTGGTTGTCGGTGGTGTCTATGTTGTTCTGGGGCTGGCCCTGTTTCTGGCCGGGCTTGAAAAGGCTCTTTTCCCCCTGGGTAAAATTATGGCGACTCAGCTCTCTGATCCTGTCTTTATTTATGGAGCAGGCAAGGAAGTGCTGCAGGCCGATTGGAAGGCGTATGGCTGGGTCTATCTATTTGCAGCGATGATCGGCTTCGCCACCACCATCGCCGAACCGTCTCTTATTGCCGTGGCCTATAAGGCCAACGAGGTGTCGGCCGGGACTATCAGTCAATGGGGCCTGAGGCTTACTGTTGCCGTAGGGGTCGCCTTTGGCATAAGTCTTGGTACTTTTCGTATCGTCACCGGTACCCCGTTGTATCTGTATATTCTTATCGGCTATATGATCGTTATCGTCCAGACTCTCTTTGCTCCTAAAAGTATTATACCTCTGGCCTATGATTCAGGTGGTGTTACAACCTCTACGGTAACAGTGCCTCTAGTGGCGGCACTTGGCCTGGGACTGTCTGCTACTGTCCCCGGGAGAAATCCCGCCTTGGACGGTTTTGGTTTGATTGCCTTTGCCAGTCTTTGTCCAATAATAACCGTTTTGGGGTATAGTCAGTTTATGCACTGGCGTGTCCAGCGAAAAACAAAAATCAGGGAGAAACGTGATGCGCTTTAAGCTTATTTTATCCTCGGTCAAGGCCGATATCACCGACAAGATCGTTGATGCGGCAAAAGCGGCAGGAGCCACAGGGGCTACAATTATCCCGGCCAGGGGGACGGGAATCCATGAGGCGAAAACCTTTTTTGGCCTCTCACTGGAGGCACAGACCGATATAATCATGCTCCTTGTCGAAGAACATGTTGTAACCAAGATCCTGGATACGATCCGTGAGGCAGGAGAGTTCCACAAGCCTGGTACCGGCATTGCCTTTGTGCTCCCGATTGAGCAGGTCGTGGGTCTGGAAAGTCAGATTGAGAAATTTAAAGAAGAAGTTCGGGAAAGTTATTTTTAAGCCATTGTAAGAAATAACATGGACATCTGAGTAGCCAAAAGGGCACAAGGGAGTGGCCTTTATTCTTGTATAAGGAGAAAACTATGGTACCTGGCAGCACCGCAATAATTCGGGCAAGAGACGTGATGCATAAGGGGATTGTTTCTATCGACGGTATGGCCACAGCCAAAGATGCTGTGGATAAAATGCGTTCTGAAAAAGTAGCATCTCTGCTTGTTAAAAAACGACATGATGATGACGCCTGGGGCATACTGGTCATTCAGGATTTTGTTAAAGGGGTGATTATCCCCGGACGGTCAGCAAGCGAAGTGAATGTCTATGAGATCATGACCAAGCCCATTATCACCGTGCCGGCTGATATGGACATACGTTATGTGGCCCGTTTGATCTGCAGGGCCGGCATACGGCGAGCACCGGTTGAGGATAAGGGAGAGCTTGTCGGTGTGATCTCTCTTTCCTCTTTGATTCTCGATAATGACCTTTTTTAGANNGACGGTAACGGTGGCGACAGCAATATATCTGCCTAATTTACCGCTGAATGTGAGAAGAGAAAATAACAGGAAGTTCAGGCGTAATGTGCCGCTGACGAAGCAAAGCGGGTCGCCGATAAGGGGAACCCAGGAGAGCAGGAGCGACCAGGAACCATATTTCCGGTAGAGGGTAACCGTTTTGGTGAGCCTGGCCTCATCGAGGCGCAGGATCTTTGATGTCAGCCAGGAAGAACCCCAGAGTCCGATGCCGTAAGTAGTGCAGGCCCCCAGGAAATTGCCCAGAGTTGCTACCAAAATCACATCTTCGAGCTGGTATGCCCGTAAGATCAGGGTGACCAGCAGCCATTCGGAGCCGAGCGGCAGGATGGTTGCCGCCAGAAAACTGATGACAAAAAGGGCTGTCAGGCTGTGCTGGAGGAGAAAGGTGTCCAAGGATATTCTGTTATCTTTTTTGTAGTGGTTCAGGTCTGGTTTGACAGGGAGGAGCTGTCAGGAAGTGAGTATCACCTTCCTGCTGCCCTTCTTGTCATAGAAACGTGACAGTTATTTTAAGTTGACGGCTTGTCGAATTCTTCCTGATCGTACCTGTCAGATTCAATTTAAGCTATTAAATTACTATGTATCAATCAATCATCGAGAAAGCATGCTGACACAGGTACCGGAAAGGGAAGTTGTGATTATGATGACCGACATGGTCCAGTATTCCCGACAATCCTCTGGAATGAGCCCCGAGCAGATCAGAGATTTTCTGATCTCCTATCATGGCAGGATTAATGACCTTCTCCAGCGTGAAGCGGGTCTGCCTTTGGAAATTGAACCTTCTGCCGGCGATGGTAACCTGGTAATTTTTGACCGGCGATCAGGAGAAGAAGACTGCTCCGGGGTTTGTACTCGGGCCCTGGAGGGAGCTATGAGAATGGCAGAGGCTGTTGCCGACGGCACCCTGGCCCCAACCCGTATGGGGATTTTTCTTGGACGTATCATTGAAGCAAGGCTTGGTTCCAGAATGGCGAAATTCGGCTCAAGTTTTGCTGTTGCCAATCGTCTTGAGGAACTTTGTGGCCATTTTGGTACCCATTTGCTGATGGATCGGGAGGTAGCCAGATTCCAGAAGGGGTTTGAAAAAAACCTGGTAACTATCGCCAAGGTCAGTCTGACCAGTTTCCTTCATCCGATGAATATCTTCACTATCTACAGGCCTGGAATCCAGAATTGTCCGCGGGAGGTAGATGAGGCGAAGCTGCTGGAATTTATCCAGGTAAAAAACGAGGCAATGGAGTTTTTCAGTGGTAATTTACAACTGGGTGTTGAGCCTGATTTTCCACGGGTGAGGGAAGAGCTGCTTTTGGCCCAGAAACTGTTTAGAGAGCTGACCGGCAGGGAGGATGTCGCTATAGAACGAATTCTCGAATATATACGGGAGACACCTCTACCTGCCAGTGATTTTGCCCAAAGAGGGATGAGGCTGATGGAGAAGAAACGTGATTCTCTGGGCGAGCGCATATTTCATCTCTCGAAAGAGCTGTTGCGGGCCATGGACTCTGATTTTTATCAGGCCCTGGTTGTCGATACCAACTGGGAGAGATATTTCAAGCTGGAATGGTGCAAGAAAGGCGATATCATCATTCGGATAGATAGTGTTCCCGACGGTATCTACTATCTGGACAGCGGTTCGGTGGAAATTCTCGATGGCAGTGGTGAACTGATTTCCACCTTGGGAGCGGGTGCGATCTTTGGTGAGATGGCTTATTTTGACAGAGAAAAAAGGCGTACGGCGACAGTACGGGCCAAAACAGATATGGTTTTGAGGAAGATATCCACCGATGACTTGCAAAAATTGCCTGTAATAGTAAGAATTTTTAAACGAATTGCCATGGCGCGCCGCCATGATATTACCGAGAATCCAGAAGCAGGTTAGTCGCTTTCCTCGCTATCGCGCGAGCAGGTATCGAAAAGATTTAAGGTGACGCATGTCTCCGCAGGTAAAAAGAACTGAAAATTTTATCCTGCCATTCCTCCTCCCAAGAAAAACAAAACGATAAGATCGTTCACCCTGAAAAGAGAACAGGAGAACATGCATTTAATATGGGCAGGTTAGAATTTTTCACACCCGTGACAGCAGTCGCTATGCTGGTTGTCGTTTTGTTCTTTCTGAACGGTTGTGGGGCCAAGAAAAAAGTAGTTGAAGAAGCAGTTGAACGTGATCCTGGCCGGCTGAGGATAGCCTATTGGCACGCCTTGATGAGAGAAAAGCGTGATGTGTCAGCAATGGAGAAACTGGAAGCGGTTAATTATTTTTTCAATCAACTTGAGTTTGTGAATGATCTCAAGCACTGGGGGAAAAATGACTACTGGGCCACACCTGAGGAGATGCTGGTGAGCAACGGCGGAGACTGCGAGGATTTTGCTACAGCCAAGTATTTTACTTTGCGCCAGCTTGGTATCCCTGATGAGAGAATGCGCCTTACCTATGTGAAATCCCTGAAGCTGAAGCAGCCGCACATGGTCTTAAGTTACTATGCCGAACCAGCTTCAGATCCCCTTGTTCTGGATAACTTGGTGGCAAAGATTCTCTTTGCCTCGCAGCGGATTGACCTCATTCCCGTTTACAGCTTTAATGGCCAGGGATTATGGGTGATTAAAAAGCAACGCTCTGTCCGTTGGGGAGGAACAGAGCGTTTGGGCCTGTGGCGGGATTTGCAATCCCGATTCAACCGGGAGGTCCTTGCCGCTCCACTTCCCTAATACACCACAGCGTTTTTTGATTGCCGTTGAACTTCAGCCTTTTATTATAGAAAAATTGTGACGTGACCTGTCATTTTAAACGGATGTGAGAAATCTTGTTCCTGAAGGGATAGATTTTTCCCATTGGTCGAAATGATACTCTTGTTTTTTTATTGGTGCGCCCGGAGGGCTTCGAACCCCCGACCCTCGGAGTCGAAACCAAACAATCAACTAATTGATATGATTATAAAGATTAAGACAGCTTGTCGGAAATTATATATTGATCACGACCCTGCTGAGAAAGGCTTCAGGGGTAACCTGAGGACAGTTGGATGTAATCAGATATTCAATGTGGCAATCTTAACGCCTGCAGTCAGGAGTAGCCAGAGCTTTCATTGAACTTTTTTAAATATGGGTACCTTGAAAAATCAGGATTTTTATTCAAGATAAAGGTGTGTGTTGATCAGCGTGCAAATTTTACTCATTTCCGGCAATGTCCGGTATGGAAATTGCTGGTTTCGAGTGGTTGAATCCGGAGAGACATTGTAGCCACTTGTCCTGTAATGCTAAGAGCTTATGACCACCAGCATGGCAAGTCTAGTTGGTTCTTCCTTTGCATGCGTATTCCCGGTAATGTCACAGTCTTCGTCAATTAAGTAGATGCAATTATCGATAACGCAATTGAGTTTACCCGCCCAGAAATGCGAATATCCAACTTTTATCGCTTGCTTTTGTTCACCACTTTCCTATAACCTTAACCAACCTTTTTTTGTTCTTTTATTTTTTTCTGAGATATCCAAACAATAATAATGAACTCTTACCAAGTTATTTGTACCGTCGTGGTGATGATCGGTGCCCTCTGCATGCTGGTGGCGATCATCACCAGTGTCCGAACACTCGGGGGCATCCCGCCAACCTATCGTCGTCAATGGCAAATCCTGATTGTCCTGATGACCTTTTTCCTGGCCGGCTACTTGGCTTTTATCCTGGTCTTGAACCTGGCCATCCCCATTCCCATTGATCTCATCACCGTGGCAGTCTTTTTAGGAGGCGCCTGCTTTGTCCTTCTTGTCCTCCGCCTCACCAAGGCGATCATCAATAGTTTACGCGAACGGGAACACCGCCTGGAAGAGACGGTGCAGAATTTGGAAAATGCACTTGTTGATGCCAGGATCGCCAGTAAGGCAAAAAGTGAATTCCTGTCCACTATGAGCCATGAGATACGGACGCCGATGAACGGGATCCTGGGGATGACCGAGCTGCTGCTCAATACCGGTCTCAAAGAGAGGCAGCGTCATTTTGCCGACACAATCCTACGTTCTGCCGATTCCCTGCTGGCTATCATTAATGATATCCTTGACTTCTCCAAAATAGAGGCAGGTAAGCTCGAACTGGAGGAAAAGGTTTTTGATCTGCGCGAACTGGTTGAAGATGTTGCTGATATGATGGCAGAGCGGGCCCACTTTAAGGGTCTTGAATTGCTCCCTGTTTTTACGGGCTCTATGCCCATGGCCGCCGAGGGAGATTCCAACCGTTTGCGCCAGGTGTTGGTGAATCTGCTCAGTAATGCCATCAAGTTTACCAATTCAGGTGAGGTGGTGGTACGCATTGAGGAGGTGGCAGCAGAAGGAGAAAAAAGAACGTTTCGCGTTGCCGTTGAAGACACGGGCATAGGTGTTAACCCAGAGCAGAAAGATCATATTTTTGAGCTGTTTTCCCAGGCGGACAGCTCAACTACTCGAAAATATGGGGGCACCGGGCTTGGACTTACCATCTCCCGTCAGCTCGTGGAGCTCATGGGAGGAGAGATCGGGGTTGACAGCGTGCCAGGCCGAGGTTCGGTTTTCTGGTTCACCGTACAATTTCCTTGTTACCCTGATTCCGGCGAGAGGCATCTTGAGAGGAAGAATGGAAATCTTCTCGGGATGCGGCTTCTCATTGTTGATGATAATGCCACCAACCGTGATATTCTGACAAACCAGGTACGATCCTGGGGGGTCACGAGTGTTGCGGTGGAAAACGGGACTCAGGCCCTGGAGATGCTGAGAAAGTCGGCTGCTGAGGATATGCCCTATGATGTCGCCCTTCTCGACTGGCACATGCCGGAAATGGACGGCATTGAGCTGGCACGGCAGATACGGGCAGATAGGGCAATCAGTGATATCTGCCTTATCATGTTAAGTTCTGCCTCTTATGATGACCAGTCTTCCTTGGCATCACTGGCTGGTGTTGAGCTTTATCTTTCCAAGCCGGTTCGGCAGAACCTGCTCTTTAATGCCCTTCTCTCCCAAGTAGCAAAACACGAAGATGGAAGCGTGGCGCGGCAGAATAATTTACTTTCGTCTCACCGTGTTGTTTTTGATGCCCACATCCTTCTTGTTGAAGATAATCTGATCAACCAGGATGTCTGCCGCCAGATGCTTCGCATGATGGAGTGCCGGGTTGATATGTCCGAAAACGGCAGAGAGGCGGTGAGGGCAGCGTTCGGGAAGAAGTATGATCTCATCCTGATGGATTGCCATATGCCGGAAATGGACGGCTTTACCGCCACCGAGGAAATACGCAGCAACGAAGCCAAGGAAGGCAAGGAACGGGTACCCATTATCGCCTTAACCGGAGACGTACAGGTGGGCACCAGGGAGCAATGCCTGGCTGCCGGTATGGATGATTATCTAAGTAAACCTTTTTATATGAACTCGTTGCAGAACGTTATGGAGAAATTCCTGAAAGCATCAACCATAGTGAGCGAGAAGATCGAAAGGGTGCTTGGGCCGGAAGAGCTGTCCCAGGGGAGCTCTTTTCTCGACCAGGCAAGACTGGATATGATTCGTTCCCTGCAGCGTCCGGACAGACCCAATGTTCTGAAAAAAATTATTGATCTGTATCAGCAGAATGCCCCAGCTCTCCTGCGTTCCATTCTTGATGCCGTCAGCAGTGGAGACGATCTTCTCCTGCAGGAAGCAGCCCATAGCCTGAAGACGGCAAGTGCTAATCTTGGAGCCATAAAACTTGCTGCAATTTGCAAGGAACTTGAAGATTATGGCCATCAAAAAAATTATGAAGCGGCAACGAGCTTGCTTGATACGCTGGAGGGGGTATTCCAGGAGGCGCTGGGAGCGCTTGGAGCGGAACTGGAGAAAATATATGATGAATAATAAATACAGACCTCGTAAACAGCCATGTAAGATATGCTATTTTTTTGGACATTTTGAAAAAAGTACACATTTAACCACTGTCATTCCGGCAGGCTTTTAGCCCGCGGATCCATGCCGCCGTAACCTTGTAAACAATGGATCCCCGACTAAACCAAGTGGACAAATGTGGACAAAATAAAACAAAAAAGGCTCGCCGGTTTATATCGGCAAGCCTTGATTTTATTGGTGCGCCCGGAGGGATTCGAACCCCCGACACCTGGATTCGAAGTCCAGTGCTCTATCCAGCTGAGCTACGAGCGCCTATTATGAACAAGAAAAATGAGGCTCAAATATTACGTTGAAGTTAAGTCGTAAGTAAAATACTCATCTACCATGATTTTACCATTGTTTGTATAAATAAATGATGGAATGCAAGAAGATCTCCCTTCTCAATCGCCACAGGTGATCCTGATCGTTTCCGCTTTCTCGCTGATCCCTTTTTTCAGCACTTCGTGGTTGTAGGCGGCGATCACGTCCCGTCGTTTGAGCATGCCCACCACCCATTTATTCTCCAGATCCTCAACGACAGGGATCTCTTCAATGCCTTTGATGTCAAAGAGCCGCATGGCGGTGTAGAGCGAGTCGTCGGGCGTGAGCATGATTACATCCCGACTGCATATTCCTCCGACCAGATAACAGACCCGTTCCGCTTCATCCTTGTGCAGAATATTTTTCACATCCTGCATGGAGATGATCCCGGTCATCTTTCCTGAGTCGTCGACTACCGGAAAGTAAAAGCCGCCCTTGGCCATGCGAAATATCTCCAACAGGTGGTTGATGTTGGCTTTTTCACTAATAAAATCAACATCTTCGGTGATTGCCTTGCCCACCCGGATTGATTTCATGATCGCAGTTTCCCGACCCTCATGGATATCAATGCCTTCACGGGTGAAATCAACGGTGTCGATCGAATCTTTATTGAATTTCTTGGCGACAACGGTTCCGATAATGGAGGTGAGCATGATCGGCACGATAATCATATAGTTACCGGTCATCTCGAAGAGCAGGAAAATAGCGGTCATCGGGGCGTGGGTGGAGGCGGCCAGAAAGGCGCCGATACCTACAGTGGCGTAGGCGCCAGGGGCGGCTGTCATCGTGGGGAAGACCATGTTGGCCACGTGACCAAAGGCGCCGCCGATCATTGCCCCGATAAAGAGGGCCGGAGCAAAGACGCCACCTGCGCCGCCTGAACCAAGGGTGATGGCGGTGGCGATGATCTTGAGGAAAATCAGGACAAACAGGAGCAAAAGGGTGCCGTGGCCATTGATCACCGACTCGATAAAATGATAGCCGTCTCCCATGATCTGGGGATAGGCCATGCCCATGCATCCTATGATAAAGGCTCCGGTCAGCGGCTTGAGCTGGGGGTGAATCGGCAGAGACTGGTATCTGTCGCGGATCAAGTAAAAGATGCGGATATGAAAGACGGCGATCAGGCCGATTATGACTGCCATGATGGTGTAGAGCGGCAGCTCGACAAAGGGGTTGACCAGGTGGTAGTCCGGGATGGAGAAGGCCGGAGTCTCGCCATAATAGGCTCTGGTCACCACGGTGGCNNGTGCCGAGCAGGACAATTTCCGAGGCGAAAAAGATGCCGGCCAGGGGGGCGTTAAAGATACCGGCGACACCTCCGGCGCATCCGGCGGCAATATAGACCTTCATGCGGGCGCCTGAAACCCTGGAGGCTTGACCAACCTGCGAGCCGATTGCTCCGCCGATGGCGGCAATCGGTCCTTCGACCCCGGCGGAGTTTCCTGTGCCGATAGTCAGGGCGGTGGAGATAAGCTTGAGAAAGATGGTCCTGGCCCTGATGTATCCGCCCTCCAGGTTCACCTTGCGTAAGAACTTGGTGAAGCCGTAGCCGTTGACTTCGCCTGGAAAGAGCAGGGACAACGGGATCAGCAGAGCCATGCCGCTCATGGGGATCAGGGGCAGGAGCAGCAGCCGCCACCCGCCCTGATGGATGCCAAGCAGTTCTTGCCCGCCTTCAAAGATAAGTTTCTCCGTCCCTTTGACCACGGTCTGGAAGATAATAATGCTTATCCCGGCCATCAAACCTATAAAAGCGGCAATGGCCATCATCCGGACATTCTCGCCGGGCATGAATTCTTTGAGGGAGATTTTCATTGTTTCGGCGGCACCGTACAGCCGGCAGCCCTGGCCTGTTTCAGAAAAAAGTCGTCGGTCATGCCGGCAATATAGTCTCGGATGATGGTTGCCGGGGGCTGATTGCCTCGAGAGGCCTCTGGCATGGTCGTCATAAAATCAGTCGATGCTACCCTGTCCCTGTTGTTGTCCTTCAGCAAGTCAAGGTAGGATTCAAAGAGCGTGTCATAGCAGTTTTTTATGAGAGGCATGTTGGTTTTCGTCAGTGGATTCAGGTAAATATGTGTGTAGTTGAAGCGCTTGAGTTCTTTCAAGGCCTCCGCGACAGTGTCACTGAATCCTATGTACATGTCGGCGGGGTTGTTGTGGTGCGCTCCTGGGGCCGGTATCTGACTGTTGGTGATCAGATCGGTGACCAGGGTGTAAACAATGGAGCCGTTGCTCTCCCCTAAAATATGACGACACGATTCAGGGATCTCTGACCGTTTGATCAGGCCCAGGATGATGGCATCCTCTATATCTCTCCCGATATAGGCGATCGTGTCGGCCATGCGGACGACGCATCCCTCCATGGTGGCCGGGTGCAGATTGAGCGTCGGATCAGCCTCTTTGGCCGCCATTTTATGGTCAAAATCAATAAAATCCTCAATAGGTACATGGCTCAGATGGTGTGCATGCAGCTCGCCATCATGACAGAGGATACCGTCCAGGGTCTGCAGACTGAGATTCCAGCCCAGCCCTTTGCGTTCCAGTTGATCAAGAAAGCGTATCGACTGGATATTGTGCTGAAAGGGTGGGAGTCCATGCTTGGTGCAGAGTGCGGCCAGGAAATGTTCGCCATCGTGACCAAAAGGGGGATGGCCGATGTCATGTCCAAGGGCGATTGCCTCGATGAGATCCTCATTCAGGTGGAGGAAGCGACCAATGGTTCTGGCAATGCGGGAGACCAGCTGTACGTGCAGGACCCGATGGGTGATGTGATCGTTTGAGCTCAGACAGAAGACCTGGGTCTTGTCTATGTAACGGGTGTAGGCCCGGGAATGGAGGATGCGGTCGGCGTCGAGTGAATAGGCCTGTCTGTGACCTCTTTTCGTCTCTTCTTTTCTTCTGATTACTTGAACGCTTAAACTGGCTGCAGGAGATAGGCGTTGTTTCTCATCGCCATTGAGCTTGTCCAGGATGGCAAAAAGGAGTGTATGTGTGTCTGATTCTGACATGAAATTTGACAGCCTTGGTGCTCAAGCGATTGCAGGATTCAGGCTGTATAAGGGTAACTATTCACCAGGGTTAAAAAAATGTCATCTTCGAGCGCTTTTATCGGGAACCCAACTCTTTCAAGGAGATGTTTCGCAACGGCTCCTCAATGAAAGTATTCAAATAATTCAGTAGCCACCTTGGCCATTGTGCAATGTCTGCTTTATCGCTATTCCGATCTGAGCTATCGTATAAGGCTTGGTGATAAATTGGAAAATCCCAAGTTCGCGAATTTTTTTCACTTCTTCATCATCTGAGAAGCCACTGGCAATAATAGCCTTTTGCGCAGGGTTTGTCTTGAGTATCTGCTCGTATGTCTCACGGCCATTCATGCCTGGCTCCATAATCATGTCCAGGAGAATCAGATCCGTTTTATTCTGTTGGAGGTAGGCAATGGCCTCCTTGCCACTGGCGACTGCGCAGGTCTGATAATTCAGCTCGTTCAGCAGATTGGAGGCAATAATCCTTTGGCTCTTCTGGTCATCAACGATTAAAATTGTCTCTCCATGCCCCTTGTAGGCATTCATGGAAATGCCGGCCGGCTTTTCATCCGCTTGGCTTCTGGTGGCCGGAAGAAAGAGTTCAAAGGTTGTTCCTTTTTCATTACTCCGCACATTCACATACCCGTTGTGATCATGCACTGTGCTCCAGACAATGGTCAAACCAAGCCCCGTGCCACTTCTGCCCATTTCTTTTTTTGAATAAAAAGGTTCAAAAATTTTACTTAATGCATACTCAGGGATGCCGGCGCCGGTGTCAGAGATGGTGAAGACAACATATTCACCAGCATTGATAGCTTCATATCCCTTGAGTGGTGTTTCAAGAAGTCTGTTGCTGGTGGAAATAACAATAGTGCCATTTTTTTCGATGGCTTCCAGGGCATTATTGAGAAGGTTCATTACTGCTTTGCTGATATGGAGTTCTGAACAGTTAATATTCAGCAGGTCGTCGGCAAATTGCGTTTCGATTCGTACTTCTTTAAATTGTGAAGTGATTGCCTGCTGTTCAAGCGAAGCCAGATGATCCTTGATGAGGGTGTTCAGGTTGCAGATTTTTTTGGTTGCCGTGGTGCCGCGCGCCACGGTGAGTAAGTCAGAGACGACAGCTGCGGCCCGTTTGCCGGCGTCTCGAACAAATTCAATGGATTCTCTGTGTTTGTCAGATTGATCCATTTGCATGAGTATTATTTCTGGAAAAGTGACAATGCCTGATAAAATATTATTGAGATCATGGGCAATAGAACCGGCCATCAAGCCAAGTGTTTCAATTTTGTTTGCTAGTGCCAGTTTCTCCAGAAGTTTTATTTTTTCCTGTTCGGCCTGAACTCGTGTCGATATGTCTCGTATGGCACAGACCCTGACTGTTCGGTCATGGTATTCCATGTATCTGCTATTGGTCTCAATGGGGAAAGGTGTTTCATCTTTCTTGAGTCCTGTGGACTCATGAAAGCCCACTTCACCATTCTTGATTCTCGCACTCACAGTAATAAGCGCCTGGGGAAGAAATATCTTTTCAAGTATATCGGTGCCGATCAACTCTTCTTTCTGGTATCCAAACATGTTGAAAAATTGTTGATTTGCCTCAAGGAGAATTCCTTGGTCATGGATTAGAATTCCTTCCCAGGAAGCGTCTGCCAGTGTTTTGAACCGTTCCTCACTTGCTCTGAGGGCCTTCTCCAACCGTTTATGCTCGATCGCCTTTTCTATGGTTTTGATAAGCAGATCGGAATCAATGGGTTTTTTTAAATAATCATAGGCTCCTTTCCTCAAGGACTGAATCGCCGTTTCCAATGAACAGTTACCGGTCAGTATGATCGTAACTAAAGAGGGGTTATTCTCTTTTATCGAATCAATGATATCGTAGCCATACATGTCGGGTAACTCAATATCAAGAAGGGCGAGATCAAAGACATGATGGCTCAGCAAGTCGATGGCTTCACGGCCACAGGTCGCAAGTGTAACCTGATATCCATAGAAAGTAAGAATCTGCTGGAGCGTTTCACCGAAACGTATTTCATCATCTACAAGAAGAATATGCTGAGACTTGTTCATGTCACCTCTGTGCGTGAATGTTGTCTGAATCTGTCGCTACTGTTTCAAGAGCCATTGATGGGCAGAATGATTGTAAAAGAGGTTCCGTTCTCCTTGCTACTGGTACAGGTGATGGTTCCATTAAGTTTGGCTATGATATTCTGAACAATGGAAAGCCCTAATCCAGAGTTTCCTGTACCTTTGGTGCTGGTAAAAGGATCAAAAAGAGTGGATGCAATTTCATCAGCTATGCCGGGGCCATCATCACGGATAGTTATTTCAACACTGTGTTGGATCAGATGCGTTCTGTTTGAAGCTGTTTTTTCGCTTACCGAATCCTTTTGATGGGCTTCTATATAGATATTTCCGCCTTCCTGAATTGCTTCTGCAGCATTTTTGACAAGATTGATTATAACCTGTTTGATTTCGTCTGCGTGAGCCACAATGGGTGGAAGAGTTGGGTCCGGGGTAAAGTGAATTTGAATTTTAGTAGAATATAAAATGGATTTAGAAAGAATTTTACTCAAACCAGTCAATAAAGAATTAAGATCAACTTTTTCACGTTCTTTATTATAAGAAGGGGCAAAGTTGTTTAATTGCTGAATAATGTTTGAGATATGGTTGAGTTCGTCATTAAGAACTTTCAAATCTTCTTTCAGTGTTGATGAGTGAGTAAACTTTAATTCGAATATTTTGAAATAATTCTTGATGATGGCGAGAGGATTATTGATCTCGTGCACTATTTTAGCAGCAGTCAAGGAGATAGCCGCTAATCGTTCTTCTTGGATTTTTTTTGCCTGTTGTTCCCTGATATCATGAAGGTGGAGAGAAAGGGCCGTTTGATTTGCAAGAAGACGCAGTATTCTGATGTCACTCTTGATCTTAGATTCCTTCAGGCCAATGACAATACTCCCTACGGATATATTCTTGGCGGCCATGGGCAGATAGATCATTCCGCTTTCGCCAATTAAATCAAGAAGCTGGGAGTCAGCCAGGCTGAGTTCGTCGGTGGATATTGATTCATGGGTATTTATGACTCTCTGTTCGATTACCGACCTGGCAAGGAGGCTGCTGGTGCCTTCACTTGGAAGGACCAGATCCCCGACGAATTCTTGCAGGCGGTTCTGGGGAGATGTGCAACCAAAAAGAGTCTTGTCTGTAACGTTGTGGAGAAAAAAGAGTACGGTGTCAATCTCTAAAAGTATATTCAGGGCCTGCTCTGTGGCCTTCAGAATAGAATCTCTGTCGTTGGATTGAGTCAGATCTTCCAGGAAACTGGCCAAGAGAGAGCTCTCCTGCACCTTGGTGACGAGATGCAGAGAGTGCTTGTTAAGGAGGGCTGCCTGTTTTTCCTCTCTGTTTGTCTGTGCTTTTATTGTAAGATCCAGGCTCTTGGCAACTTTTTCTATTTCATCAAGAGATCCAGAGGTGATGGTATGCATCTGGTTGCTGTTGAGCCCCAGCAACTCGTGGCCGAGGGCGAATATTGAACTCTGGTCCTCGGTATCCATCTTACTGAGTTTGTGTGCCAACCAGGTTATCTTAACCAATGGAAATCCATCTTTGACTCGAGTAAGAGGCTCGTGATGATACAGAACGGCATCAGCCATGAAGGAGGTAAGGTTCCAGTGTTTGATTAACCAGGAACCTGCTTCGCAGTGGGTGAAACCGATGTGTTCTAATTCAGCATCGCATTCATCTGTCTGTCTTTCTAATGCAGGCAGGATGCGTTTGTATTCTTTAGGGAAATTTTTCCAGAGCAATAATTTCCCCAGATTGTGGAGCAAGCCGGCAAGATAGGCCTCTTCAAAATGAACATACTTTATTTGTTGGGCAATTTTTTTGGAAAATATGGCACAGGAAAAGGAGTTCCACCAGAAACGGTCTATTGGAAAGGATCCGTTTTGTTTCATGCCGTTAAAGACATGTTGTATAGAAGCGGTTATGGCAATGTTTTTTATGACATCGGCGCCAAGATAAAGAACAGCTCTTTCGAGACTGGTGAATTTGCTTTCAAGGTTGAAGTATGCAGAATTGACAAGTCGTAATGCTTTTGCACTGATGGATGGATCTTGAGCTATGATCTTGACAAGTTTGCTAACATTGAATTTATCCTGTTCATTGATCTCAATAATCTGAAGCAGGACCTGCGGCAGGGACGGCAGGTTTCTCGAATCCTGAAGGCGGGCAAAGAGATGAGCATTATCTTTCATAGTGACATTTCATTGGCATTACAAATTAGTTGATAACCCGTTTAAGTCTTGTCTGTCTTGTTATCGTATATTATCGTACTATACGATACTTTTTAAAGTATAGTCAATTGTGATAGTGGAGAAAATGGAATTAACTGTGCGTTCTGTTTAATATATTATCAGCTTGAGGCGGATGTGTGTCATGATTTGTTTTTAAAATAAGCTCCCATCCCCGCGAGCGGGAACATCGAAGCATGAAATGTAAGAAAATGGAGAGTGAATACGTGAGAACTCAATCACCGAATACGCCTTTTGGTGAAAGGAGTATCGCCTCTACACCAAGAAAAAAAACCCTCTCTCAAGGAGAAACCATGAAGATCACGATTGAATATTGTACCAAATGAAACTATTTACCTCGTGCTTCCAGGTTGGAAGAGGAATTGAAGAATACATTTGGCGCCGATGTGGAGTTGATTCCTGCAAGCGGTGGAGTTTTTGAGATCACCGTTGACGGCAAGACCCTCTTCTCCAAGAAGGAGCTGACCCGTTTTCCTGAAGAGGGAGAGATCGCTCAACTTCTGGGCTGAGTGGGCCGGCACTGATTCTGTGCTGAAAAATTATTTGCATTATCTCTTACCTGATTTTTGTCCCCTGATCAAGACAGTGAGAAACACACTCGTCGCAGTTCGTTCGAGTCTTGCCCTGTTTGCAGTAGTCGGCAAAGCCTTCGAGCAGTTCGCTGCCGCCACGGGGACAGATTTTTAAGAATTCGATGAAGGAGATCATGTGGGCGATGACCTCCGGCGGGGCGGCATGTTCAACCCGGCAGGCGCCTTCTTCTGCCACACTGGGGTCGACGGCCAGAACTTCAATGAAAAATTGTTTCAGGGCAGCGTGGCGGAAGATGACACTTGCTGCCGCTTTTTTCCCCCTTGTGGTCATGGTGATGGCCTCGTACGGGGCGTAATTGATAAGTTCCCTTTTGGCTAAAGCGCGCAAGGCCTCGGTGACAGAAGCGCGGCTGACTTTCAGGCGGGCGGCGATCTCTTTGCTTCGGGCGACATGTTTCTCTTGAATGATATGGGATATTGCCTCCAGATAATCTTCAAGACTGGCGCTGAGACTGATTTTTTTTGGCATGGCTGGCCTGTTCCGGCGGTTAAAGAGAGTAGGGGCTGTTGTGGTGAAATGAACAGAAACGTACTGCTTGCTTTCTGACGGCCCCTGAAAAGAGAAATTATTTCTTAGCTAGTCAGAATAGCGTTGTTTGTCAAGTGAGTCAAGGCGGGATAAGAAGTATGGGTATGATAATGGGTGTAATCTTGATTCTCTGTGGGGTGATAAAAGATGCTGTCTGAACTGAAAGTCGAAAATCTTGCCCTGATTGAATCCCTGCACCTCCATTTTGACCAGGAAGAGGGGAGTGGCCTGGTGGTCATGACGGGTGAGACCGGTGCCGGTAAATCGATCCTGCTGCGGGCTATTCACCTGCTCATGGGTGGACGGGCGCAGGTGGACTGGGTGCGAAACGGGGCGCAGCAGTGTGTGGTGGAGGCGCTCTTTGTGGTCAATGCAAACCATCAAGCCCTGCTCCATTCCCTGCAGGAGTCAGGATTCGGAGAAGACGGTACCGTGGTCCTCAAGAGGGTGCTCACCAGTGATGGCAAGAGCAGGCTCTATGTGAACGGCTCCCTGGCAACGGTGAAAATGGTCTCCATGCTGGCAGCAAACCTGCTCAATGTCGCCAGCCAGCATGACCATCAGCAGTTGTTGCAGCCGGCGCTTCATCTTGACTTCCTTGATTCCTTAGGCGAACACTGGGATGAACGTGCTCGCTTTTCGAGGATTTTTTCACAGTGGCAGCAGAAAAAGGAAGAACTGAGCGGGCTTCGCCGGCAGGAACGGGACAAGGAGCAGCGGCGCGATTTCCTGCATTACCAGCTGGAAGAGATACGGCAGATTGGACCGATAGCGGGTGAAGATGAAGAGCTGGCCGCAGAGAGAAAACGGCTTAAAAATGCGGATGCCTTGATTTCGCTCAGTCAGAAGGTGTATCGTTTTTTTTCATCCACCCTCGTGGACGGCATGTTTGAGGTGAGGCGGGACATGGAGCAGGTGGTTCAGCTTGATGCCGAAGTGGAAGGGCTGGCGGCCGAGCTTACCGCCTACAGCTATCAGGCCGAGGAATTTGTCAGCCAACTGCGCAGCTACAAGGATTCGCTTGCCCACAACCCGGCCCGTCTTGAACAGGTGAATGAGCGGATTAACGGTCTGCAGCACCTGAAGCGAAAATATGGCGAGACCCTTGAGGCGGTGCTTGCCTATGCGGCAGCCGCGGAAAGTGAATTGCAGCGTATCGACAATATGGATAAGAATATGAGTGCGCTCGAGACGGTGGTGGCCAATCTGGAAGAGGAGACAAGGCGTCAGGTGGCCGCCCTGTCGGACAGGCGTCGTCAGACAGCCGATCATCTGACAGCGGCGATGGCCGCAGAGCTGGATTCGCTCGCCTTCAATCAGTCGGGCTTTGAGGTCCGTTTCCAGGAACAGGGACAAGGGCTGGAGGTGATAAAAAACAATGGCTGGGACCGGGTGGAATTCTTTTTCTCGGCCAACCCCGGCGAACCGGCCAGGCCGCTGGCCAAAGTGGCATCCGGCGGTGAGCTCTCCCGTCTGATGCTGGCCCTCAAATGTCTGCTGGCCAAAAAAGATATGGTGGAGACCGTCATCTTTGATGAGGTGGATGCGGGCATCGGCGGTGAGGCCGCTGAGGCGGTGGCCCGCAAGATCCAGGAACTGGCCACCCATCATCAGGTCTTCTGTGTCACACATCTGCCCCAGATTGCCGCCCGGGGAAACAGTCATTTTCTGGTGGCCAAGCAGATGGAGCAGGGCCGCACCCTCTCTTCTTTTTCCCTCTTGGCCCCTGAACAGAGGGTGGATGAGCTGGCGCGGATGCTGGCCGGCGACTCGGCCTCAAGCCAGACCCGTGCCTGGGCGCTCGAGCTTCTGGCCAAAGGCAGCCGCGGCCGGAAGGAAACAGAGTCGAGAAAACAGGAGACTCCGTGTCCCAGATAACGGCGCTGGCCCTTTTCTCAGGCGGTCTTGACTCGATCCTTGCCTGCCGTGTAGTGGCGGCGCAGGGAGTCAGGGTGGTGGCTATTAAATTCGTGACCCCCTTTTTTGATTATGAGCTTCTGGCCTCTCGCGAGGCCTATCAGGAAGAGGTCTTTAAAAAGTATGGGATTGAGGTGCTGCTTGAAGATCTCAGCCCCGGCTATCTTGATCTGCTCCATAATCCCCAGCATGGCTTCGGTAAGAACTTCAACCCCTGTATCGACTGCAAGATCCTCATGCTGAGACGGGCCCGCGAGATGATGGCCCCACTCGGCGCCTCTTTTCTGGTCACCGGTGAGGTACTCGGGCAGCGGCCCATGTCCCAGCGTCGTCATACCCTGCGGGTGATCGAGCGCGATTCCGGCGCGGACCGTCTGCTGCTGCGGCCGCTGTCGGCGAAGTTTCTCCCCGAAACGGAGGCCGAGGCCAAGGGCTGGATTGACCGGGAAAAACTGCTTGATATGAGTGGCCGTGGCCGCTCCCGACAGATAGCCCTTGCCAGGGAGCTCGGCATTGTTGATTTTCCGAGCCCGGCCGGTGGCTGTATCCTGGCCGATCCTATCCTCAGCCGCCGGATTGCCCGTATCTATCAGGGGGATTTTATTATCAGACCCGAAGAGATTACGGTGGCTGATATCTGTCTGCTGCTGGTGGGCCGCCAGTTTCTCCTCCCCGGTGGCGGCTGGTTGATCCTTGGCCGCAATGAGCAGGAAAATGCCCGTGTCCTGACCATGGCCCAGGGGGATGACGCCCTGCTCTTCATGCCGGTCCGTCCCGGTCCGACTGCCATCCTCAGGCGACCTCAGGCTATGGTCGGACCGGTGTGGCAGGAGGCATTGCAGCTGGCGGCCGCCCTCGTTGTGCGCTTTGGCAGGAAGATACAAGAGGGGCCCCCCGAGGGAGAAGTACAGATTGCTGTGGGCAAAGAAAGACAAATCCTCACCGTTGCTCCCCTTGATGGCGCAGTGTTTCAGGCGTGGGCGCTGGAATAGAGTGGATCTTCAGCTTCCCCCTTCGGAGTCTCGCAAGTTCGCTTACCTGAAAAAGGGAGGGAAAATAAAAAGTCCCCCCTTAGAAAAAGGGGGGGAGGGGGGATTTGCTGTACACTGAAACAATATTTTCATCCAAGTACAAATTTTAAAATGGACAATGCTGGCTTCTGAGAAATAAAGAGAATGGATACACTCACCTTGATCGGCATTGCCGTGGCCCTGGCCATGGATGCCTTTGCGGTTGCCTTGGCCACCGGACTCATCTTGCCCCTGATGAACGGGCGGCATCTGTTTCGTCTGGGCTTTCATTTCGGCCTGTTTCAGGCCTTGATGCCGGTTGTCGGCTGGTTGGCGGGGATGACCTTTCAGGCATGGATTTCCGACTATGATCACTGGATTGCCTTCGGGCTCCTGGCCTTTGTCGGCGGCAAGATGATCCATGAGGCCGTGGCCGATGATGAGGATGAGGGACTGGTCCGTGATCCGACCCGCGGCTGGTCTCTGGTTATGCTGTCGGTGGCTACCAGTATCGATGCCCTGGCGGTCGGTCTGACCCTGGCCATGTTGAATGTCAGTGTCTGGATGCCGTCTCTGGTGATTGGACTGGTGGCAGGTGTCCTGACGGTGGTCGGGATGTTGCTGGGCCGGCGTATCAGTGGTGTCTGGGGGAAACGGGTGGAGATCATCGGTGGTCTTATGCTGTGTGGCATCGGGGTGAAGATCCTGCTCGAACATACCTTGTTGCAGTAAGCCGGAGTATTTTTTTTACAAGGGAGCCTCTTATAAAATTGACCACGATGTCATCCTCTGCTTTTTCAAACTGTCATTCCCGAGTTCTTGTATCGGGAATCCATTGTAACTATTTACCTTGATTATAGATTAACTGCTCAGATTGAAACGATATACTGACATTAACAACCGCTCAAGTCCCTTCCCCCAGCGGGGGAAGGTTAGGATGGGGGAGTGAGGGGGGCGCTATCGACATAGTATCTTTTTTATATCGCCTTCTTTCCCCCCTCCCAGCCTCCCCCCGTTTGGGGGAGGAGAAAGATGGCTCCCTTGGTGAAGAGTAACAAACCATTTTCGTACGTTCAGCATGGTATGGATTCCCGCCTACGCGGGGGGTATGGGTAGTTGTGACACTTAATTTGTTATTTTACAAGCCTCAAGGAAAGAAAAAATGAAACACCTGACATTGATTTTTTGTATGCTTTTTCTCAGCCTTTTCAGTCAGGCGATGTATGCTGGTGAGCAATCCGCAGAGTCATCAAGTATATTTACGGCTGTCCCGCAGATCATGGGCGGATACGAGGCGCCTGTCGGGGCGTATCCATGGATGACGGCAATTCTGGATGCCAGTGTGTCCAGTCTGTATGAGGATCAGTATTGCGGCGGGGCGCTTATTGCCTCCAACTGGGTGCTGACGGCCGGTCATTGTGTTGATGGCAAGTCGGCCAATGACATCGACGTGGCGGTTGGTGTCCATGACCTTGCCAACTGGAGTGGGACGAGAATCCGGGTGAAAAGGATTGTCAGGCATCCGGCCTATGTAAATTTTTATGCCAACGACATTGCCCTGCTTGAATTGAGTTCGACGTCAGCCCAGCAGCCCATCACCCTGTTCTCCGGCGTTTCCATGCAGGGAATTGACCCGACACTCCTGACGCAGATGACCACCCTTCTCGGCTGGGGACTCGTTGATACTGCGACCACCTGGTATTATCCAGAAAAATTGCAGCAGGTCAATCTGCCGGTGATTGCTGATTCGTATTGCAACAGCGCCTATGGAACCACACTGCTGAGCTCGCAGCTCTGTGCCGGGTATATCGTGGCCAAAGATGCCTGTGTCGGCGATAGTGGCGGCCCCATGGTGCTCATAGTCGATGGCCAGTGGGTGCATGTGGGGCTTGTCTCCTATGGCGCCGGGTGCGAGGAGTCCGGCGGGTATTATGGGGTATATACCCGGAGCTC
>DCUN01000056.1 GCA_002327225.1 Desulfobulbaceae bacterium UBA2213
GTCTGCCTTTTATCAAGACGGCAGGGCGCAGAATCCGCCGGGTAATGAACCGGAGAACTGTCTCCCTGATCCTGCTGATGAGCCTCTCGGCACTTGATCAGGCCCGGGCGTCAAAAGGGGAGGAGGCCTTTGCCGAGGGCGATTTTATCGCGGCCTCGGAATTTTATAGCCAGGCCCTGAAAAAAAACCCCGACGACCCGCGGCTGCACTATAATTCCGGGACGGCGGCCTATAAAAACAATCTCTATGATGATGCCATCGCCTCATTTCGGCAGGCACTCAAGAGCGATGACCTTGGCCTGCAGGAGCAGACCTATTATAATCTGGGCAATAGCCTGTTCAAAAAAGGGGAAGAACTTGAGAAAAGTGACCCGCAAAAGACGGCAGAACTGTGGCAGCAATCCCTGGATGCCTATGAGGGCAGTCTTCAGTTGAATTCGGCGGCCAGCGACGCTGGTGACAACCGCAATCTGGTGAGCAGGAAACTGGAGGAGCTGAAGAAAGAGCAGGAGCAGCAGAAAGAACAGCAGGAGGAGAAGAAGGAGCAGCAGCAACAGGATCAAGAACAAAACCAGGATCAGCAAAAGCAGGATCAGAAAGGGGATGGCGATCAGCAAGGCCAGGAGGCTGATCAGGGCCAGCCGGAGGAGCAGGACGGGCAGGGGCAGCAGGGCAATGAGTCTGATGCCGCCCGGAAAGACTCATCTCCGGCGGAAAAGGAATCCGGCGACCAGGATGGAGACGCCAAAGAACAGGAGCAAAACGATTCCGGGCAGAAAGAGAAAGCGGAGCAGGATGAGGCTGCTCAGGCTGCTGAGGCCGGGAGTGAGGAGAAGCAGCAGCAAGAGGACGCTGCCTCTCAGGCTGCTCAACAGGCTCAGGATGAAAAACAACCGCAGGGCAGGGACGCCCCAGGGATGGATGAAGAGCGGCGCCAGGCAGGAAGGATGACCAGCGAAGAGGCCAGGCAGCTTCTGGGCCGCCTCAAGGATGTGGAGGGTCGGCTGAATTTTGTCCCCCAGGAAGAAAAGAGAGAGGCAGGGAAAGAAGAAACATGGAAAGACTGGTAACACTCAGACGACACAGCAGAGGGAGCGGACACAGCGGGTTCCCGGCCCTTTTTCTGATCCTGATCATTCTCGGGCTTGCCACTGTCTCCGAAGCTGCCCCGTCGGTCTCTGCATCCCTCGATGCCGGGAGCTTTGCCGTTGATCAAACAGCCACACTCACCATCACCATCAATGATGCGGACGGCAGGGCCAGCGGCACCATTGGCGAGCTGCCGGAGGTGGATGGGCTCCTCTTTCAGCGGCGGGGGCAGAACAGCCAGTACCAGATTATCAACGGCTCTCTCTCTTCGTCTGTCACCACCGTGTATCAGCTCCAGGCCTCACGGACTGGAACCTTCACCATCCCGCCCATCCCAGTCACGGTTGACGGCCGGCAAATGCTGACCGAGGCCATCAGCGTTGAGGTCACCCCTGCGGCCGATATATCCTCTCAGCCGTCCGACAGTGACAGTCAAACGGCGGCGGATATGGAGCAGCTGGCCTTCCTGCGGATCAGTCCGGTCAAGGAGGAAAGCTACGCGGGAGAACTCGTGCCCGTTGAGATCAAGGCCTATTTCCGCCAGGGGATCAGGGCCAGTCTCAACAGTCATCCCCGGTTGAATGGAGACGGTTTTGTCCTCACTCTGCCGACACAGGAGCCTTTGCAAGGTCAGGAGATGGTTGACAATGTCCCCTATGCCGTCCTCACCTGGGCAGCGGCCTTGTCCGGTATCAAAGAGGGAATCCATGCCCTGAATATAGATATTGAGGCCACTCTGTTTCTCCCGACCGCTCAAAGTCAGCGGCGCAGGCCCATGGGCAGCGACCCGTTTTTTGGCAATGATCGCTTTGCCGATTTTTTCAACCAGCAGCAGCTTCAGGAAAAAAAGATCCGGGTTCTCAGCAAGGAGATGAGCCTCCAGGTGCTTTCCCTGCCTGTCGAGACACGGCCGGCTGATTTCAACGGGGCCATTGGCACCTTTGAGCTGCGGGTAGAGGCACAACCGACAGATGTNNGAGGCCCCGATTTTGAGTGAGTCTGAGGGGTGGAAAAGCTATCCGCCATCCGGAAAATTTACTCAGGGAGCCAGTCCGGGGGAGGGCAGCAAGGTCTTTGAACAGGCGATTATTGCCAGGAGTGGGGACAAGAGAGCGATCCCGCCCCTGTCTTTCAGCTTTTTTGACCCCGAATCCGGAAAATATCAAACCTTGCGCAGTGACCCCATTGCTTTGCAGGGCCATGGTGGAGAGCTGGCGGAAAAGAATGTTTCATTAAGCGGCAAGGCAGGCGGCAGCAGTGAGGAGCAGCGACAGCCTGAGTCGACGGAACGTAAGGGTGTCGGAAGTACTGATGGCCGGAAACGGCCTGATGCGAGCACACTCAGACTGGCCCCGCTCCATGACCAGATGGGTACGCTCCAGCAGGGATTGACCCCGCTCTTTACCCGCCTTGGCTTTCAGCTGGTAGTTCTGTGCTCGCTCCTGCTGCTGGTCGGGCTCACCCTGATCAAGATCCGGGCACGACGACTGGCCGGGAATCCTGCCCTCTGTCGTCGGCAGGAGATGACACACCTCCTTGAGTCCCGCCTGCAGGAGATGAAGCAATTCCAGGAGCGGGGTGAGACCCGGAGCTTTCTTGCCGCCTGCCGCAAGGCCATGCAGGAGCAGCTGGGCCTGCTCTGGCAGACAGAGCCGGGGGCCATCACCTTATCTGATCTTCATCAGCGTCTGGCGGAGGAGTCGCCTTTGACTGCTCTCTTTGCCACGGCAGAAAGCAGCGCCTATAGTGGCAAGGCATTCGGCAGCCTGGAGATGGCGAACTATGCCCGAGATGTGGAGCGTACATTGAGGCAGCTGCAATGAAGAACATTCTGAAACCGCAGAGATCGGGCATGGCGCTGCTTGTGTTTGTCATGATCTGTGGCCTGTTCATCCCCTGCCTGGCTGGAGAAGGCGCGCCCAGTGTCGCAGGTGCCATGGACGGCACAGGAGCGACGCATATCCACGATCAATTTCTTGAGGCCAACAGGGCCTATGAGACTGGAGATCTGGCCAGGGCCATAGGGATCTACGAGTCTCTGATCGACCAGGCTGGTTTTTCAGCTTCTTTGTGCTATAATCTGGCTAACAGCTATGCCCTGGACGGTCAGGTTGGCAAGGCGGTTCTGGGATATGAGCGGGCCCTGCTTCTGGCCCCCGGCGAGAGTGATATCCGCCACAATCTGCAGCAGCTGCGCCAGGATAAAGGGCTGTTGCAAGAGGACGTCGCTGTACTGCAGCAGATGGGTACTCTGCTGGGGCTCAATCAGTGGGCCGCCCTGGCCGCATTTTTTCTCGTGTCGCTTACCCTGCTGCACCTTGCTGCCTTGCGCTTTCCAATTTCAACCAGGGCTTCTTCTTCCCTGAGCGGTGCCTGTCTCTTGCTGTTTGGTCTCTGCATAGCTGGAGCCGTTGTTCAGTATCAGCACTGGCGTCAGGCGGTTGTGATCAGCCCGCAGAACCCTCTGCTGATCTCTCCCTTTGAGGGGGCGGGGAGTACGGGTGTCATCGAGGAGGGCCGTCTGGCCCGAATCATGAAAGTCCACAATGACTATGCCTTGATTCGCAATGAACAGGGACGCAGTGGCAACGGCGTGAGCGGCTGGATTCCCCGGTCATCTATTGAGCGCATTGCCCTGACCATGACAGACAAGAAGCATTGATGTTTTGCCCATCCACCATAATAGTCTGGCAGGATAGGGGGCTCGACGAACGGTTTATCGCCAGCAGGGGCTGGCTCCTACAAAATTCATTGTTCATAAAATCGTAGGAGCCAGCCCCTGCTGGCGATATCGGACTGGCCACGAAGCCCTATTGCTGCGGGTTTAAACCCGACCTACTATATCCTGGTGGATAGTTATGATGTTTTTTTATGAACGCAATCATTAACCAGTACAAGGAGGACACACCATCATGAACAGACGAATGCGACAAGGAATTGTACCGATGACTTTTTCTCTCTTTCTGGTCTTCTGCCTTGGCCTTTCCTGGTTTCCGGCAACCGGCATGGCACAGGAAGAAGAAAGCATCCGGCTTCTGGAGAAATCGGCCGAGGCCTTTTCCTCGGTGGTAAAAAAAGCGGGACCGGCGGTTGTGCATGTGCGGGTGGAGAAAAAAACGGCCGGGGACGTGGGCCCTGACAGTCAGTCTGATCCCTTCGATGACCCGTTTTTCAAACACTTTTTTGGTCCCTCTTTTAAGCATCCTTCCGTTCCACAATTGCCAGAGCAATTTAAATCTCAGGCGTCGGGATCAGGCTTTCTCATCAGTGCGGACGGCTATATTCTGACCAATAATCATGTTATTGACGGTGCTGAAAAGATCACCGTGCGCCTGGAAGGGGATCAGGAACTGGAGGGAAAGGTGATCGGCACTGATCCGCAGTCCGATGTGGCCCTGATCAAGGTCAGTGACGGAAATAAGCTCCCTTATCTTTCGCTTGGCGATTCCGATCGGCTGGAGGTGGGAGAATGGGTTATAGCCATCGGCAGTCCTTTTGGACTGGATCGTACGGTAACGGTGGGGGTGGTGAGCGCCAAGGGCAGGAGCCGCATGGGCATCAACGAGTATGAAAATTTCATCCAGACCGATGCCGCAATCAATCCCGGCAATTCAGGAGGGCCGCTGCTCAATATCCATGGGGAAGTGATCGGTATCAATACGGCGATTTTTTCCCGCAGCGGCGGGTATATGGGGATCGGTTTTGCCATTCCGGTCAATATGGCCAAGACGGTGAAGGCGCAGCTGCTGGCCAAGGGGAAGGTCACCCGGAGCTGGCTGGGGGTTGCGATCCAGGATCTGACTGCAGATCTTGCCCGTTCCTTTAAACTGAAGGAGAAATCAGGGGCTCTGGTGACCGAGGTGAGCCAGGACTCGCCGGCGGAAAAGTCCGGAATTCAACAGGGCGATCTGATTATCAGCTTTGACGGTAAGCCTGTGCTTGATGTGACCGATCTGCGAAACCGGGTGGCCATGAGCTCTCCCGGTGCCAAGATCGAACTCATCCTTGTCCGTAATGAAAAACAGGAGAAGCTGACGGTCCAGGTGGAGGAGCAGCCCGCAGAGATGACCAGCTCGGGCAGTCCCCAAGATCAGCAGCTTTTCCAGAAGATGGGGATGTCGCTCCAGGATCTGACCCCGGAACTGGCCAGCCAGTTTGGCTATGCAATGGGACAGGGGGTGCTTATTGCCGGAGTGACTCCGGGCAGTCCGGCTGCGCGGGGCCGAATTCAGGCGGGCAGCCTGATTGAAGAGGTCAACCGGCAGCCGGTTCCCAGCCTCAAGGAGCTGCAACAGATTATGCAAAAAACCGGAGACACGCAGGATGTTCTGCTGCTGATCCGCAGCGGTAATCGTAGTTTCTATGTGGTGCTGGGGGTTAAATAGGAGACACCCGGAGATGACAGATCGTTGAGGCCGGCAGCAGATTCCTGCTTGCCGCCGGCTTTCAACGATCTGTCACCCCTGGCCCGCATTTCTCAAAGGAATCAGGAATCACTATCCGTGTAGCACTTGTTTCAGAGCGGTACTGAGTTCTTTCATGCTGAAGGGCTTGGGCATGACACCTTGAAATCCATACCTTTTGAAATCAGCCATTATTGGATCATTGGCATATCCGCTGGAGACAATAACCTTTACCTCAGGGTCTATCAGCAGGAGGTACTCTATCGCCTCTTTGCCGCCCATCCCGCCTGGGATGGTCAGGTCCATAATCACGGCATCAAAAGGTTCTTGCTGCTCAACAGCCTGGCGGTACATTGTTAAAGTCTGCTGCCCGTCGATTGCCACCTCAACATTGTAGCCAAGATAGCCGAGCATCTGCGACGCAACTTCTCTGATGATCTCTTCATCATCCATGACCAGCAGTTTCATCTGTCGAACTGGTATCGTTTCTGTTATTTCAGTCAGCAGTTCTCCCTCCGATTGTGCAGGGAGCTGCTGATCTGCCGCAGGCAGGTAGAGAGAAAAAGTGGAGCCGACTCCCGGCTGTGATTCCACGTTGATAAGACCATCATGTTTTTTGATGATGGAATAGCAGATTGACAAGCCAAGGCCATGGCCTGTTTTTTTTGTCGTGAAATAGGGGTCGAAAATTTTGTCGAGACATTGACTCTCAATGCCCTGGCCCATGTCTTTGACGTATATTTTTATATATTTACCTGGTTTCAGAGGGCTTTTTCCGTCCTTGTTTATTATGATGTTTTCGGCGCCGATCTCAACGATCCCTCCCTGGTGCATGGCCTGGTCGGCATTGATAACAAGATTCTGGATCACCTGGCCAATCTGTCCCGCGTCAACCTCGACATTCCATAGGTCATCGGGAATATAAAAG
>DCUN01000147.1 GCA_002327225.1 Desulfobulbaceae bacterium UBA2213
TGTGGATGTCGATGGAGCAGTTCATCTTTGAGAGCATCTTTTTGACAATAACCAGTCCCAGACCGGTTCCTTGTGGTTTAGTGGTGAAAAAAGGTTTGAACAGATTGGTCTGATCGTAATCACTGATGCCGCAGCCATTGTCGCCGATAATGATATTGATCTGGCCGGTTTCTTCTGAGAGCATGCCGAGTGAGATGTTTTTATGTTCTTTTTCGGCCAAGGCGTCGGCGGCGTTAGCGATAATGTTGAGAAGTACCTGTTGAAATGCTCGGGGGTCGATCATGCCGAAACAGGGCTCTTTGGCGATACTGGTACTCAGGTGGATTTTTTTTTGTTGGAGATCGGTTGCAATCAGGGTGACAAACTTGTCGAGCAGGGTGGTCATGTTTGTTTTCTCGATGATCGGACGTTCAAAGATACTGAAATTCTTGAGTGTCTTGAGCAGATATTCAACGCGGCCGATATCTGAGAGGCTGCGCTTGATAAAGCGTTTGATGTTGTTTTTGTCATAGAGTTCCAGGTTTGAGTCGAGTACCGAGAGCGAGACCTTGATCGAGTTGATCGGATTGCCCAGCTCATGGCGAATGGAGGAGAAGATAAATCCGATATTGTCCATGAGGTTTGCGGCCTCTGCGATCGATTCCAGTCTATTTTTTTCCGTGATGTTACGCTTGACAATCACTTGAGTGGTGATTTGTCCCTCATGATCATAGGCCGGCGAGAGAAGCATCTCTTCTTGGTACAGGGTGTGATCTTTTCGGTGACTGGTAAATTGTCCCTGCCATTTTACGCCATTTTGCAGGGCGGTTGTGATCTGCTGCCAGATGCTGCTGTCCATGCCGGTTTCGGGGTGGAGCATTCTGATGTTTGCGCCCATGATTTCAGATTGTGAATAACCGGTGATGGTCTCACAGGCCGGATTGGCATAGAGGATCACGCCTGCAGGGTCAGTGATGAGGGTGCAGTCGCTTGACTGCTCGATGACGGTTACCAGACGATCCCGCTCCAGGCGATCCTGCTGATTGCGGATGGTCATGGCCAGGATGTTGGCGATAAAGTGAAGCCCCTTGATCTGCTGCCGGGTAAAAGGGGCGGCCGTTGTCAGTTTGTCCATGCCGATGATTCCCCAGAGCTCATTTTTAAGCAGGATGGGGATATCGATAAAGGCCTGGACGCCAAGGCCTTTGAGGACCGTTTGTTCCGCTGCCGATAACTGGGGTGACAGGGTATGGATAACCTCTCCTTTTTTCAGGAGGGCAACACAGTCGCTATTGTTAAGTATCCAGCTATGGTCAAGGGATGCCTGGAATTTTTCCGGTGAATGAGTGGACGTCTCTCTGGTTTTTTGGTCTGCTTCTACGATGTAGATCCGGTCTGCCTCAAGTGGCCGGCAGAGCTGGGACAGTTTTCCGCTGAAACAGTTCTGCCAGTTATTCTGGAGATGGGATTGATTGGTGATGGTAAGAATTGTATCCCAGATGGCTTCGTTGCGGGCCATGGCAGGTGTCGTTTTCTGTCCGCCTTTTGAAAGGAGTCTGATGGTGATGCCCAGTAAAATGGTGAGTGCCAGCAGGCCATGGGCAAGTGGGGTGAGAGAGGCCGGGGACCTGAAGAAAAGGATGTGGAGGATGGGGGCCAGGCTGATCGTCAGAAAACAAAAAGCGATGGCCGGGACAGGTGCGAGATAGATGGTGAAGAGGGCAGTGATGCTGTAGAGGAACAGGGTGTGAATGGCGTAGACAAGCGGGGTGCCATTGGTGATCAGAAAGGTGCTTCCACCCCAGCAGAGGGCCTGCAGCAGGATAATGGGAGGCATGAGACGACAGATCCTGCTGACTCTTGCTGGAGAGCTTTTCTGAGCGTGTACAGCTGAGAAAATATAAACAGATGAAAGGCAAAGATAGCCAGCCAGCCCGGAAAGAAGGATTCCTTTTGGGTAGGACTGCCATAAAATGGTCGTTTCCAGAAGGGCTGCCGCGACAGCTGTCAACTGGATGTGGGGACCATAGGGGTAAAGGGCGCAAAGGGCCTTGCAGAGGTGCCTGGTAGATTCCTGGATGGGTGTCATGTGAGTTCTGGGTGAAGGGGAGAATAGATATCTCGTATCAAATATTGTATTCTGAAGTAGTCGCTCCTGCCGGTTTGTCAGCCAAAGCATAGCAGAAGTTGCATGAAACAACAAAAGAATGCAGGACTTTTGGGGAAATTGGAGAGGCGGGCGTGGGTTGCGATGTTCTCTTTGGTGTTGGTTTAAAAAATTGTTACGGTCAATTGTTTGATATCTTGTATGAAAATAGTGAGGGGAGAAGTACTTGCCGGGAGAAATATCAATTTTTTTATTTTTGTGCCTCCTGTAGGGGGGCTTGGGGGCAGCTTCTTGTCTTAACTTGCTGATATGCTGTGCTAAGTTTTTTTATCTTATTCTTGGCACAAGATGTGCATAAAGAAATGTATCTCTTCTCTCCTGGAAAAAGCCGGTCCGCTCTTGTGTGACTGGCTTTTTCTTTTTTCAGGGTTCCTGCTCATCATCGTTTCCTCCTTTATGCCTCCATCCGTCTCTGTCTGTCTTGATCGTTGCCACGGGTATAAGCGTTCGTCTCTTCTGCCAGTGCTTGAGCGTCTTCTGTCGTCTCTTGGTGACTTGCATCTTACGCCTGGCACCAGGGTTTTACTTAAACCCAATCTGATCAGCGCCAGCGCTCCCCCTCTAGCCTGTACGCATGCCGGCTTTGTCTCTGCCGTGGCAGCCTGGTTTCTTGATCACGGTTGTCGCGTTCTGATTGGTGATTCTCCTGCCTTTGGTAGTGCTGTAACTACTCTTGAACGCCAGGGGATTTCCCGGGCCTTGCAGGGGATGGATGTTCGGGTTGTTGAATTTTCATCTGTTATCCAGAAGCGTTTGTCTGGAGGAATTTCCATTGGTGTTGCCGTCGAGGCCCTTGATTGTGATCTTCTGGTCAATCTGCCCAGGATCAAGGCCCATGACCAGATGTATGTAACTATGGCAGTGAAAAATATTTTTGGTATAGTGAAAGGGGTCCGTAAGTCGTGGCTCCACATGCGTTATGGTGATTCGCACCTGAAGTTTGCCCGGATTATCCTGGATCTGCATCGATTATTGCCGGAAAATATTACCCTTGCTGATGGTATTGAAGTGATGCACAGGCATGGGCCCGTGCATGGAGAACCACTTGCCCTGGGATGTGTTGCAGGATCAAGGAATGCGGTGGCGCTTGACACTGCCATGCTGGCCCTTCTTGAGCTGGATCCAGAGAGAAGTCCGTTATGGCGGGCTGCCAGAGAACGTGATTTGCCTGGCAGCAGGCTCTGCGGGATAGAATTTCCGCTCCTGGCGCCGGCTGATTTTTTCGGCTCTGGTTTTGTGGGCCCGGAAATCTTGAGCCCCGTAAGGTTCAGGCCGCTTCGCTATGTTGGGAATTCCTTGAAACGGGTTGTTCTTGGCTTGCGCCGGCACTAAGAATAGTTTTATATTCAGATGCCATCTGACTGAGTGCTTACATTTAATCTTTTTGAATAGGAATCTATAATGTTTGATCTGCAGGGTAAAGTTGCTTTGGTTACAGGAGGATCACGCGGCATCGGCAGGGCAATCGCTATCCGCCTGGCGGAAAACGGTGTGCACCTGGTGGTGAATTATGTACGTCATAAGCGTGATGCCGAAGAGACGGCAGCCGTTATAGAACAGCATGGGGGGCGTTGTCTGCTCGTGAAGGCGAATGTGGCCGAAGAGTCTGATGTCGTGGCGATGTTTGAGGTTATTGCCAAGGAATTTGGCACCCTTGATATTCTGGTTTCCAATGCCGCTTCTGGTGTCTTGAAGCCGGTCATGGAGCTTACCGAGCGTCACTGGGACTGGGCCATGGATATTAACGCCCGGGCCTTGTTGACATTGGTACAGAAGGGATTCCCCCTTATGAACAAGGGCAGTCGGGTGCTGGCCGTCTCCAGTCTGGGTGCTACCCGGGCCATCGAGAATTATACAACAGTGGGCGCCTCAAAGGCAGCCCTCGAGTCTCTGGTGCGACATCTGGCGGTGGAACTCGGACCGGCGGGGATCAATGTGAATACCATCAGCGCCGGAGCCGTGGACACAGATGCCTTGAAGAAATTTCCAAATCGGGACGAGATCCTTGAAACGGCCCTGCGGCGTACCCCCCTGGGACGACTTACCACTCCGGACGATGTCGCGGATACCGCATTGTTCCTCTGCTCACATCTGGCGGCGATGATTCAGGGGCAGGTTATTACGGTTGATGGCGGCTATGCGATCAGGGGCTGACCTTTTATCCGGCAGTAATATCGGTACTGTTGAACTGTTGCCCCGGACTCTCGTGGGCAGGGGCATTGGAAGTAATGAACCCGCGATCCATCTATCAGACCTGTAAGCCTTTAATCCTGGCGTCATCTTCACCCAGAAGGCGGGCCTATTTTCAGGATCTTGGTCTCGACTATCGTGTCCATGCGGCGGATATTGATGAACGGCTGTTGCCGGAAGAAGAGCCGCAAATCTTTGTCCAACGCATGGCTGAGGAGAAAGCCCGGCCGATTATGGATCTTTATCCGGAGAGTTGGATTGTGGCTGCTGATACGGTGGTTGCTTTTGCTGGTTCCGTGCTGGGAAAACCCAGGGATCAAGAAGATGCCGTGTCCATGCTGATGCAGCTCTCCGGTAAAGAACATCGGGTATTGACAGGGATCTGTCTTGCCTGTCAGCAGGAGGGGGTCGTTGCCGTCCTGTCGGTGAGTACCCGTGTTATTTTCAGCCCTTTTCCCGAGAACGTGGCCCGGGCGTATGTGGCAACCGGCGAGCCGATGGATAAGGCTGGTTCTTACGGGATTCAGGGGAAGGGGGCTTTTCTGGTCAAAGAGATCATAGGTTCGTATTCAAACGTGGTGGGTCTGCCGTTGTCTGAACTTCTGGTCATGCTTGGAGAGTATGGTGTCATTGCTGTTTCAGCGTAATTGCTGAGCGGAATACAGGGTACACTTTACTGTCAGATTGCCACATTTCTTGACTTTTGTGCTTTATCTGTGATAGGCCATTAAGGATAATGATATAAGTCCTCGTAAATAAATAACGTTGTTGTCTGAATGACACAAGGCGGTAGTAGCAGCCGTAACGAAATAGTCAGGTCGTTCTTCATTCATCCTTGCAGTGGTCCTGGATGAGGAATGGAGTTGTATGGATGTCAGGTTGTGGTGCAGTGAATAAACACGAGTGCTTGAAAAAAGCAGACAAGGTATTTTATGGCAAGCGTTGAACGGCAGCAGCATGCTTTAGAGGTTTTAAAATCTATCAACAAGGCCGTCACGAATATCCGCCTGTATCCTGAACAGAGCGTGCAGGTTCTCAATGCCGTAGAGAAGGCATATTCGGAATTGAAGGTTTATATCCGCTTGTATGATGCCCTTCGTTTTGGTCTTCATAAAGGTGTGCCGACTCTCGATCACTCCACTTTTGAGAGAAAAGGACGAGAACAGCTGGACGCCCTGTCCTTCGTTGACTCTTTGGATAAGGCCGGGTTTGAGACTCTGACCTTGGCACAAGGGATTGATCGTAAAAAGTTTAAGCAGGTATTATCTTTCTTTACCGCAACTCCTGAACAGATTCAAAAGTCCGGAGGGAGTGCCGCTTTTGTGAAAAATGCTGGTCTGGATGCGGTCTTCCTGGAAGATGGTGGCGAACAAGTGAGCCAGGATCAGGTCGTGGTCCTTAGTTTTGCTGATTTTCTGCAACAAATGATGGCGGCTGGAGTCCGTCAGGAAGATATCCTCTCTTTTCTCTCTCCTGAACTGGACGGGCAGCAGAGTGAAAAGATGCGGCGCGACCTGGGTGACTTGGATAAGGGTGTTCAAACCCTTGCCGCCGCAGTTTGTTTTGTGCTTCAATCTCTGCACCGCAAGGGTGTCCATGAAATATCTACTGATTTTAGTAAGTTGTGTGAGAATGTCAGCGCTGCGCTGAAGGATGCAGAAAATCAGAAAGTAGCGGCAGCGGCAGCGGTTTTGCTGACCGCAAATCTGGACAAGGAATCCTTGTCGCTCCTTTTTTGTCAGAGATATGTCACTTGTTTCGGGAAGGCGCTGTCTGCCGCTCTTCTTGCTGCCATTGATAAAGAACTCTTTCATTCGCTTGTTGATTTCTTGAGACAGGAAGAAGAGAGACTTTCCGGATCACTGAACGAGCATGATGCAGAGTCTCGGATGCGTGTGAATGAGACCTGCCAGTATCTGATGACAACGGTAAAAGGACGGCAACTGCTTGCTATTGAAAGCATGGGGATGACAGAAAAACAACGGCAGGGCAAGCGTTTGCAGGCGGGATTAAGCGCCCTTGCCCGAGGCAGTCTGGAGGGATTACGAAATAAAGAGATCTTGCTGTACCTGACAGCCACGTTTGAGCGGCTCGTGGTGAACAAAAAAGAGAAGGTTGCAGCTGCGATTATTCAGACTCTGGTTGGGGGGCTCAAGCTGGAGGATAATGAGTTGCGTCTCCGTTCAGGACAGGGGCTTGGATTGATCGGAGAAAAGCTTGTCTCGCTGGGTTGTTGGGAGTGGCTGGAGAAATTAACACCCACATTTCTCCTCTGGCTTAGGAAGAATGAGGATGGTGACGACTCCTGTGCCAGATTCGTTGGAACCCTGCAGGAGATCTTGACTCATACCCAGAAAACAGGCAAAGAGGATCTGGTAGAAAAGATCCTTCTCCTTTTTTACGCCATTCGTTCCGGGGCCTTAGGGAAAACAGAGGAGGTAAGAAACCTGGTGGGTCAGATTCAGGATAAGGCTGTAGATAAAGCCATCCTTCAATCTTACTTTGATCGCTGTTTTGATAAACCGGTCGAGGAGATGCATTGTCAGAAAATTATCATGCACGGCCCGCTGGGCATCCAGTTCCTGCTTGATGCCTTGTTGGTAAGTAATAATAGAGCAGAGCGGGTCAGGCTGTTGAAAATTCTGGCCGGCGTGGGTTCAATGTTGTCTCCTCTGCTTCTTGAACGATTGCAGGATCCCATGCCCTGGTATGGAAAACGTAACCTGATAAGGCTGCTTGGTGAAACGGGCGTTGAAAGAGATGTCGGCGCGGTGCAGGGCTATCTTACCCATGATGATTTGCGAGTTCAGAGTGAAGCCCTGTCCTGTATGTATAAGATCAGTGCTCAAAACAAGAAAAAGTATCTTCTTGAGGCGCTACCGCAGATCAGTGAGAAATTGAAGTTTCGGGTGGTGCTGGCCTTGGCCTCAGTGGTCGATGAAGAGGTTGTTGGTGTCCTGGTAGAGTTGTTGCAGGATGAGAAATATTTTTCGCCGGATATTAAAAACACACTCCTGGCCAGTATCTGCGGAACTCTTGGGAATAGCGGCTCTGCTCTGGCCCGGAAAACCTTGCAGCAGTTGTCAGGAAGTGGGGATGGGTGTCCTAAGAATATGGATATGGAGGTTTGGCAGGCCGTTCAGAGGGGGCTTGCCTTGCTTGACCCAGGTCGAAGACAACAGAGGCAAAGGTATGCAGAACTGCGGAAGAGCTCAACGAATAGTGTCAGACAGGCTTTCACCGGGCAGGACAGGTCACCAAAGATCTACGCACCGGTTACAATCCTGGCCGAGGAACAGGAAATCTATCTATTGCTGGATCAACATAAAAGAGCGGCAGCCAAAGAACTGCTTCTTGAACTGATCTCAACGGTGGCCTGTCTGCGGCAGTTTGAGCAGGCAGAGGTGCTTTGCCGGCGTCTGGTCGAGATTGATCCCCTGGCTCTGGATGATATTATTAGAGCAACCGAGATGGTTGAAGAGCAGAGGATCGCCGAAAGTGATCAGGGAGAGACCTTGAGCTGGTCGGAGGTCTATGATTTTCTCAGCACTGAAGAATTTAATGCCTTTTATTCTGCCATGGAGCATGTTCGCTACGCTCCGGATGAGAATATTGTTGTTCAGGGTGATCTGCGGCAACGGCTTCTCTTGATCAATAAGGGCCGGGTCAAACTGTTTTGTCGGGATCATCACGGCAATGATATTCTGCTGAGAACCGCAGGGCCAGGGGATGTTGTCGGGGTGGATTCTTTTTTTAAAGAATCGGCCTGGACTGTGAACGCGTCCAGTGTCGGTACGGTTGAGGCCTTTGTCCTGCCTCGGGAGGCGCTCCGGAAATGGCAGTATACCTTCCCCGGCCTGGAGTCAAAGCTGCAGGAATTCTGTCAGCAGCTCGTGGAGCAGGATGCACTGAAGGTCATAACGATCGATCGTCGAAGGACGGAACGATGGAACTTCTCCGGTAGGCTGGCCATGGCTGTACTGGATGATCACGGTAAGGAAACAGGCGCTGTCTTGCAGGGTGAAAAGGGTGATATCTCAATTGGTGGAATTTCCTCCATCGTTCGTCTCTCTTCCAAAAAAACTGTCCGTCTGCTTTTGGGCCGGAAGGTGCTTGTCAGTCTGCTCACCGGGTCGTCAGGAAGTCAGTTGGCTTCCGGGATGTCAGGTCTTGTGGTGGCGATATATGTACATACCCAGCCTGGAGGAGAGTCGTCGCTGAATGTGCAGCATGCTGTCCATGTTCAATTCGATCGACCCTTGCAGGACGCTGAGCTGGCGGCAGTTGCCAGGGGCAATTGAGGCGCACAATCTGTCCGTCATGCCATTCTGATCTCTTATTTCTTCCCCTAGAAGGAGCTGTCTTTGCATGGAACAAAGTGAGGCGGTATCCCTTTTTTATCTCAGTCATCTGCAGAATATCCATGAGGAAAAAAGGTATTTGAGTGCCGACTGCCCTTTCTGTAAAAAGAAGGGCCGTGACTCTACCAGCCGTCTGGTGGTGTTTCTGAACACGGCAGGGTTCTTGTATGGATACTTTCGCTGTCTGAATCGTTGTGTGGCTGGAGGCTTTCCGCTCTGGTTTGCCAGGTTGATGGGAATCAGCCTGGCGGATGTTCCGGGATATGATCCTGATCGTGAATATTTCCAGCGGAAGGGAGAATATCCGCTTGTCAATATCAATAATGAGATCCAGTTGTATCAGGACAGGCTCAGTGAAGAGATGCTTGTCCGCTTTCAGCGGGCAGGGATTGATCCGTCTGTCCTTGCAGAGCTGAAGATAGGCTATAATGGCCGTTATCTCGTCTATCCCTATGTTCAGGAAGATGGCAACTGTTATGCAGCCCGCTGTGTATTTCCGGAGCGGAAGGAAGATTTCTTCTGGCATGGCGACGAACATTTTTTTGCTGATCAGCACCACATCTTTAACCTGCAGGACATTCAACGGTGTGAAAATGGCGCACTCTTTGTCTGTCAGGGAGAGGAAAACCTTCTTGTCCTCAAACAACTGGGTTTTCCCGGTGTCGCAGTCCCTGATTGCCATAGTCTGGCAGCGCTTGATGCTGAATGTCTGGCCTTTGTCCATACTGTTTTCATTGTTATGGAGAATAGTGCCGAGGCTGAGGCTGCCGCACGCAGCGTTGCTGGCAGGATTGGCTATAAGGCCCGTCTGCTGAGGTGGCCTGCTGATCTTCCCAGAAATTACACTCTCTGGCAATTGGCCTGTGATAAGGGAAAAGAGTGCAAGGCGGCTGTCCTGTCCATGATGCAGGCGTCCAGTGCCTTTTCTCCATTTGCAAGCCCGGGGCGGGAATATGGTTCTTTTCTGGCGCAACTGGCCCTCGAATCTGGTCCCGCCTATGGGGCTCTCAGCTCTGGTTTCCCTCGGTTTGATCAGGCCCTGGAGGGAGTTCACGGGTTGAATGTCATAGGCGGCCCTCCCAAGTCCGGAAAATCCTGTTTCGCCATTCAGATTGCAACCGAGATGGCGCGACGAAAGGTACCGGTGCTCTATTATGATTTTGAGAATGGCAGGCAGAAGATCTATCAGCGGACCCTGAGTCGTTTGAGCCGACTGTCCACCCGTGCCATCAAGGAGGGTGTGGTGACCGGTTCGGCCAGTCATGGCTTTGAGCACGCCTGTCAGGAACTGCAGGAGATGCTTGTCTCGTTCCGGGTGGTGAGTGATCGAAAGCTCAACCCGGAGATCATGCGTCGTCACATTGATTTTATCCGTCATGAGACCCGGAGTGAGTATACCGTGGTGGTGATTGACAGTCTGCATAAGCTGCCTTTTAAGGACTTCAGCGAGCAGCGGACCGGGATTGACGCCTGGTTGCGACAACTGGAGGCCATACGGGATGAGCTGCAGGTCTCTTTTCTTATTCTCTCGGAATTATCGCGGGGGAGCGGAGATGGCTATACGGACAGGCCTCATATGGGCATGTTTAAAGGTTCCGGAGATATAGAATACAGCGCTGATAATGCCCTGGTTCTGTCTCCAGGCTGGGATCCCCTCGATTCAACGCTGAGCCGGCAACGGCAGAATAAACTGTGGCTGGTGGCCAGTCGGGAACATACGCCCGGCCTTGTTGGCAGCTATGGTCTGGATTATCCCTACTGGGGATTCGTTGAGTTGGACGAGCAGGTGGGAATTTGAGACATGAATCCTCTCGAATAAGGTTGCCCTCTATAAATTAGAAAGAGAGAGCCTCAAGGGCATTGTATTTCTGCGTGTGAAGAGATATGGTAAAAGTGTTTTATGTTGTCATCTCAATACCTTTCTGTGTTGAGTCTTTCCATGAAATAAAAAAGAATAAAGGAATCAAAAATGCGACGATTGACTACTGGTATTATGGCTGGTTTGCTTTTGTTAAGTGCTCCCCCTGCGCAGGCCTTTGATGAAACGGGAGGGAATGCTCTGTGGGGGAAATATGCTATTCAGACCTGTCGCTCCTGTCATAAGGCCAAGGGCTTGAGCAGTCTGATGCCGGGCGAAAAGAGCGAGGCTGAGTGGAGTGCTTTGTTTGCTGATAGATATAAAAAATTGCGCGACATGAAACATGATTTTTCAGCAATGGGGATCAATGACAGGCAGCTGGAAAATATCCATCGCTATCTTGTCGAAGAATCAGGGACAAGCGAGGATGTTGGAGCTGCTACTCAAGCCGCTGCCCCCAAAACTATCGAGCCCAGGGCCAAAAAAGTGTCCTCGCCAGGAGAGAACGACAAGGGTGAAGGGGTAAAAGAGTTTGATTTTGCAGCAGGTGACAGCATTAAGGGGCGCTATGTCTTCCGCCGCTGCCTGACCTGTCATAAAAAAAATAATGCGACGATTATCAGCCCGGCTGATCGGACAATGGCGGCCTGGGATCGTTTTTTTACCGGGGATTATAAAAAATTTAAAAAAGCGATGCCGCAATTTGATACCTATGGGTATACCGTTGAACAAATGGAGCATCTGCATCGATTTGTCCTTCAATATGCCCTCGATGGACTACGACCTAAGACGTGTGAATAGAAGAATCTTGACCGGCTGTTTTTCCGGCCGGACGCTCTGGTCTTTTTAAGATTCGTCGGGAGAGTGACAAAGAGCAGGTCGAGATGAGAAGATACCAACGACAGAGGCCTTTTTACCAAATCGGTAAAAAGGCCTCTGTCGTTGGATCGTTGCTGATGCTTTTTTATAGCTGAGGCCTTCAGCTGTTTACTACCATCGATAGGCAAGCGTTACATAGTAATTCCACATGGTATCGACGACCGGCATAAAGGTGTCAAAAGAAGTGAGGTCTGCAATCTTGACCGGCTCTCCCATGGGGTTGCCGCTGCCTGAGTATTTATAATCATAATACTGGGCGCCAAGTGAGAGCATGAGCTTGTTATCAACGAAGGGCTGGTTGTAGAAGAGTTCGTAGGCACTGCCGCGGGTGGCCAGTTTGCTGCCGGCAATGTTGTCCTCGCCGCCGGTAAATCCTAACCAGTACTGGGATCCCCAGTTGTATTCGAAACCGATAACTCCATCAGTCCAGACGACCGGAGTCTTCACCCCGGCCCAGACAGAGTAGCCGGTACGGTCAGATTGTTCGCCGTTGCTGTTGAGCAGCGCATCGCTTCCCATGAATTGCAGCATGGGGCTCATGGAGATGCCGGATGGACGGGCATGACTGAGGGCAAGATCGAGGAAGAAATCGACGTTTTTGAATTGGGACTGGCCGAGCAGTGTGACGATATCGATGTCGCCGATATTGGCAGTGGGCTGCGTGCGGCTGATAAAGGCGCCGCTGTTTGGAGTCATGGTGTAGTTGTCATATCGACCATCACTATTTGTATCCTCACCAGTCATGGCAAAGGGCATGACCACCAGTCCGGTGAAGCCGTCTGTGACATCAAAGGCATGGGCATACATGTTGATGATCTTTGTCGTGTCATCTTCGTAGAGATTGGCTATCCAGCCGGCAAACTGCATGTCGTCAACATCTGAGGATGAGTCAAAAGAGTAGGAGTTTCCGGAACCTGCCCCGGATTCAAAGCCATTTCCCCAGCAGATCTTGAAGGCAGAACCTTCTATGCCGATTGTCTCACCCAGGTTGAATCCCAGGGAAGCCCCGTCAAATTGCCAGTTGATGCCGTGGGCCATGGGAGAGCCACCGACGGTGCTGGCGCTGCTGAAATCGTCAGGTGCTCCGCCAAGGGCGGGACGGCGGCCAACGGAAAAATGGTAGGGAGCTGTGCCGATAGTGTCAAAATAGGTGAAAAAAGCGCGTTCCAGTTGAATGGCTGAATCGCTGCCCGTGGAGTGGATATTGCCATCCATGGTCACGGCATTGGGGCCGCCATTATACCATTTAACACCGCTGGAATCGCCAAAGACCTTGTTGGCGGAAAGGCGTCCGACAAAGGAAAGGGAATCCGCTGGTCTCGCCTTCATGTCAATGCGGATCCGGGAAGTGAAAATGGTGTCGTTGTCGATGTCCTGGTCTTCCGCTGGAAGAAGGAGGTTGTTGGTGAATAAGTAGCCTCCCATCTGATTCTTGGTGAAGGGGCCACTGGCGGCAACGTTCATAATGCCATTGGACATCGCCTGCGGCATACCCTTGGCATCCATATGCAGGGAGTTCAACCGTGTCTCCAGATCAACACCCAGAGTAACCTTGTCGAGGGTGCTGTGTTCTTCCGTGCTTGCCACCCGTTTGTCCAGATCCTCCAGGGCCTCTTGCACTTCCTGTTCCTGACCGCCCTTCTTGTTCTGTTGTTCCATTGACATCTGCAGCATCTCTTCGGCATTTGCCAGCCGTTCATTGAGATCCGTGACAATGTTTTTCAACATCTCGATTTCCTGTACCAGCTCCTGGCTGGAACCGCGGCCGCCGGCAACAGCATCGCCCGGAAGAGCATTGAAGGATAAGAGCAGTGTTGCTAAACTTACAAGTCCGTAATGTTTTATCATGAACGCCTCTTCTCAGGTTGAGAAACCCTCATGTCGCGCCGGGTTTCATTGAATTGGAACAACTCGAGGCTCTTGTAAAATGACCAGGATGTCATTCTCGAGTTCTTTTGTCAGGAATCCATTCCCGTAAATTCAGCAAGGTATGGATTCCCGCCTACGCGGGATGACAGCTGTTGGACTCATTCATCATTGTGCAAGAGGCTCACTCTCTTCTGAATATTCCTGAATGACTTTTATCGGTATGTGGCGGATTTGTCAAGGAGAATCAGCCGTAAATCAGCCGTAAAATTTGTGTGATCAGTGAGTCGTTGTTGTCACTGGCCTGAAGCCATCTGTGACGTATATTTTTTACTTTCTAATTTCCTTTTCGCTCGCAGGCATGATATGGTGATTGATGATACTGGAAGACCATAAGGTCTCCAGGTGAGCGACTGGGGTGACTGCAGTCTTATTAATGATGTTTTATTGGAGGAAGGTATGGGGATTCGTGCAAAATTTATTACCATTATCAGTGTGTTGAGCTTGCTGGCGACAATTGCTATCGGCTATACCAGTTATGTGCTCAGTCGTCAGAACGCCCTTGCTGATGCCAGAAGTAAAGGGGAAATGCTTTTTAATTATATTGAGGCGAGTGGGACTTTTTTTGGCAAATATCAGAAGCCTTTGATTGATGAGCTGGTGACCGACAACGAAAGGTTTATTCCTGAGCTGATGTCACGGTTTGTGGTGAAGCGTATGGAATATGACATATTTGCCGAGACCCAAAAGGGATATCAGTTCAAACAGGCAACGATTGATCCCCTCTGGCCGGACAATAAGGCTGATGCCGACGAGCTTGAGATTATCCAATATTTTGCCACTAACCCGAGCGCCAAGGAGAAGGAGGGGATTGTAGTGAAAGGCGGGGAACAGTTTTTTTATTCCGCCAAACCGGTCAAAATCGATAAGGATTTCTGTCTTAAATGTCATAGCGATCCGGCAATCGCACCTGAAGAGCAGCGGGAGATCTATGGCACAGAGCATGGCTATAACTGGAAAATGGATGAGACAGTGAGTGCCTCCATGATCTATATCTCGGTTTCGCAGGCCCTGGCCACGGCCCAATCCTCGGCTTTGAAAATCTTTTTTATTGGTATTGGCTGCCTTCTAGTGACCATTGCCGCCATCTGGGTTTTCCTTGATCGTGGAGTGGTAGGGCCGATCGTTCGTCTTTCTGAGGTGGCAAAAGACATCAGTATCGGCAAAAATCTCTGTGATAGTGCCCATTCTGATGCCAAGGATGAGATTGGTGTCCTGGCCAATTCCATTGACCGGATGCGGATCAGTGTCAATAAATTGTTGAAACGCAGTTGTCCTGATCGCAACCAGGA
>DCUN01000064.1 GCA_002327225.1 Desulfobulbaceae bacterium UBA2213
TCACCGCAGGAGTTCTCAGGATCAGTCGAATAAGCGGCAACCGACTCCGCTATCATCGCATATTGCTGATGAATCTGCTGGTGGGAGGCATGGAGCCGGTAGCCGCTGGCCGCAAAATCAAAGCCGAAGTTCCACCCCCAGAGTGTTGCAGGCGACACATTCTCCTCTTTAATGAGGGCTTGCAGAATCGATAGACGCAGGGTCTCCATTTGTTCCGGACTTACTCCCTGCTGTTCCGCGGGCAGATCAAGGCCTAACTGCTCAGCCAGTCGGATATAGGTCCGCTGATAGTAAAGGTGCCGCAGGCCCTCCATGTCAGTGACAGTAAGCTCATTGATTGAATAACGCACAGCATCATCTGCCATATTGGCCGCATAATGGCCGCCTGCGATATAGGAGTTACGACGCAGATACTCAAAGACATGAGAATCGCGATTCCCCTGATATTCCCCGACAATCTCACTGCCCCCCTGGGCACCCGGCCTGAGAACCATCACTTTCTTGTAGCTGTCAGGCAGAAACAGATTATTGGCCACTGCCTCAAACAGGGCATGGTTATGGAGGACAGGGCAGAGCCTTCCATGTTTGTTCCGCCAGTATTTCAAACCACAGGGAACCCCGATCGTGTCTTTTTCGATCTGACAACAGAGTTCCGCCAGCTGAATGAGATCCTCCGGATCAGTGGAACAGGTCGCTAAGGTAAGCAAGACAACAGCTGGAAGCTGACTGAACAGGGTTGATTGCACACCTGAGTTTTTCAGTATGCGGCTCAGTGATACCTGCTCTCTTGCCGGAAGAGAGATACGGCCATAATCAGAAGCACTGGCGTCAGCCCACTCCTGGTCAATAAAGGTAGTACCGCGAAAAGGGAAAGGGTTAGGAATTTCAAAGATCCAGTCGGCCTTATCAATAGAGAGAGTACCATCCGGGTAATTGTCCCGATTATCCAGCTCAGGCTCGCCCTCCAGAGCGCCAGTAATGGAACCTAAACGTTCAACATTTTTACTGCCCCTGAGATTAGAGACCGTATAGGACGGTTTATGGATACCATAGATAAAGTGATTATCCGGACTAACGCAGGAGCGAATTTTTTTCATGATTCCTCTTTGCTCACGGCCCAGAGCTCAAGGGCCATTTGATACACATTGGAGCGGGAAACCCCAAGATCTTTGGCGACACGACGGCTCACATCTTTCAAAGAAAGTTCGGTATTTTCCTTATACCAGAGAAGAATATCTTCCACACTTTCACCCGTTACTTGCTGGCTGGAGCCCGGGTGAATAATCAGAACGAATTCTCCTCTGTTTTTCTTGGTACTGGCAAGTTCAAGCAAATGACTGACCGGGCCTTCCTGCAGATCTTCATAAAGCTTAGTCAACTCCCTGCCCCAGAAAGCCTGACGATCTCCCAATATAGCCAGTACATCAGCAAGAAAAGCCTGAATCCGATGGGGAGATTCATAAAAAACCAGAGACCATGAGGAATCAACAAAGGAGCTGAGGAGCTTTTGTCGTTGCCCTTTTCTGGCAGGGGGAAAACCAAGAAAAAGAAAGGTGCCATCAGTGATACCGGCAGCAGAAAGGGCCGCGGTTAGGGCTGAAGGACCAGGCAAAGGAACAATAGTAATACCGGCAGTCCGGGCTTTCTTAACCAGTACGGCCCCTGGATCGGAGATTCCGGGAGTACCGGCATCACTGACCAAAGCTATCGTCTCACCGGCAAGCATTTTCTGGACAAGCTCTTCCGACCGCTCGGCCTCTTTTTCACGGTAATAGCTGATCAACGGCGTATGGATGTCAAAGTGGTTCAGAAGCTGTTTGGTATGACGCGTGTCTTCTGCGGCAATGAGATCAACCTCTTTGAGAATACGCAGAGCCCGCAGGGTAATATCTTCCAGATTGCCGATGGGGGTGGCAACCACATAAAGTGTTCCGACAGTAGTAAAATTTATTGGTATCATCGAGAATTACGGAAAGTTAAAAAAGTGAGAGATAAAGAAAGACTCATTATGAACAATCCTGACGGAAAATGCATCTGCTTTCTTGATCTGGCAGCCTTAGTGCCTTAGAGTTATTTAACTTCATAAAAACAACAACATCTTCAGAGAAAGGGGACTCATGTTCAATCTCATACATGCAGTGGTCGAGGCATCATGGTTGCTGCTGCTCGATTCATCGGTATATATCCTTTTCGGGATCCTGGTTGCCGGACTGCTCAAGGTATTCCTGAATCCGGAAACAGTGGCGAAACACCTGGGTTCCGGGCGATTCAGCTCGGTTATAAAGGCGGCGCTCATAGGGGTTCCGCTGCCTCTCTGTTCCTGCGGAGTCCTGCCGGCAGCAGTATCCCTAAAAAAACAAGGGGCCAACAAGGGGGCAACAACTGCCTTTCTCATCTCCACACCGGAATCGGGTGTGGACTCCATCGCCATCAGCTATGCCCTGCTCGACCCGATCATGACCGTCATCAGGCCGGTTGCCGCCTTTATCACTGCGGTAGCAGCAGGTTTTATCGAGAACATCATTGACTGGCCCAAAGCCCTGGCGCCCGTTTTCCCAGATATCAGTTACCCTGTTGAGGAACAAAGCGGGACAGATGAGACGTCTACTCCTGATATCCCTGCCACCCATCGTGGCAAATGGACAAAGATACTGGCAGGTATGAGGTATGCCCTGGTTGATGTCTGGGGGGATATTGCCATCTGGTTTTTCGCAGGCTTACTCATTGCCGGGATGATTATGGCACTCATTCCCAATGAGTTCATGACCAGATGGCTGGATGGAGGGTTTTCTTCCATGCTGGTCATGCTGGTTATAGGCATCCCGCTGTACATCTGTGCCACAGCCTCAACCCCGGTGGCGGCCGCCCTGATTTTGAAAGGAGTCAGTCCAGGCGCTGCTCTGGTTTTCCTGCTCGTTGGTCCTGCCACCAATATCACATCCCTTGCCGTATTGGTCGGAATCCTGGGCAAAAAGAGTACGTTGAGATATCTGTTTATTCTGTCAAGCTGTGCCATACTCTTTGGCCTGGCAGTTGATCAGCTCTACAGGATGGCAGGTATCTCTCCTCAGGCCGTCATTGGTGAAGCGGCAGAACTCATTCCTTATGGCGCTAAGCTGGGAGGAGCCATAATGCTCCTTCTACTTTCCATACAACCCTTTTCAAACTGGCTGAGAAAAAGAATAGGCAGACAGCAACCGCAACTTTCGTTCCAAAGCGGATTCCCCGATATCAGCAGCTACATGGACAAAAGAAACAAACAATAGCGCTCTTTAATTGCATACTCGCCATTCTTTGATGAATTCTCCCTCAGACGCAGAAAAGCCCCAATCAGTTAAACTGATTGGGGCTTTTCATATAAAAA
>DCUN01000091.1 GCA_002327225.1 Desulfobulbaceae bacterium UBA2213
GTACAGTCAAATCACCTCTCTGGGCAGGGGCAGTTTTATAGCGCACTTCCTCGGTAGTTTTTCCACGATTCCACCGCCCGAAAACCAACAGCAGCGCCAGCAACAGCCCAGCAAAGAGCCAGAGCCACCGTAACTTCCGACTGCTCTGGGGATGAAGATCCATGGAGGCCATTCTCTCACTATCTGCTGATCCCTTTATGTTACTCATGATTTTTCATCCTTATTCTCCATGTCATGCCCTTCAGGAAGAGTTCAACACTGCTCGACTCAGGCAAGCAGAGGAAACAAGCCCTTGACCCCGTTGGCGATAAATTCAACGGCAATGGCGGCCAGGATCAGCCCCATGACCCGTGAGAAGATGTTGATACCCGTCTGGGTAGTATGTCTGGAAATCCAGGGGATAGCAAGAAAGGCGAGCCACAGCACCAGGGCAATCAACAGTATATCCAGCCCCATGAACAGATAGTGCAGAGGCTCCTTGCTTTTCTGGGTATAGAGGATAACCGTGCTGATAGCCCCGGGGCCGGCAAGCAGAGGCATGGAGATGGGAACAACCGCCACCGACTCCCTGCCGCCGTCTCTCGCCTCTTCCCTACTGAAGGTGATCGCACTCTGACGGGCATGCAGCATGGATAAGGCCATGAGCAGAAGCAGGATCCCTCCGGCAACGCGGAACGAACTGACACTGATACCAAAAAAGCCGAGCAGGAGTTCCCCCGTCAACAGGGCGGCGAGCAGAATCACCAGGACAGAGATCACCGTGGTCTTGGTGGTCCTCCGGAATTCTTCATCCGAGGCATCAGCCGTCAGGGCTATGACAATGGGGATTGCCCCAATGGGATTGACGATTGCCAGCAAGGCAATAAAAATCTTGGTATATTCCGTAAAGTCGAGCATGACGTTCATCCTCCCGCAGAATACCCCCTGAAAGACAAGTACCTACCCTTCGACAAGCCTCCGCAACGCCTCTTCGTAGCGGGCCCTCGTCTTTTCGAGGATCTCCGCCGGAAGTTTAGGTGGTGGCGGGGTCTTGTCCCACTCAAGGGTAGAGAGATAGTCGCGCAGGAACTGTTTATCAAAGCTGGCCTGGCCACGGCCGGGTTGATACTCATCCACTGGCCAGAAGCGTGAGGAATCAGGGGTAAGCACCTCGTCAATAAGGATCAGCTTATCGCCAAGCAGACCAAGCTCAAACTTGGTATCGGCAATGATAATCCCTTTCCCCCGAGCATATTCCGCTGCCCGACTATATAATTTTATACTGACATCGGCAACTTCACGGGCCCGTTCCTTGCCAAGCATTGTCTCCATGGTGGCAAGGGAGATATTCTCGTCATGGGTGCCGAGGGCCGCCTTGGTAGAGGGGGTAAAAAGCGGCCGGGGGAACTGATCGGATTCACGCATCCCGGCCGGCAGGGCAAAACCACAGACTGTCGGGTTGTGCTGATAGGCGCTCCAGAACGAGCCGGAGAGATAGCCGCGGACAATACACTCAATAGTCAAGGGCTGGGTCCTGCGAACGAGCATCGAGCGGTCACGCAATTGATCAGCATAGGGCTGACACACGGCGGGATACTCAGTGACATCGGCGGTAATCAGATGATTATCGACAATATCGCCCAACAACTCAAACCAGAAGAGGGAGATCTGGGTCAGGATCCTGCCCTTCCCCGGGACCGGGTCATTCATGACGACATCGTAGGCCGATATCCTGTCGGTGGCCACCATGAGCAGCTTGTCATCATGACCGGGAAGAGCATACATGTCCCTGACCTTTCCCCGATGCACCAGGTCAAGCCCTGCAAAATCAGTTGTCACAACGGCCTGAATCATTTATTTACAGCTCCTTGCTGAATTCCTGAGTTAAAAAATGGAACAGGAGAGGAGGCTGAACAGCAATCGCCATACAGCCTCCCTGACTGAATCCTACATATTCAGTTTCGCCTTCACTGCATTAATGACATCATCGCTGGAGGTGGCAGGCACACTCATCAGCAGACCTTTCTCCCGGTAAAAACCGATGAGCGGCGAAGTCTTCTCGTTATAGGTCTCGAGACGATGGGTGATGGCCGTCTCAGTCTCATCCTCACGCTGCACAGCCTTGGCGCCGCATTTATCACAGATCCCCTCTACCTTGGGAGGATTGGATTTCACATTATAGATGGCCTGACATTTGGGATTCTCGCAGGTCCTGCGGGTACAGAGACGGTCAAGGATAATATCGCGGGGCACATCGATATCAACGGCCATATCCAGTTTGATATTGAGCTTGGCCAGCAGCTGGGTCAATTCCTCGGCCTGGGGGATGGTGCGGGGAAAACCGTCGAGGAGAAAGCCCTTGGCGCAATCAGGTTCCTGCAATCGTGTTTCCATGATCCCCATGATCAGAGAATCGGGAACAAGATCGCCACGCTTCATGAATCCTTCCGCCTCACGGCCCAGCTCAGTGCCGGCCTGAACAGCACCGCGCAGGATATCACCGGTAGAAATCTGCACAGAGCCATCGAGTGCGGTCAACAACTTGGCAACGGTTCCTTTTCCAGCACCGGGGGCGCCCAATAAAATCAGCTTCATTCACTTCTCCTTATCATTAAAATAGAACTTTCATGCAGTTATTGCAATTTTCCAGGGCGTGATCCCTGATCACCATGGGACATAAAATTGATAAGTATAAACACTTTTTCTGGCAACGCCAATGAAATATGACAGCAGGGAAATGTCTCGGTTTTGAACACTACAGAGAACTAAAACTGAAAATATCAAGTACGTATCCTTTGACTGCCTCAAGGATGATAGAGAAAAAAAACAATTCATCTCCTTGATTATCAGTAAAGAAATGAGATACTGTTAAGAATAAATGTTGAGCTACCCCCAATAAACGGGATAAGTGCCTTTCGCAGCTCATTTTCTTGTGAAAAAAACAAGAAAATGAGCTGTAAGGCACTAAAAGCTTCTATCCATACTTGAGGCTCGGACTGCCTGATTTTTTTCAAGAAGCTGATGCTCTTGTTGTCACCCTTGAACTTTTCTCTATCATGAAGGGAGAGGGCTTCTTGAACAGACATCCTGTACTCAACCGGTCAACATTGTATTCCTGTACATCAATATCGGGAGAATTGAGATTGGAGTATAGCAACTGAGCAAGACTCAGGGGAATCCTGATTCGGCAGAAAATTGTCTCACAAGATATAATTGATACGACCTTGCAAAAGGATTCATCCAATAAGAGGAAACAGCTACAACACACTGATTTCAGGTTACTTCCAAGAAGTCATACGAATGACGGATAGTGCAATATGTTTACAGTAGCAGATAAAATTCGAAAGAATAGAAATGTATTTCAGTGCTTCGTTGCATATGGCACAATGCTCGTTTGCATCTTTGCACCTCCACTCGCCTCTGCAAAAGATTTCTCATTTAGTTGGTCAGCAAACCCGGAACCTGTTGAAGGATACAAACTCTATTACAAAATAGACGGCGCTGCCAGCCCGCCATTTAATGGCACAGGAGCGCTTGAAGGCCCTTCACCAATTAATGTAGGGAAACAAACTGCATTCACCATCACCGGTCTGATGGATAACACGACTTATTTTTTTGCTTTGACAGCCTTCAACGGTAACGAAGAAAGCGATTTCTCAACAATCGTCTCGGTTATTGTACCTGCAACTGAGCCTGTCGCCATTATTGTCACAGCCAGCCAGACGGGCGAGGTACCTTTCTCGCTTCACTTCGATGGAACATCTTCGACAGGAACGATCAGTACCTATTCCTGGACCTTTGGTGATGGCAAGACAGCAACCGGTTCTACCGCGTCACACATCTACCAATCTTCAGGTACATATACGACCACGCTTACTGTTGAGGATAGAAATGGCCTGTCTCACCAGGCCAGCATTGAGATAGACGTCACCAATCCTGCAGTTCCACCTCAGGATCCCATCGCAAACCCTACTGCGTTTATTTCCATTTCCAACGCCGTAGGCAATGTCCCGTTCACAGTGCAATTTGACGGAAGTGGTTCAACCACTGCGCAACCACCGATCATCTCATACTTCTGGGAGTTTGGTGATGGTGCTGTTGACAAAGGCGCGGCAGTGACTCACACTTACAGTACACCGGGAACCTATCACGCTGTCCTTACAGTCAACGATAACGCTGGTCTAACCGACAAGGTCAGTACCCCTGTTATTATAAGTGCAGCACCGGAGCAGGAAAATCAGCCACCGGTGGCATTGTTTGTCGCTACTCCAATTTCCGGTATATCACCGCTCAAGGTTGCTTTCAATGGGTCCAGTTCAAGTGACCATGATGGCTCTATACGTGAATATTTTTGGAGCTTTGGTGATGGTTCAACAGCGTACGGTGTTTCACCTCAGCACACCTTTACTGCAAACGCCCATTACACGGTAACCCTCAGGGTGACGGATGATCACAATGCAACAGCAACATCAAGTCAGACCGTATCTGTTCTCACGCCTGAGCAACTCCGCGCCGATGACAAAGCAAACATCACGGTCCCTATTATTAATTTTTTGCTGCTGAAATAAAAGAGTAGAACAGGAAACTTTATTTACCTGTCAACACCCAGGACGTCATCAAGATGTGTCCACACTTTTAGTGCCTTACATCGGGGTGAGAGTTACCACTACCTCATACCGTTTTCATCGGCCAAGATGAGTTCAATTACTCAGATATCGCAGTGAACAGTGCAAGCCAGGTGGCAGCAAAAAGGGTGAGACTGATCACTCCGTTCAGAGAGAAGAAAGAACCCTGAATCCGCGACAGATCTCTGGGATTGACCACAAGATGCTGATAGAAAAGGACGCCAGCGGTGAGCGC
>DCUN01000025.1 GCA_002327225.1 Desulfobulbaceae bacterium UBA2213
CCGCACATCTCGGCCCAACTCCGCCAGTGGGCCATGCTGATGCCCATGGCAATCACCCAGGCATCGGGATTGCGGCCGAAATCCGCCGCCGTCAGATGGGGGGGACAGCCGGAATCGTCGATTACAATCAAGCCGTTATTATTGCTGAAAACCTCCCGGTTGCTGTCGTCAATGCGAAAAGGCTCAGCACTCTTGGCCCGTCTGCCGGCCGGAAGATATTGATTGACCATGAACCAGCCATGATCCTCGCGTTCCATCTCCACACCGCTCTGCTTGCGGAATATCTGAAAGATATCTTTCTGTTCTCCATAGGAGACCGAATGAATTCGCGGGTTGAGATCAGATTCGGCGACATAGGCGGCAAGCCAGGTCAGACACTGCTCCAGGCGGCCATACTCGACGGAGACGTCGCCGGCCATCAGCTCAATATGGTCACCCGGATTATAGCCATAGGCCGGCAGACTCCCCTCTTCCATCAAACTGACCTGTTTGATGGGAAGATTACGAATCTTGACATTGGAGCCCAGCAGGGTGATTTTTTGTGATTGTCCGTCCATAACAGCCTCTGCGTATAGGAAAACTCGATTATAAGTAACTACTCAGAAGAAAGCGGACCGGAATCTACGCCGACAACAGGAGCCTGCTGATCTACAGCAGGCCGGCCTTATCCAGGGCCAGAATTGCCCCTTTATAGGAAACAAAGATCAAGGCAATCCAGGAAAAAATAAATACAGCAGTCATCTCTCTACCTCCAAAAAACCAGTTTCTTCAAAAAGACAGGGACGGCATCTGTTTCAGACCCCTATCCCCGCCTTCTGCCTTTTCTTCAATACGACTCGTGGGTGCCGACTTCATCGGCCGCCAATTTCCGGGAATCCATCTGCCTCCACACATAGACCACATAGGCCAGGACAAAAGGGATTCCCAAGGCCACATAGGTCATGACCATCAAAGTATAGGGACTTGACGAGGCATTGAAAATCGTCAGACTGGACTGAAGATCAGCCACTGAAGGATAAAAAGGCGTATTATTAAAGCCAGCCGTAAAAAAGAGCGCCAGACCAACCAGCACGGTCCCCAGTCCGGCCGGCCAGATCCCTTTATCGCTTCCCTTGAAGGCCGTGGCCAGCACAGCCAGAATCACCAGCACCAGACCCGCCAGCAGAAGACCAAGAACAAGCGGCATGGCCAGCAGATTCGAGAGATATTTGTTGGCAACCATGGAAACGACCCCGGACTCATCGACACCAAATCCCTGCATCAGCAAGAGAGAAATCAACACATAGAGGAGGAATGGCAGGGCGCAGAGAAAGTTGATCCATACCGCCTTGCGCAGTCGTGCCTCAAAGAGATCCATGGCTGAAAAATTTATATTGTTGAGCAGATACATGGCCCCCAGCACCCTGGCATTAAAAACCAGAAAGAGGCCAAGGGAGAGATTAAAGAGCGAAAAGGCAGCCTCAAGTCCACGCAGGGGGTGGGTCCAGCTTACCTGATTATAGACGTTCAGAGTAAAGTTTGAGCCGGTAAAGAAGGTGCCGACCGCAGCGCCGATCAAAAGCACGCCAACTGTGCCGTTAATGAGCAGAAAGGACTCATAGACCCTGGCACCAAGAAGATTGCCAGGTTTTTTCCGGTATTCATAACTGACGGCCTGGACGATAAAGGTGAAGAGAATCAGCATCCAGACCCAGTAGGCCCCGCCGAAGCTGGTGGCATAGAATTTGGGGAAGGCAGCAAAAAGGGCGCCGCCAAAGAGAACGAGGGTGGTAAAGGTCATTTCCCATTTACGTCCCAGGGAATTCATCACCAGAGCGCTCTCCACATCGTTTTTTGCCACCTGCCAGAGCAGGGTGTTGCCGCCCTGAACAAAGGTAAGGAAGAGAAACAATGAACCGACAAGGCTGCAGATGATCCACCATATCTGCTGCAAGGTTCCATAATCAAGGTTTGATATCATCTTAAACGCCCTCCGGTCCGATGGAAATCTGCTTCAGCATAATCTTGATCTCGGCGATAAGCAGCAGGGTGAAAAGCCCCAGAAACATAAAAAAAGTCGCTTGCACATTCCCGACTGCAATATTGGTGGTCGCCACCTTTACCGGCATCAACCCCTGAATCGCCCAAGGCTGACGACCCACTTCGGCCACAACCCAGCCCATCTGCTGGGCCACCAGACCGAGGAAATAGGAACTCAGGCCAAGAGGCAGCAGCCAGCGAACCTCGACAATCTTTCCTTTGAGGGCATAAAAGAGATAGGCCAGAAAGAGCACCGGAAAGAACGTACCGAGGACCACCATGACATGAAAGGAATAAAAGGCCGTGCTTACAGGCGGTACAGCCTCTTCCGGACTACTCAGATAGCCGTAGCCAAGATACTCCTTATTGACGTTGAATCTGCTCAGGGCCTCACCGGCTGTGTCCTCATTCTTCTCCTGACGCGCCTGTTTAAAGGCGGCAAGATCAGCCACCGCCATCTGTCCTTTCTTCATTTTTTCAGCGACACCCATGACCTGCTGCTCGCTGTTGCCGTACACCAGGTCGTCGATACCCGGCACAAAGGAATCCGAGGTCCGATTAGCGAGCAGAGAAAGAAGGCCCGGGATCTTGACCTCAAAAAGAAAGGGGTCCAGAGAATCCCCTGGCTTCTTGTCACGATTGAGAATCCCGGCGGCAACAAGCCCGGCATTCTGTTCCCCCGTATACAGACCCTCAATGGCGGCCAGCTTCATCGGCTGCTTCTGGGCGACCTCAAAGGCCGACTGATCACCGGTGAAGCCCACATAAAGCGAAGAGAGCAGACCAAAAACCGAGGCCACGACGATGGATCTTTTCGCCATCTCAATATGCCTGCCTTTCATCAGGTACCAGGAAGAGACAGTAATCACAAAAAGAGACGCCAGAAGGAAACCGGAACTGGTTGCATGGGTGAATTTGGACACCGCCACGGGTGAAAAGATCACCGCCCAGAAATTTTCCATCTCAAAACGGGCCGTCTCAGGGTTAAAGGCCATGCCGACCGGATTCTGCATCCAGGCATTGGCCACCAGAATCCACACGGCCGAAAGATTGGAGCCAATTGCCACCATCCAGGTAGAAAAAAGATGGAAGCCTTTAGACACCCGGTTCCAGCCAAAAAACATCACCGCAAAGAACGTTGCCTCGAGGAAGAAGGCAAAGATCCCCTCAATGGCCAGCGGCGCTCCGAAGATATCACCGACCATCCAGGAATAGTTTGACCAGTTGGTGCCGAACTGAAACTCGAGGATGATACCCGTGGCCACCCCAATGGCAAAGTTGATGCCAAAGAGGGTCATCCAGAACTTGGTGATCGCCTTCCACTTCTCGTCACCGGTACGGACATACAACGACTCAAACATGGCCAGCAAAAAAGATAGCCCCAGGGTCAGGGGCACAAAAATCCAGTGATACATGGCCGTCATGGCAAATTGCGCCCGCGACCAGTTCACCAAACTGAGATCTACATCAACCATTGATCACACCTCCTCTCTATTAGTAATTTGGAACCGCCGGCCTGATAATCTGTTCCAGGACATGGTCGGCCCGTTGTTCATCTGTCTGGAAATTGGTATTGAGGTAATTCGGGAAAAAAAACAGCTTCAGAACTGCAAACATGACAAAGAGCTTGATCAAGATAATCTTCCATAGAGTCCTGCCCACAGTCATAGACCTGAAGCCGTCCCGATAAAAAATGTACACATTTGCTAACGGATGCGACATATTTCTCCTCCAGCTGTTTTGATATTAAGCGAACAAAACCACCCTTAACTCTTTTTATTATGCACAGAAAAAACAGGAAGACAAGTCCCGTTCCTGCATAACTCAGCAAAGGTGATGCCGGCAAGATGCTGCCGCAACTGAGCGCTGGCATCCTCCCAGACCCTGTGCACCCGGCAATGCGTGCTGGCAGCACAGGTTTCAGGCCGGCCCACACAATCATTGAGCTGAATCTTGCCAATCATCACCTCAACAACCTCGAGCAGGGTGATCCGGGCAGGATCCTTGATCAGAACATACCCACCTTTCGGCCCCTGCCGGATCTCGATCAGATGGGCCCGGCCAAGGTCCTGAACAATCTTGGCCAGAAAAGAAGTGGGGATATCCACCTGGACGGCAACCTCCTGTCGGGCCACCAAAACCCCTTGGCCCTTGAAGGCCAGATAGACCATACACCTGATGGCATATTCTCCTGCACGCGTTAATCTCATAGCAGCCCTCAAAAAACAATATAAATAAGATATTATTAGTCTTATACATACCACGTTTACTCAAGTCAACAAGAATTTTTCTCATTTATTATTTTGCTTTTTCCTTCCATTTCCTCCATAATAAGAAATTAAGAATAAAAGAAACAGTTCACCCTCGGCAACATACACCATGGAGGCATCATGAACCCGGCCCACCTTATTCCCACCCCGGATCTACTGCCAGTCCCCTGGGGCTGGTTTCAGCTCCTGCTGTCCACCACCTTTCTCCTCCATCTGCTGGTGATGAATATCATGCTCGGCTGGGCCATCATCGCCTTTTGCAACCATGCCTTCAAGGACTCCCTACCGGATGACACCCTGCTGATTTCCCAGAAGCTGCCCTTTACCATTGCCTTTACCGTCAACTTCGGCATTGCCCCCCTGCTCTTTCTCCAGGTTCTCTACGGCCACTTCATGTACACAAGTTCCGTACTTATGGCCATATTCTGGCTCTCTATTGTGGGGTTACTCATTCTTGCCTACTACGCGACCTATATCTATAATCTGCAATTTACCAGACTGTCCGGTCTGCACACCCTGATCAGCGGTAGTATTGCCCTCTTCCTGCTGACAATCACCTTTTTCTTCACCAATAATATGAGCCTGATGGTCAGCCCTGAGAGCTGGCTCCGCTATTTTGATCATCCGGAAGGAATGATGCTGAACTTTGCAGACATAACCCTGCTGCCCCGCTATCTGCATTCAGTTCTGGCCTCAGTAGCAGTCGGCGGACTGACCCTTGGTCTCTACCATGACTGGCAGAGAAGACGCGGCAATAGTGCGGCGGCAAGCCTTATTCCCTCGGCCATGAACTGGTTTTCCTATGCCACCATCGCCAACTTTGGCGTCGGCACCTGGTACTTTGGCAGCCTTCCCACCTCCATACGCACCGTCACTGGAGCTACTGGCGCATTCCTCCTCATTTTTCTTCTGGCCGGAATTGCAGCCGCCATCCTTTCACTGATCTACGGCCTGCAGCACCGCGTTCGCCCTGCTGCAGGCAGCGTCCTTGGGGCCATCATCTGCATGGTGGCAGTCCGGGAACTGGTACGAAGGCAAACCCTTGCCCCCTGGTTTTCGACCTCGGATCTGGAGGTCGTGCCCCAATATTCACCCTTTATCCTGTTCCTGTTGATCTTTGCAGCGGGCCTCCTGCTGATCTGGTGGATGATCAAGCTTGTCCTTACTGACAAGGAGATGCGATCATGAACTATCCAATCTGGCACCTCGACGCCTTTGGCGGCGGCCTGCTCATTGCCATCATCGCCATCGTCCATGTCTACATCTCCCACTTTGCCGTGGGCGGCGGCCTCTTTCTGGTTCTGACCGAGATGAAGGCCCTGCGTGAAGGCTCGGCTGAGATCCTGGCCTACACAAAAAAACACACCAAATTTTTCCTCCTGCTGACCATGGTCCTCGGCGGCATGACCGGTGTCGGTATCTGGTTCACCATTGCCTTGCTCAATCCTGCCGCAACCTCCACTCTGATCCATATTTTCGTCTTTGGCTGGGCCATAGAGTGGGTCTTTTTCCTGGCCGAGATTGTCTCCCTGCTCTTTTACTACTACACCTTTGACCGGCTGAGCCCACGGAACCACCTGATCCTGGGCTGGATCTATTTTGCTTGCGCCTGGATGTCGCTCTTTGTCATCAACGGCATCATCGACTTCATGCTCACCCCGGGGGAGTGGCTGAACAATAGTGATTTCTGGTCGGGCTTCTTCAACCCCACCTTCTGGCCGGCCCTCTTCTTCCGCACCTTCATGGCGGTGATGATTGCCGGACTCTTTGGCTTTTTGACCAGTGCCAACATCAAGGACGCCGGGCTCCGCCACACAATGGTCCGCTACTGCGGACTGTGGCTGCTGCCGCCCCTGTTCCTGCTGCTGGCTTCAGCCCTGTGGTACAAGGCCGCGCTGCCGCCGGCCCAGCAGGAGATGATCTTCACCAGGATGCCGGGGATGCAACCCTTGCTCAACCTTTTCATCTGGCTCTCACCCACGATCACCGCCTGCGGCCTGGCCATGGCCGTTCTCCGGCCAAAGGCCATTCGTAAGCCTCTGGCCTGGATGCTTCTGCTCCTTGGCTTCCTCTATCTCGGCTCTTTTGAATTTATCCGCGAGAAAGGACGCAAACCCTATATCATTCACGATTACATGTATTCCACCTCAATCAAAAAAGCGGAGCTGACGAAGATCCAGGAAACAGGGGTTCTCGCCTCCGCCCGCTGGGTCAAAAACAAGACCATAACCCCGGACAACCGCATGGAAGCAGGCAAGGAACTGTTCACCCTGCTCTGCCTGCCCTGCCACTCCGCCGGCGGGCCCTTAAATGATATTCTGCCCCTGGCCAGACGTTTTTCTCCTGCAGGCATGCGCTCCTTCCTCGCTACCATGGGTACGGCCAATCCCTACATGCCTCCCTTTGCCGGCAACGAGGAAGAACAGGGTGTACTTGCTGACTACCTGACCAGACATCTTGTGCAGGGAGTCGTCGACAGCCCTGTGCACATCAGCAAAGAGACCATTACCCCGGCCCCATTTAACCGTGAGACAGCCGACTATATGATCCTCGCCAGCAGCGACACAGGCATGGTGCTCTCTTCCGAACCGGAACAGTCCGGCATTGATTTTTCCTTTGCCCCACCCACCCTGCGCGCCCAGCTAATCCTGCGGGGAGAAGCACCCGCTCTCCTGACTGAAGACATCGAAGTGAGCTACCGGATTAACACCGATACAGGGGTTCTTGTCGGGCACATGACCGCGGTCGATACGGCCTTTGAGGCAATGCTGCCTGCAATCCCCCCGGCTGACAAGGATTTCCGCCCCTATCTTCTGGCAGAGATTGAGGCCGTACACACGGGCAAGGTGATTGCAAGCACCCGCCTCAAGATCGGCACCTCAACCGAGATCGGCTGCCGCAACTGTCACGGCGGGCCATGGCGGCAACAAGGGCGAACCGGTCTTTCAAGGCCAACTGCCGCCGCCATCCTGGCCATCCACGACAAACGCAGTAAGACGCAGCTCAGTCAAGAGTTTGCTCGCGGCACGATCGTGGTCTGCAGCTCGTGCCATGCCGACAGCAGCCGAGGGGCCGAGGGCCAACCCGGCCTGCTGAATCTCTCTGCGGCCATGCATGGTTTTCATGCCACCTATCTCTATAAAGACACCAACAGTTGCGCTTTCTGTCATGCCAGCAAGCCCGAAGGTGCCACCGGCAGCATGGATGATCTGCACACCACCCTTGGCCTTGCCTGCACAGACTGCCACGGCTCGCTCGCAGATCACGCCACAAGCCTGCTCAAAGAAGAACAGAAGGCACAAAAACCGGGAAGCGGTAAACTCTTGACCGTGCTTGCCGGCAAAGGAGAAGTGGCGCAGGATACAATCAAGGGGAGGAGGCCATGGGTCATGGAGCCCGACTGCCTGACCTGCCATGTGGGCTTCCAGCCGCCCGAGTCGAGTAGCGCCTTTAACAGCTGGAGCGCTGACAGAAAGGGATTATTTGCTCACCGATACGGCGAGGAGGGGACTCTGCTCTGCGCCTCATGCCATGGTGCACAGCACTCCCTCTACCCGGCAGACAATGCCTACAGTAAAGAAATAGGAAACCTGCAGCCGCTGCAATATCAGAACAGTCCCTATCCCCTGGGGGCCGACCGCGGTTGCGCCGTCTGCCATACGGTGGAGATGGCTGATGAGATGCACCACCCTGGATCTCTGGGAACCTTCCGCAACAGGGTGGCAGAGTAGAAGAGAGAGAATATTTTTCCCCCTTGCTCTATTGCTGAATAATTTGGAGACAGTGCCATGCGCATTCGATTTTTTATGCCGATAATCCTGTTCATGCTCATCTGGTCTTCGCCTCTGCACGCTGCACAGAAACCGGCCGGTCACGAAGCACTGGCAGGGCTGGAAACCGCCAAGGTCATTTTCGATGTGCGAGTGGCCGATCTTGACNNCTTTTTAATGACACGTGGGAGGGAATCGCCGCGCAAGGCGTTAAACCGGAAATGATGATTGCTTTCCGCGGCCCCACGGTCAAACTTCTGACGACCAATGCACTTGATGAGGAAGCCCTCGATCTTTTCCGGGTGTTAAAAAAGAAAGGCGTCCGATTTGAAGCATGTGCCGTGGCCATGCATATACTCAAGGCCGACCCGGCAGGACTTATTCCGGAGGTCAAGCTGGTGAGCAATGTCTTTAATTCGTTGATTGGCTACCAGAACAAGAACTATGCAGTGATCGTCATCAATTGAGGCCACAAAAAACAAAGAACAGCTCTCTCCATCTCTATAAGAATATATCGTTATGTCATTCCTCCGCTTTTCCCCCTTCTTCTTTTTACTTTTTTTCTTCTGCCTCCTCTCTTCTGTTTACGCTGAGCAGACAGGTCTGCCAGATATCCCCTCTGCCATTGAGACACAACTGTATGAAGGAAGTGTTCAAGAGATCGGTGAGGTTATTGGTAAGAGGCAGACCCAGATTGATGGCCTTATTGCCCTGATCACGGCCGATATCCTGAAAGTGAAAGAGGAGAAGGACAAGATGGCTTTTACCGCCATCCTGGATCTTTTTCAGGGGTTCTCCTTTCAGTTAAAAAACCTGCAGGCTGAGTTGAGCAGGCCGGAATCCGTACCTCTACAGCCACCATCTCCTGGTTCTCCGCCCTACAAACTGGCCTTCTTTGCCGAGATGGTCTCCTTTCAGCATAAAGTTGCCCAGCAACTCGTCCTGCACGAGGAAAATCTTGCCAACGGAGTGGCCAGAACAGCTGCTATCAAGGATGAATTAACGGCCTTGTTGCCGCAGTATGCCAAAGTGAAATCAGAGGAGGAAAGCAGGGTTTCGGCCTATGAAACCTTGGCGTATATGCTGAGCCTGCAACATGAATACGCCATTCTTCAGCTTAAAGGACCGAAGCTGAACAAGGCATTGACTGATGTACGTGCGGTCAGCAAAGAGGCGGAGAGCCTGGCAGGTCAGGTTTTTGGGCAATTAAAGATCAGCAAGGATGATATTGCGGAACTTAAAAAAAAGCTGGTATCGCTGAACGAGCGCCACACCAGCAGTCTTGCCAAGCTGAATGCAGAACATTTATATCTCAATAAGCAAAGTGTAATTGCCGAATCAAAACTGGATAAAGCCGTTTCCGCCATTACCTTGAAGGCGAAGGAGGAGACGGCGGCAGGCACACTCGAAAGCGAGAAGCAGCGGCTTGAGTTGGTGCTTGAGACGATCAGAATCCGGAAAAAAGCCATTCTTCAGGAAAAGATGAACCTCGATCTTACGATCAAGGATGTGCAGTTCAGACAGGAATGGCTCACTGCCTATGAAGAGATATCCAAAGGAGAAAACCCCTCTGTTTTCATTGAAACATGGCGGAAAAACAGGCAGGAACTGATGGTAAAAAAGGAGGCTCTGGTTCGGGATCTGTCTCTGGCCACTCAAGAAAGAGCTGATTTGACCCAGCGTCTGGTGGCCATTAGCAATAAGGTACGATCTTCCACTCATGCGGATTCTCAGGCGCTCCTTGCCAACCAGGCAGAAAAGACAATGGGGATTATGGATGTCTTTATTCTCGGCATAAATGCTAACATCCATGACCTGACCCAGTTACAGGAAGAAATAGAGATGATCCTGAATCTTCTGCGGAACAGAATGGACAGCGGCGAGCGCTTTCTTTCCTGGGGGCTAGCCTATCTGAGCACTAAATGGGAACAGGTCAGTGGCGTTCTGCTGTATCCCCTGTTCACCATTGGTGCAACATCAATCACCTTGATCAGCATCTGTAAAGTGCTTGTCTTGTTGTTGATCGGGGTACGCCTTCTCAAGGTCATCCGCCGGAAAACAGCGAAGCTTTTGACTGAGAAAACCGCCATGACGCCTGGGGCGGTCAATTCAATGACCACCCTTGTCTATTATGCGGCGCTGGTTCTTGGGATCCTCATTGTCCTGTCTACCGTTGGTTTTAATGTAAGTCAGTTGGGGATGATTTTTGGAGCGCTGAGTGTGGGCCTGGGTTTTGGTCTGCAGACCATATCCAATAATTTTATCAGTGGCATTATCCTGCTCACGGAACAGACAATTCAGGTTGGCGACTATGTGGAACTGGAAACAGGGGTTACCGGCGAGGTCAGAAAGATCTCGATTCGGGCCACCATTGTCAGGACCTTTGACGGCGAAGATGTCATTGTCCCGAATTCTGAATTCATTTCCAGCCGGGTTAATACCTGGAGCTATGGAGATCACTGGCGTCGGTTGAAGATTCCCTTTGGTGTCGCCTATAACTCCGACCCCGCTGAGGTAGTTCGCCTGGCCGAAGAGGCGGCCAGGGAGGTCAGGGTTACCAGGGAAGACGCCACCCATCCCGTACGTATCTTTTTTGAGGGTTTCGGAGATAACAGTCTTGATTTCTCGATCAGACCCTGGTGCTGGATGAATCAGATAAACGCCGAATCGGGGATGATCAGTGATTATTATTTTGCCCTGTTTCGGAAACTCAAAGAGGCAAAAATCGATATCCCTTTTCCCCAGACGGACTTGCATCTCAAATCCATTTCTCCAGAGCTGCTGGCGATGTTACAGAAAACAGGGTCAGCCCCGGGAGAGCCTGGTTCCGGAGATACCGGGAAGAGCGGGGTGGAGCAAAACATCTTGTAAAGAATATCTTCATCAGTCCTTTTTTATGTTTGCCTTGCTTCCTTGGCATGGGGGAAACACAAGTAATTATGAGAAAAATATTGAATCATACACATGAACATTCCACCTTCCCCATATCATCCAGGCACGTCAAACACTGCAGAACAGTTACTCGCTCTCGTGCAGGAGCTTGCACGTGAACTCCATCTTGGGGTGGATAACAAAAAGCATCTGGGTCTTAATCATGAACTGGAGCGCGATTTCGGCCTCGACAGCCTGGCGCGGGTAGAACTGCTGGCCCGCATCGAGCGCGAACTGGGAATACGACTGAGCGAGACCGCACTCGCTGAGGCCGAGACACCGCGTGACCTGCTGCGGCTGATGGGAGAAGTATCCGGCACAGCCTCTCCCACTCCGGCCCGGACAGCAGGCATGGACGCAAGCAGGGAAAAAAGCGGGATAGAGCATCCGCCACACAGCATCGCCAGCCTGGTCGAAATGCTCGACTGGCGGGTTGCCCACCACGGCGACCGGGTACACATCACTCTTTATCTTACGGAAGAGCAGACCCAGGACATCACCTATCGCATGCTGCAGCTTGACGCCCGGACCCTGGCAGCCAACCTGCTTGCCCAAGGCGTCCATGCCGGTGATCGGATCGCCATCATGCTGCCCACCGGACGTGATTTTTTCTCCGCCTTCTACGGTGCACTCTATGCCGGCTGCGTCCCGGTGCCGCTCTACCCGCCGGCGCGCCCGTCGCAAATCGAAGAGCACATGCGGCGTATCGCCGGCATCGTCGGCAATGCCGAGACCGTCATGCTCATCACTGACGAGCGGATCAAACCGCTTGGCCACCTGCTGCGGGCGCACTGCGCTTCGCTGCGCACGGTCGCTACCGTCGCCGATCTCTCCCACCCCGCAGCGGCACTTCTCCCGGCACGTGCCGAGGCGCAGGAAATCGCTTTTCTCCAATACACCTCCGGCAGCACCGGCAACCCCAAAGGCGTGGTGCTGACCCACGCCAATCTGCTCGCCAACCTGCGGGCGATGGCCCAGGCCTCGGGCGTCACGTCAGAGGACATTTTCGTCTCCTGGCTGCCGCTCTATCATGACATGGGGCTGATCGGCGCCTGCATGGGCAGCCTCTTTATCGGCTTCCATCTGGTGCTGATGTCGCCGCTCGCTTTTCTCGCCCGCCCGGCCCGCTGGCTATGGGCCATCCACCACCACCGCGCCACCGTCTCGGCGGCTCCTAATTTCGCCTACGAAATCTGCGCAGGCAAGATCGAGGAGCACGATCTCGACGGTCTCGATCTCAGCTGCTGGCGGCTCGCCTACAACGGCGCTGAACCGGTCATCCCGGACACCATTGATCGTTTTACCGCCCGCCTGGCATCTCATGGTTTTACCCCCAAGGCCATGACTCCGGTCTACGGCCTGGCGGAATCCTCGGTAGGACTGGCCTTCCCACCGCTTGGACGCGGGCCGCTGATCGACTACGTTGATCGCGCCGCCCTCTCCCGGACGTCTCTTGCCCAAACCGCCCGAACCGACGACGCGCACGTGCGGCGCATCGTCTCCTGCGGCCGGCCGCTCCCCGGACACGCCATCCGCATTGTCGATGCCAACGGGCGCGAGCTTCCCGAACGCATCCAGGGGCACATACAGTTCCAGGGGCCATCGGCGACCAGGGGCTACTTCCATAATCCCGAAGCCACCCGACAACTGGTTGACGGCCAGTGGCTGGGGAGCGGCGACCTCGGCTATCTCGCCGCCGGGGAATTGTATCTCACCGGCCGTGAAAAGGACATCATCATCCGCGGCGGCCATAATATCCACCCGCAGGAGCTGGAAGAGGCCGTGAGCCGGATAGTCGGCGTGCGCAAGGGCGGCGTGGCGATATTTCCGGCCACTGACATGCGCTCGAGCACGGAACGGCTGGTGGTGCTGGCCGAGACGCGCGAAAAAAAAGGGTCGCTGAGATATGGCCGCATCACCGCCGAGATCAACCGCCTCACTGTCGATCTGCTCGGCATGCCTGCCGACGACATCGTCCTGGCACCTCCCGGTTCCGTGCTCAAGACCTCCAGCGGCAAGATTCGCCGCTCCGCCTGCCGTGAACGCTATGAGCACGGCACCTTGATCAACACCGCAGGGCGCGCGCCGTGGCGGCAAT
>DCUN01000121.1 GCA_002327225.1 Desulfobulbaceae bacterium UBA2213
AAGGGCATCCCACCAAGGAACTCTATGCCATGATGGGAGCGCTGCTTATTCAGCAGATGTTCGATTTTACCGACGAAGAGACGGTCAGGCAGTTTGCCTTCAATCTCGAATGGCATTATGCCCTGGATATCACCGACAACTCGGATGCAAGCGCTTATGTCAGCCTGAAAACTATCTGGAGCATGCGAGAGCTCGTCACCAAATCAGGAATTCAAGATCTCATCTTCGACAAGGTGACCTCCAAGCTCATCGACGAGTTCAAGGTGTCGCCCGACAACCAGCGGCTGGATTCGATGCATATCACCTCCAGCATGCGTCATCTCGGTCGGATCGGGATCTTTGTCCAATCCATCAAGAAGTTTCTGATCAACCTCAAGCGTCACCATCTGGACCTGTTCAACCAGCTTGAGCCTGAACTGACAGGCAGGTATCTTGACCGCAAGCAGAAAAACGCATTCTCCATGGTCAAGCCCTCGGAATCGTCCCGCACCTTGGAACAACTGGCCGACGATCTCTTCCTGCTGGTTGAACGTTTCAAGGAAGATGACCAGGTCAGATCGATGACCAGCTACCAACTGCTGGCACGGGTTCTGCGGGAACAGTGCCTGGTGAAGCCCGCCGCCGACAACGATCAGCCATCGGTGATGACCGTCAGGGCAAACAAGGAGATATCCTCTTCTTCCCTGCAGAATCCGTCCGACCCTGATGCCGGATATGATGCCCACAAGGGCAAGGGTTATCAGGTGCAGTTGGCCGAAACCTATTCTACCGCAGCGGAAGAAGACGGCAAGCGGCCCCTGGCTCTTATCACCTACGCCGAAGCCGAGCCTGCCCATCACAGCGATGCCAAGGCACTCAAGCCGATGCTCGACCAGGTCGAGAAGCAGGGGCAAAAGCCCGAGCTGTTGCTGGCAGATACCGTTTACGGCTCTGACGACAACTGTGGTTTTGCCGACCAGAAAAACACCACCTTAGTAGCTCCCGCCATCGGCGCCCTCAAGGGCGATAAGAAGATCAGTCTCGACATGTTCGCTTTTGCGGACAATGGCGAAGTTATCTCCTGTCCGGCCGGGCATGCTCCTTGTCGGATTAACATCAATACCGCAAAAGAGCGGATCAGCGCTTGTTTCCCGCAGGATCTTTGCGAGGGTTGCGACAAGGGCTGCGATTGCCCCACCCTCCAAGCCAAGAAAGGGCGTTATCTTCGCTACCGCCATAAAGACATCCGCCTCCTGCGACGGCGAGCCTTTGAGCAGACAGCGGAATTTCATGAAAAATACCGCTACCGATCCGGCATCGAAGCCACCAATTCAGAGATTGCCAGACGAACCGGAATCAAGAAACTTCGGATTCGTGGCTTGAATAAGGTGGGGTATTGCGTCAAACTCAAGGCCAGTGGGNNATTTTCACTGATGAGCGCTTTTACGGTTTTCAAAGAGCAAATTTTCTGCCGGATTAAACAATTTCTGGCAAAAACGATGACCCAGCCGACCGACCTGATTTTTCAGCTCGCTTTCGCGGGATGAGTTGCTACACGTTCATCAATGGTTGAATCATCTGGAGAAATTCTTCTTCCGTCAGGATGATCTTGCCAAGTTCCTTGGCTTTTTTCAACTTTGAGCCAGCCTTTTCACCGGCGACCAGGTGGGTCAGTTTCTGGGTGACGGTGGTGGCAATCTGTCCGCCATGGTCTTTAACCAGTTTTTTGGCCTCTGTCCGTGACAGGGTGGCCAGGGTGCCGGTAAAAAGGATCACCTTCCCGCTGAGCACCTGCCCATCGCCAGTGCGCCGGCCGGCCTCCGGCGCGACTCCTGCTTGCTGCAGCCGGGCGAACATCTCACGGACCTCGGGGTCGCTGAAGTAATCTCGGATGCTTCGGGCTGCCTGCTCTCCTATCCCTTCAATCTCGAGCAGGGCATCCAGGGAGGCAGCCATGAGCGAGTCGAGAGACAGGAAGGCCTCTTCCAGGAGAGAGGCGGTCACCTCACCGACAAAGCGAATACCAAGCGCGCCAAGAAATTTTCCCAGCGGCGGATTTTTTGCCGCCTGGATGGCCGCAATCACCTTGTCGGTGGATTTCTCTCCCCAGCCTTCCAGGCCGGCCAGTTGTCCATGCTCCAAGGTAAAGATGTCAGGGATGTCCCGTACCAGCTGCAGGGTAAAAAGCTGTTCCATGCTTTTTTTACCCAGTCCTTCAATATCGAGCCCGGCCTTGGAGCTGAAATGGATGAGTGCGCGCATACGTTGGGCCGGACAGTGGGGATTGACGCAGCGGGTCACCGCCTCTCCTGCCGCCTTGACCAGGGCATGATGGCAAACAGGACAAGTTGTCGGCATGACGATGGGCTGTTCGCTGCCATCCCGTTTTTCGACAATGGCTTTTACCACCTCGGGGATAACATCGCCAGCCCTTTGTATCAGNNACAGTGTCCCCTATGCGCAGATCCTTGCGTTCAAACTCATCACGGTTATGCAGGGTGGCCCTGCTCACCGTGACACCGCCGACCTCCGCCGGCTCAAGCAGAGCCACCGGGGTCACCGCACCGGTGCGGCCCACCTGGAAGTCAACGGCTATCAACCGTGTCGTCGTCTGGATGGCTGGAAATTTACAGGCAATGGC